>DATGWB010000146.1:0-8899 GCA_035299725.1 Thermoplasmata archaeon
GAAGTTCTCGAACGAAGACGAAGCGATCGAGGCGGCGAACGACACGGTGTACGGCCTGTACTCGTCCGTCTGGACGAAGGATGTTCAGCGGGCCCACCGCACGGCGAACGCACTCCGCTTCGGGGCCGTGGAGATCAACGATCACCTACCGCTCGTCAGCGAGATGCCGCACGGCGGGTACAAGCAGAGCGGCTTCGGGAAGGACCTCAGTGTCTACTCCCTCGAGGACTACACGCAGATCAAGCACGTGTTCATCGACCTCACGGACCAAGTCCGGAAGCCGTGGCACTACCTGACGTTCGGCGATCCGACGTGAGCCTGGTCCGACGGTATCAGACGCCTTGGCTCGAAGGACGCAGCGACGTGCCGTCTTTCGGACATTCGGTGATGCTCTCCGACACGAAGTCGTAGCCGGTGCCGCACGTTGGACAAACGACGTGGCGCTGGAACGTTCCGGTGCGGGACTCGACCGATGACTCCGGTCGATGTGGGGTCGATGGCGCCGCGGGTCCCATCGGACGCCGGGAGACGGAGAGTCGGAAAAACTCCGCCACCCAGAGGCCGGCGGCGCCGTAGATCGGGGGCGCCAGCACGAAGAGCATGACCAACCCGACGATCGGGGAGAGGAAGAACGAGATGCCCGAGAGCAGGAAGCCTACGAGCAGGACCGCAAGACCCATGACCAAGCCTTGCTGGAAGTACACCCACATTCCTCCTTTAACGGGGAACCAGAGACGCCTCGTGACGAAGGCGTTCGCGAAGCCGACCAACAGGACCAGGAGCGCGATCGCGATGGCGAGGCCCACCACGAAACCGAACACAATCAGGAACGCCGCGAGGAACACCCATCCGAGGGTCAAGACGAGAGACAGGAGATAGAAGAGAACCCCGTGGAGGTACAGTTTCAGAATAGTCCGCGTCTGCGTCGAAGCACCCCCTCCACCCCCGATTCGAGGGAGGAACGTTAAAGCTTTTTGAGAACCGGACTGCGGGCGCACCGGTAACCACGAAGTGGACGGTCAACCGGATAGGACCCGCTCGGACCAGGCCATCGGGAGCCCCCGGGCGGCCCAGTCCTTGAACACGCGCGTCGGGTCCAAAGCCTCGGCGGGATACACGCCGGGCCCCGGCGTCGCCTTGTCCGCAATGAGCGCGGTCCCGATCGCGGCGCCGACCGCTCCCAGGTACGGAGCCGCCGTCGTCGAACGCCTTCGGTTCGCCTCTTGATGCGTCAGTGTGACGTCTCCGCGGTGAACGACCCGCTTCCCGCCCGTTCGGCCTTCGACTTCGACACTGAGCGACTCGGCCCCTTCGAGTGGCAGCACGAGAGCGGACGGTTCCGGGAATGCCGCGAGGAACGCGCGCCGGAAGGAGACCATCGTGTTCCCGATTCGGATCATGTGGGTGTCCGCCAGGAGATTGAGCTTGTCGAGAGAGAGGATCGCCTGCACGAGGTGCGGCTCGAGGACGTACTTGAAGTCCACCCGGCCGATCGGCTTGCCGAGGTACCTCGGCAAGGTCTTCACCTCTTCGTGGGAGATGAGGTACGTCCGCTGCGACCCGACCGGGGGCGGGAAGAGGTACTCTTCGGGCTCGCTGAGGGGCGCGCGGCCCTGGAGCGCGCCGTCGAGCCAGACGGTCGGCGGGGTCAAGACATCCGCGAGGAACACTTCGCGGGAGTACAGTGGGAACGATGTGTACCCGGGCAGCGCCGCGACGCTTCCGGAGCGGATGCGGATCGCGTCGACCGTGTCGATCCGGTCGGCCGCGCTCCTCGCCATGACGTTCGAGATGCCCGGGTCCAGTCCCATCGAGACGAGGGCGGTCAGGCCAGCGGCCTTGAACGCTTCCCCCAGCGCGAGCTGCTCGAAGATCCCCGCCATCCCGCCGGGTTCTCGAGAGCCGGTGGCCGAGGGATCGAGGTAGTTCGCCCGGACCTCCAGAGCGGCCCGCATGATCCCGAGATTGTACTTCGGGAGCGTCGCGTTGATGACCAGATCCACGCCCGCAATCGCCCTCGTCAGGGCGATCCGATTCTCAACGTTCAGCTGCTTCGCCTCGATCACCACGCGACCCCGGATCCCCGTGAGCACCCGCGCCCGCTCCCCGAACAAATCGACGAGCAAGAGAGAGGTCACTCGCGGGTCCCCTCGGAGTTCGGAGGCGAGGGTCCGGCCGAGTCCACCCACGCCGAGGATCGCGACCCGCATTCGTCGAAGGAGGGATTCTCCGAGCGTTTAGTCTTTTCGCGCTCTTTCAGACGTCCTCCTAGGTCGCCGTACGAAGGATGTGATCGCTTCCCGATGAATTACCACGTCGATAGTAATTCGTTCACCGTCGCAGGGAGTTGGCCCACGAAATCACGGCGTCCGCGGTCGCCTCCGGCGACTCCCACATCGGCATATGCCCGATTCCGTCCAGGATCACGCGTACGTCGGGAGGACTGCGTCCGGTTGGCGCCGCCTCGGATACGGGAATGAGGCCGTCCTCCGTTCCATGGACAACGAGCCGCGGCCCTCCGAAGGAACTGAAAACGCGCGTCCGGTCCGGCCGGGCGGCCATCGCGGCGAGGGCCGCCATCACTCCATCGGGGCGGGCCCGCTCGATCATCAGGGTTGCCTGCGGGCGCCATTCGAGCGCCGCCCGTGGACCCACGAGTTTCTCCGCGAGACCCGGGAGCAAGACTTTCGTGCCTGCCGCGCGGACCTTCTCGATCGTATCGTGCCTCCCGCGCCGAGCGGTCTCATTGTCGGCGGCCGTCCGCGAGGCGATGAGCCCGAGGCCAGCGACCGCGTCGGGGCGTCGCTCCGCGAGGGCCAGTGTGACGTATCCGCCGAAGCTGTGTCCGGCAACCGCAACCCTCCGGGCCTTGAACGGCTCGATGAACTTCGCGACCTCCTCGGCGTATGCCTCGACCGTCGCCCGGCTGAAGTCGATCGGGGGACTGTCGCCGAAACCGGGGAGGTCGGGGGCGAGCACGCGGAAATCGGAGGCGGCGACGCGAGGTGCGACCCGAGACCAAATCGACCGGTCAAGCGGCCAGCCATGGAGCAAGACGACGACCGCATTCTTTCCATGACCGGTCGAGTCGAAGGCCAGCACGCGCGCGGGATTCGCCGACCATCATGATAAAACCAGACGACAACGACTTTACCTCGTCCCGCCTCTCGAGGTCCGTGCGCGCCGCCTTGGCGATGGACAGCGAGGTGCCGGAGGGCGGTGCGATGTGCGTCACCTCGAACCAGAAGCCGTTCGCGTTGTTCAGGGTCGGCGGGAAGGTGTACTGTCTCGACAACACGTGCACCCACTTGGGCGGGCCGTTGTGCCAAGGCCGACTGCAGGGCACCATCATCCAGTGTCCGTGGCACGGGTCGCGGTTCGACGTGACGTCCGGGAACGTCGTCGGACCTCCCGCCCGAAAGCCGGTTCGGGCCTATCCCGTCGCGGTCGAGGGCGGGAAGATCGTCGTTGAGCTACCTTGAGCGGGAGAACGCACTAGTCGATCTCCGCAGGCGCCATCGGCGACCCGCGAACGTTCAAGATCATGTCTCGCGCCTTTTCCTTGGAAGGATAGACGCAGAACGTCATCTGAGTGCCCCACTTCGCGTTGAACCTCTGGAAAATCTCACTCAGCCCCGCGAAGTCCTGCTCCGTGAAATGCACGACGCCGAGATTGAGATCGAATTCGTACTTCGTCGGCGGGCCTCGGTGAAATCGGAGGGGAATCGGTCCGTAGAGCTTGTAGTCGAATGTCTCGAAACCGTCGAGGGCCTCGCGGAGGACGTCGTCCCGGGCGAAGGGCTCCATCGGGTCGAATGGCGCCGAGGTGCTGCTAGCCATGGCTCGGGCACCGTGGGCCTCCGGATAAACATGCGGCGGGCCGATTGCCGGGATTCGACGAGTCCCCGCTTACGGACAATCGATTGAAGGGCGACGGTGCAACCGGGTGCTACTGAGGCGTCACACTCTTCGCCCGCGCCGCAGCCGCCTTCGCCGCGAGCGCCGCGAACTCCTCACGGCCGAACGCCGTGCCCGAGAGACCCCAACCGCCCTCTGCGGCCTCGGTCAGTATCACCCAGGTGCGACTGGCCTGTGTCGGGTCTCCGGAGATCTTGGTCACAATCTCGGTGATCTCTTTGACGAGTTGCTTCTGGCCATCGCGAGTCAAGGCCGCGGGAGGCGTAATGACCTGAACACGCACCGTGCGGGCGGAGTCAGTTGCCGCGGTGTGAACCGCGTGCGGATCCATTCGGTGGATGAACGCCGCGGTGTTATTCAGGTGGAAGGGCCCGGGGGTTGCGACGCCCTCGGCGCGGAGAACGGCCATCGTCAGCTCCTTGCCAAGCAGACTGTTGGTCCCGGCCGGGAAAAGGTCTGCCGGGGCATACACGTCAATCATGGGCATAGCTAAGCACCAAGTGAGGGCTGGATTTATGGCTTTGCAATGAGGGCAAGTGCACGAAGCGGGGTGCCGACCGACACTCGTCCAGCTATCGGCCGAGTTGCGGTCAGCCCTTCTCGGCCGTTTCGAGCGCCGCGATCAAAGGACCAAATCCGGGATAACCATCGTATCTCGCGCCACCAATGAAGAACGTCGGCGTCCCGTTGACACCGCTCTTGACGCCACCCATGAAGTCTTCTCGAACTCTCCCCAGATGGACATGCTGAGCAACCTCCTGCTCGAGCCTCTTCACGTCCAGCTTGAGTTTCTTCGCGTAGTTGGCGAAGAATCCATGGTCGGACAAGGAGGCTTGGTTCTCGTAGAGAAAATCATGCATCTCCCAGAACCTCCCTTGGACGGCGGCCGCCTCGGCGGTCTCCGCGGCCCATTCCGCTTGCGGGTGGGAGGTGGTAATCGGGAAGTTTCTGAAAACGAACCGGAGCCTCGTTCCGAGTTCCTTCTGAACCTTCTTCACGATCGGGTAGGCCGCCCCACAGTAGGGACACTGGTAGTCCCCGTACTCGACGAGCACCATTCGAGCATTGGACTGTCCCTCCACATGGTCCCGTTCTCCGACGGGCAGGGTCAGCCGGGGCGGTTGGTAATTCTGGGGCGTATTGATCACTCGCCTCAATCGCGTGATTTGAGATTCTCCAGCGCGGAAAGGATTCCGTCAGCCCCCGGATTGACACCGTCCGGTGAGAGGTAGCTCCACTGGATGATCCCCTTCTCATCGATCACGAAGAGCGCCCGCGCCGATTCGCCGTTGCGTTCGGCGAAGACCCCGTACGTTCGGGAGATGGCCCCCTTCGGGTCGAAGTCGGAGAGAAGGGGGAAGTTCAAGTTGCGATCCTTTGAAAACGCCAAATGACTCCAGACTCCGTCTACGGAGACTCCGAGCAGTTCCGCGTCGAACTTCCTGAATTCGGACATGAGCTGCGCATAGAGTCCCAGTTGGTCGCTGCAGACGGGGCTCCAATCCGCGGGATAGAAGCAAAGCACCACGGGCCTGCCCAGAAAATCTCTGAGCGAGACATGCTGATCCGGCGTCGTCTTGAGGGTGAAGCTTGGCGCCTTGGTGCCGGGCTTCAGTGGCGAGACTTTTTGTTTTTTCGTCGTGGACTCTTTCATCTTACCTTTTGACCTTCATCGCCGGGTGTGAAGTAGGCGCCGACCTTCTCGTTTGGTCGCCTCGTCACGGCTTCGGCGACATATAGGGTTTTGGTCGGACAGGATCCGGGTGGTGGTCGAAGCATTGGTGAGAGCTTGGGCCAACGGCTAGACATGATCTGGAACGACCGTTTGAATGATGGTCGCTGGGCACAAGGCTATTTCATGACAACGCATTCCGCGACGCAGGACCGTGTGACCCGTGTGCCGCCATCCCGGACTCGCCCAAAATCACGTAAGGCGTTTCTCGCCGGAAGAACGACGCTCATGACGGCGCCTAAGGCGTTAGACGGTGCTGGTGCAATCCCGCAACCGGTCGTAGCGCCACTGACCCGGGCCGCGATTTTTCTGGTGGTGACGATGATTCCAGGCGACGGGAATCGGCGGACCGTCCGATCGTGCTGCCGGGACATGGCCGCCCTCGTGCGTTCGGTTGGATTTCGTGAGCTAGACGGGAGTCTCTCCTGCGTGGTGGCGTTTGGCTCCGTCGCGTGGGACCGGCTCTTCGGAGCGCCGCGTCCCGCCGAGCTGCGAGCGTTTCGCGAACTCCTGGCAGGGGAGCGCCATGCGGTCTCGACTCCGGGCGACCTCCTTTTCCACATCCGGGCGAGTCGAATGGACCTGTGCTTCGAGCTAGCGACGCAAATTACGGCCCGGCTTGGAGCCGCCGTCGCCCCGGTGGACGAGGTGCATGGGTTTCGCTACTTCGACAGCCGCGACCTCATCGGTTTCATCGATGGGACGGAGAATCCCAGGGGGCAGGAGGCCATCGAAGCCACGCTCATCGGCGAGGAGGATCCCGCATTCGCCGGGGGCAGCTACGTCATCGTGCAGAAGTACCTCCATGATCTAGCCGCCTGGAACGCGCTGCCTACCGAAGAGCAGGAGCGCATCGTTGGCCGGAGGAAGCTGACCGACATCGAGCTGGAGGACTCCGTCAAGCCGAGCTTCGCCCACAATGTGCTGACGAAGATTGAGGATGAAGGCAGGGAGATCAAGATCCTGCGGGACAACATGCCCTTCGGTCATGCAGCCCAAGGCGAGTTCGGCACCTACTTCATCGGTTACAGCCGTTCGCCTCGCACAATCGAACGGATGCTGGAGAACATGTTCATCGGCCGGCCGCCAGGCAATTACGACCGACTTCTCGACTTCAGCCGCGCGGTTACCGGAAGCCTCTTCTTCGTGCCGTCCGCAACCATCCTCGAAGCTCTTGCATCACACGAGACGGGCGACGCACCAAGGTCGGCGCGCGGTCTTTCTCGCGGTGGGCCGGGCTCATAGCCCACCCCCACGAAAGACCGATCACAAACGTCGCGCCGAAATAGGGCCCGGGTCGGCTCTCTCACGACTTTGATCTCAGGTCTCACCCGCCGTGAAAGCGCTGCAAGGTCCTTCCCTCCAAGGAAGCCTGAATCGTGAAGCGGGGGTGCCCTTCCTTTCCTCCGCGTCACGGCGATCGCGGACCATCTCGCGCAGAAGCACTCAACGCCTCAGATGTCGGCGGCCCCTCCGCAGAACGCGGCTCCCCGAGCAAGTACAACCCGATGAGGGCGAGGACCATCACCGCGCCGCCCGCCAGTTGTGTCCCACTCGGGAGTTGGTTTGGGAAGAGGAGGACCGCGAACAGGACGCCCCACAAGGCCGACGTCGAGAGGACCGCTCCGGATCGGAGGGGGCCAATCGTTCGGAAGGCGTAGTAGAGCGCGGTCGCGTATACGGCGATCGTCACGACCGAATATCCGACCAGGAGCGGGATCGCGTCCGTCGGGACGGCAAGAGACGTGTTCGTGGCCACGATGACGGGCGTCAGGAAGACACAACCGAGCAGCAACCGGACGCCGAGCACCGCAGGGATGCTGACCCTCCGCGTGATGACGGCGCTCGCGGTGTTGTCGAGTCCCCAGAAGGCGGATGCGCCGATCAGCAAGAGGTTTCCCGCGAGGAATGGTGCGAAGGCGGCGTCCGAGAATTCCAAGTTTGTCGCGACGACGAAGGCGCCCGCGGCGATGGCGGCAATCATGGCGTAGCCGCGACGGAGAACCCGCTCCCCGAGGAGTAGATAGGCGAACCCGATCGTGAAGAGGGGCTCCCCGTTCTGGAGCATCGCCGCGTTCGCAGCGGTCGTACGCGCGATCCCCACGTAGAAGAGAATCGGTGCGACGGCGCCGCCGACGCTCCCGAGGAACAGGAGGATCCGCCAATCTCTCCGGACGAACATGCGCCATCGGACGGATGGGAGGAACAGAAGGCCGGCGACGAGCTGACTGTAGAAACTCAGTTCGACGGGGGCGAGGCCCATGGTGAGCAAGAGCTTGCTGAGGGACGCCGCGATGCCGAAGAGTACGGCGCCGCAGAGGACGAGGGCATACCCTCGAAACCGCGCGCGGTTCGTCCCCGTCACGCGACGTGGAACGCGACTCGCGGGAAAACGGATTCGGAGATTCCGCGCCGGAGGAAGGATAAACAGGTAGACTCGTTATCCGGGCAATGAACCGATTCGAAAAGCATGTCGTGCTCATCACGGGCGGTTCGTCCGGAATCGGCTTTGCGACCGCGCGAGCCTTCCTCGAAGAGGGCGCCAAGGTCGCCGTCACGGGCCGGAACGCCGCCAGGCTCGGCCGAGCCGTTCGCCGGCTGGGTTCGCGTGGCCGGATCCTCGGGATCCGGGGAGACGTTTCAAAGGCCGCGGATGCGAGGCGTTTCATGGTACGAACGGAGAAGACGTTCGGCCCGCTCGACGTGCTCGTGAATAACGCGGGGATCTACGTGGAGAGGTCGACGGAACACCTGACCGAGCGGGAGTGGGATTCGGTCCTCGACATCAACCTAAAGGGAGCGTTTCTTTGCACGAAGTATGCCCTTCCCGGGATGATCCGGCGGAAGCGAGGGAACATCATTAACGTGGCGTCCGACTCTGGCCTTGTCGCGACGCCCCTGTCGTCCGCCTACTGTGCCTCGAAGGGCGGGATGGTCCTCTTCACCCGCGTCCTTGCGGTCGACCACGCG
Source organism: Thermoplasmata archaeon (assembly GCA_035299725.1). Classification (GTDB taxonomy): domain Archaea; phylum Thermoplasmatota; class Thermoplasmata; order RBG-16-68-12; family RBG-16-68-12; genus RBG-16-68-12. Next base: position 8,621 of record DATGWB010000146.1, read on the forward strand.
AAAGACGGGATTCGCGCGAATGCGATCTGCCCGGGTAACGTGGAGACCCCGATGCTCGATCGAGACGCGCAGGCGTCGGGGCTCCACAAGAAAGAATACCACCGGCGCCTCATTGCGTCCGTTCCGCAGAAACGGGCCGCAAAACCGGAAGAGATTGCGAGGGCGATCCTCTTCCTCGCGAGTGACGAGGTGCCCTTCATGACCGGAGCGGCACTGTCGGTAGACGGTGGGTGGACTTCCCTCTGAAATGTGTCGAGGCGAATCCGGCTTCGGCGACGA
>DATGWB010000147.1:0-2182 GCA_035299725.1 Thermoplasmata archaeon
TCGTCCATCTTCGCGAGGTAGACGCCGCCGATCATCGCGGAGCCGAGCAGGACCGCGATCAGGATCACGGCGATCGCGAAGGAATCAAACAGCGAGTTGGCGATCCCCGGAGAGGACGTCGGAGGCGGATTGTAAACCGGGATCGCTGTGGCGGACTGGGGCCAGCTCACCGGTGCGAGGAAGGACACGGCCATCACGCCGAACAAAGCGGCGACGGCCAGGACGATGGTGAATTCCCGCAGCATCACGACGCCGCCTCGACCAGGTTCGTCCATGATCCGCCGCCGCGTGAGCATGATCCCGAAGACCACGAGCACGGGGACCGCTCCGGCGTACACGAGGATCTGGATGATGAAGATGAATTCGCTTAGGAAGAGCAGGTAGATCGCGCCGATCGTCACGAGGGTCAAGGCGAGCCAGAAGGCGGCCCGGACGAGGCGCTTGTTGATCACGACGAGGATCGAGCCTGCGACCTCGAACACGCTCAGCACGAGGAACGCGATGAACTCCCAGTCAACGTCCAAAGCATCCCGTCCCCGTTCCCGCCCGCGAGTCGCCCTCCACGGCGCTCACCCGACCGCTCGAAAGCCAGCGGCCACGAGGATCGCGAGGAGCGAGTAGGGGATCAGGCGCTTCCACCCGATGTTCAGGATCTGATCGATCCTCACGCGGGGGACGGACCATGAGAGCACCACGAAGAAGGCCGCCAGGAGGTAGACCCGGAGGATGAACCAAACTTCCTCGGGCACAATCGGGACGGGCACGCCGCCGACGGAGAGGGTCGCGAAGACCGGGCCGCTCCATCCCCCGAGGTACAAGATGGAAATCAAGGCGCACGCGGCGAGCATCCGGAGCCACTTGAACGCGAAGACGATGCCGAAGCGCATCCCGCTGTATTCCGTCGTCCAGCCCTCGACGAGTTCGGCCTCGGCCTCCGGGATGTCGAAGGGCACACGCTCCATCTCGGCGATCATCGCGATCGAGAATACGAAGAAGCCGATCACCTGCGGGCCGAAGACGTACCACGCGGGAATCGGAAGGGCCGTGCCGAACACCATCAGGGGCCGGTCTTGTTGCTGGACGATCGTGATGGGGTTGAGCGAGCCCGTGAAGACGACGAGGGCGATGACCGCGAGGACCATCGGGATCGAGTAGGAGAGCATCATCGCCGCGGCGCGGAGACCTCCCACGAGGGTGTATTTGTTGTTCGCGGCCCAACCCGCGATCAGGATCCCGAGCGGGGCGAGGGAGAATGCCGCTAGGGCGAACAGGATCCCGAGGTCCAGGTTCGCCACATAGAACCCGCTGCTCCAGGGCAGGACCGCGAAGACCATGAGCGTGGAGGCGGCGATGAGCACGGGCGAGATGTGGAACATGGCGGAGTCCGCGTTCCTCGGGGTGATGTTCTCCTTCTGGATGAGTTTCACGCCGTCCGCCAGGTTCTGCAGGTACCCCATGCCCTTGTGCGTCGGCCGGTGGGTTCGGTTGAAGGGCCAGAACGGAAGGGACCAGATGGAGATCATGATCCCGTAGCGGTCCTGGAGACGGCTGTACAGCTTCCGCTCGACCCACATGATCGTGAAGAGGTTGAGGACCGTGACCCAGAGCACGACGACCGTCACGACGATGAGGTACGTGATGACCGTGAGGACGGGGTCGGAACCAATCCAGTCTCCGAGGCCTCGCAGCGGCGGCACCGGGCCCGCCAAGGCGTAGACGATCTGTTGCAAGATCCCGATGATCGCGGTGACGAGGACCTTGCACGCCCCGAACAGGTTCGGGACAAGGGGTGCGCTCACTTGTCCATCTCCCCGACGCACACGTCCACGGAACCGAGGATGGAAACCACATCGGCGAGCTTGTTCCCGCGGAGCAGCGTCGGCGTCGCCGCCATCGTGCAGAAGACGGGGCTGCGGATCTTGACCCGATACGGTCGATCGTCGCCGTCACCGATCACGTAGAAGAGGGCCTCCCCCCGGGAGTCTTCCGTCTTGGCGTACCCTTCGCCCTCCGCCCGCCGCGGAGGTTTCACCCGGTACGGACCGGTCTTCGGCATCTTCTCCAAGGCTTGCAGGATGATCCCGCACGACTCCCGAAGCTCGTTGAAACGACAAATGAACCGGGCGTAGGAGTCGCCGGATCCGCCGTCGTGCCAGACCTGCGGTTCGAAGTCGATCTCCTC
>DATGWB010000148.1:0-3146 GCA_035299725.1 Thermoplasmata archaeon
TTGGTGTCCGCGGACCACCAGGGCCGCCGGCTCCGGGTCTTGACGATCGAGAAGCTCCGGGGCCAGCAGATCCAGCAACATCGATACCTCTACACGCTCGACGGGGGGCGCCTCACGGCCTTCGACATCCGGGAAGAAGTCCGCCCGGTCAGGCCGCAACTGTGGAGGCCCGCGAAGGACCTGTCAAAGGATGCCGTCAGCTTCGGGCTCGAGCCGCTCGACCGGTTGACGGGGGGACTCCACCGGGGCCGCGTCGTCGCGTTCGAGATCTCCAACGCCGTGCCCTCGGACTACGTCGACTGGCTCCGAACCGCGATCATCTGCAATTTCGTCGCCCAGGGCCGCGGCGTGGCCCACGTCCCGCCGCGGAAAGGCAGCGCGGAGTTCCTCCGCGAGCTGGTGAGCCCCCACCTGCCGCCCGGCACGTTCGACTCGCAAGTGCGTGTCTTCGAGTCGGCCACGCTCGGCTCCGCGGACGTCTCGCGGACCGTCCTACACATGGAGGGCACGAGCGTCGACTCGGACTTGAAATGGTCGAACGTCGAGTTCCAACTCCCGAAATCCGAGCGTCCGTTCCTCGCCCTCATGGCGTTCGACACGCTGGAGTCCGTGTACGGGGAGAAAGTCCTCGAGCAGATGTCCGGTGTGTTCTCCGCGGTCCGCCGCGCCAAAGACGTCTTCATCGGATTCGTGACGCCGCAGAGCGCGTCCGCCGCGAAACTGGAGAACCTCGCTCGGGTCGTGCTCCATCTGGACAGCATCAACGGTTCCGTGGTCCTCTACGGTCAGAAGCCGTACACGGAGTTGTTCGGCCTCGCCTGGGAGTGGTCCGGCGGGGTCCCGAAAGCGGATTTGCGCCCGATCGTATGACCGGATCCGATCGTCGGAAATCGGCCCCGTCCTCCCGATCCGCGAGTATCAAAATCGAGAACCGGATAGAAGAGTCATTAATAGCCATACACTGAATCGAGACCAATGCGAGAAAAGGACGTCTCGCGCTTGCTCACGGACGAGTACGCGGAGCGGATTCTCGTAGCGACTCAAGTCACGTCGCGGTCCGTCCAAGAGATCAGCGACAAGTATGACATCCCGATCGCCGCCTGTTATCGGAAGATTCACGAGCTCGAGGAAGCCGGCTTCCTGAACGTCGCGCAGATCGTGACGACGCCGAAAGGCAAGACAATGAAACTGTACCGGTCCCTCCTGAAATCCGCGCAGCTCGTGTATCAGGAAGGCATTTTCCGAGTCAAGTTCGAGTTCGATGTCGACAAAGAGATTAATGGCAAGTGGATCGAACTGAACGCGGCCCTCGACTCCTGATTGCGCGCGTGCGCGCGCGTTTTCCGGTGCCCTGATAATCAAACGCCAAAACGAGTTTTTTGTCTGATAATCAAGCGCGATAGCTTAAATATCCCGGGGAATCATCGACGCCGCAGAACTGTGTGGGGTCGGTACCGTGGAGGGAAACACCAGCCCGGAAAATGACGGATTCCAAGGGACCTCGAAGTTGCTTTCGCCCCTCGAGGCGTCCCAACTTCTGACCGACGAATACAGCGCCAAGATCCTTCTCGCCACGTACAAGCGGAAAATCAGTGCCCAGGAGATCAGCCAGCGGTACGGCATCCCGATCGCCGCATGCTACCGCAAGATCCGAATCCTCGAAGAGGTCGGGCTCATCCAGTGCGTCGAACGCATCCTCACCCAGAAGGGCAAGAGGAAGAACCTCTACACATCCTGCCTCCGGAATGCGTACATCTTCTTCGAGAACGGCAAGCTCCGCGCCCGGTTCCAGCTCGCCACGGGCCAGGTCAAGGACTTCGGCGGAGACTGGAACGGCCTCGATTTGATGAAGCAGTGAGACCACCCATCCGATTCTTCCCATCCCACCTTTTTCTGTCCCTCGCTTCAGGTCGCATGCCGGATCCGGGGCGGGAAATCGTTATCACCTATCGCACCGGAGAACCACGCCGTCGAGTTTCATAATCTCGCGGCGTCCTCCGTTGTCTCGGGACCGTGAAAATCCAGTTCCACAAGATTCTGTCGGAGGGCCGGAGTGTCCGGTACGACCCGGACCCGGACGACGGCGTCTTGCACCTCAGCGTCATCGTGACCGAGGACGAAGTGCGCCGCAATCGGGCGAAACGGAATCAGTAATCGACTCCGAAAACATGCGGAAATCCGCGTCATCTGTTCTCCTGTAACGGGAGCGCGTGCCGCGCGCCGTCGGTGACGAACCGCCTTCGGTTAGTGATTTAATAGGCTCGGCGCGTTTCAGTCCCGCGATGGCGGGCACCGAGGTCCTGTACCAGCAGCTCACGATCCTGCTGGTCCTCGCGACCCTGAGCCACTTCACGATCAAGCGGTTCCGGCAGCCGACGATCGTGGGCGAGATCGTGCTCGGGATTCTCCTGGGGCCGAGCGTGATCGGCTACTACTTCAATGTGACTCTGTTCGACCCCGCTCTCGTGGCGAGCTTCGCCAGCCTGGGAGCCATCTTCCTCCTCTTCGTGATCGGCTTGGAGACCGACTTTCGCACGATCTACACGCGGAAGAACATCCTGGTGGCCAGCGGCGGGGTGGCCCTCCCGCTCGTCTTCGGGTTCCTGGCTGCGTTCCTCCTCGTGCCCTCGGGCGACGTCGGGGTCAACGGGACGCAGTTCACGATGGCCCTCTTCGTCGGCGCGACCCTGACCGCAACGAGCACGGCGATTGCGGCCGCAGTCCTCCTCGATCTCGGCCTCATGCGACAACCCATCGCGGAGACGATCATGGGCGCCGCGGTCGTCGACGACATCCTAAGCCTGATCATCCTCTCGCTCGTCGTCGGCACGAGTCGGGGTCAACTCGACCCGGCCTCGTTGGCGATCCTCGTCGGGACCGCCCTCGCCTTCCTCGGTGTCGGCATGGCCGTCGGCCTGTATTTCTTCCGAAAGGTCGTCGTCCGCATCCAGGTCGAGGGGATGAAACTGGGACTCAAGCACGGCGGTTTCATCATCGCTATGGCGATCACCTTCCTCTACGCGTTCATCGCGGAGGTCGTCGGACTCTCGGCCATCGTCGGCGCGTTCTTGGCCGGGAGCCTGTTCGGAGGCACGCCGCTTCGGGAGGACTTCACGGAGGGAGCCGGCTACCTCGGCGCGGTCTTC
>DATGWB010000149.1:0-5976 GCA_035299725.1 Thermoplasmata archaeon
CTTTCTCCAGGGTGCCTTCTGAGAAAACCGCGAGGACCTTTGACCACTGAAACGCGGGGGCGGTCAGGTCTTTCCTCGCCGCGAGGTGGAGGTAGGCGGCGGTCTCTGTCGGGTGAAAGCTGAACCCGTGGCCTGGGATCCGGCGAAGTCGCCGAATCTCGTCCCAGGGAAGCGACCCCCTTCGGACGAGCACTTGGTCGTCATTTCGAAGCCGTGAGATTGTCTTCCAGCCCTGAGACGTGAAAACCGGATGCTCCGCGGTTCCGAAGAGGGGCTCCCGCTGTCCTTCTACGACCACGCGGAACACGCTCGCCCTCCTGGAGCCCGCCGACGTGACGATGTCGGGTGTTGGCTGGCCAGTCGGGTCGGCGATGGACCACAAGGCATCGCCAGAAACGACTTCCTCGACGGGCTTTGTGGTGCAGTCGGCCATCAGAATTGGCGTCCCCGCCGGGTGGCAAAGCCAGTTACAGCCGGTCGTCGCAATGCTGAAGATCTTCGATCCAGGACGGTAGTGCGACACCGGTTTCTTCTCGATCGGGTCGACGTGGCCCGTGATGACGCGGCCGTAGACGTACAACCAGAGCTTGCCCTCGTGAACCCCGCGAATGCCGCACAAGCCCACCTGGTTCTCGCCGATCTTGCAATAGCGGGCACACGCCGTGCACATGATTTTGTTCGTGCCCGCGACCGGCTTCCAGAGCTCGGCGACCTTCCCCATCGCCTTGCCGGGCGGCTCCCGGACATCGAGGATTTCCGGTTCCGAAATCATCGTCTATCGGTACACTGGTCCTATCGGGTTAAAACACTTTGTGAGTCACTACCGAATGCCGGAAGAACGGAAGTGTTCCCAGCCCTTCGCCAAGAGCGGTTCCCTCCCGGTTTTCGTCACGAGGACGTTCCCGCCAGACGTTGCGACTTTGCCAATCACGGTGAGCCGTCTCCGGTCTCGCACGGACGAGTCCGAGTACCTCGCGAGCACGGTCTGGATCGCATCCGGCCGAACCGTCGCAAGGAGTTCGTAGTCGCCTCCGTAATACAGGACGAGATCCTTCGCGACCGCGGGCGGCAGGGACGCGAGGCCTTGGTATCGCGGGAGGGCAGCCTCGTCGATCTGGTATGAGAGTTTCGTCATCCCGGCCATCTGCGACAGGCTCACCCCGAGGCCATCCGACAGGTCCATGCAACTCGTGACCGCGCCGGACTCGGAGAAGAACATGCCGTCGGCGATCCGCGGATACGGCCGCAGGAGTTGGTTCAGTGCCTCGGTCCGCCCGCCGGACGACTGCTCGAGCATCTTCGCGGCGTGGCCCGCGCGCCCCAGGTCACCCGTGACGACGATCGCATCGCCGGGCCGCGCCCCCGTCCGCAGAAGGATCCGGTCCTTCCGCACCCGACCGAACGCGGTGCCGGCAATCGAGAGGATGTCCGCCTCCTTCGTGTCGCCGCCGAGCACCGCGATCCCGAACTCGCGGACGCATTCCTCCATCCCCGTCGCGAGGCCGCGGAGGAACTCCACCTCGGTATCCGCCGGCATCGAGAAGGCCGCGACGAAGCCGAGCGGTCTCGCACCGGCCGCCGCGATGTCGCTGAGGTTCACCGCGGTCGCATACCAGCCGATCTGCGGGGCCGTCGCCCCAGCGGGGATGTGCGTCTTCCGGTTCACGACGTCCGTCGTCACGACGAGGTAATCGTCCCCCCACTCGACGACGCCGCAGTCGTGACCGAGGCCGATCGGCTGCCCGCGGTCATAGATTCGCGCGAGGATGTCGATCGCTCCGCGCTCCCCGATGTCCGACAGTCGCGTCACAAGGAGCGGCAAATGGGCGCTCGCGATAAGAAGGCTCCGCGGCTCCGTCGATTGCGCGCGCCCGAGGTCACTCGGCCGGTGGTTCTTCAGGCTGCCGGGGTCGGCGGCGAGCCCAGATCGCGACCGCGACGATCGCGACGATCACGGCGACGATGCCGGCGAGCAGGAGGGGATTGCCTAGGAGACCTCCGAGGAATCCGGCGGGGCGGACCGTGATGTCGCCCCAGAGGTTCCCATCTCCGTTGAACCGAGATCGGTAGACGAACGTGCCGGTCTGGTTTCCAACCGTGAAGTTGTATTGGAGGTTGCTCCGGAACGTGCCGGAATCGGAATAGCTCTCGTTCGCGTCGACGATCGAGTTGTTGTTGTAGTCGATGAACCAGTCGTGGTTTCGTCCGTCCACAGACGTCAGGTTCAGTGTGACGTGTTCTCCGACCTCAACCTCGAGGGACGGACCCGGGCTCGTCAACGACGTGTTCGCGAAGCCCCAGCCCGTGCTCCGATTTGCGTAGAGGTAGGTCGGGCTCGCTGTCGCCGTCGCCGGAATCGCGAATCCGAAGGAAGCGAGCACGAGGCCCGCGAGCACAACCGCCCCGAACGTTCGGGGATGAATCGTCGGCACCGCATCCCACCCTGGTGCGTCGCACGGGCCTCTCGTGGCGATAAAGGCATCGGTCTGACTAGCTGCGACCTACAAAAACGATCATTGCCGGCACGTGGAACGCACTCCCGTTCCCCGAGATGCGCGCGAATAAAGAAGGCGATGGGCGCGGTCGATTCCGCGCCCGGTTCATTCACTGCGGCGGAGGCGGGGGCGTCCCTGGCTTGCCCATCCGGCGCCAGAAGAACGCGGCAAAGGCGATCACCGCGACGATGATCACAATCACGCCGACGACGATCAAGACCGTGTTCTCACCGCCCGGCAGCAAGGGGGGCGGCGTCGTCTGCGCGGCGAGGATCGTGATGTTGCCCCACATGGTCACCGTGTCCGAGCCGACCCGGCTCCGGTACCGGAAAGTGCCGGTGTTATTCGAGACGGTGAAGTTCCATGTTAATCCGGCGCTCGTGAACGTCGGGGAGCTCGGCTCGCCCGGGTTGACCACGGAGTTGTTGTTGTAGTCGATGAACCAGTTGTGGTTCCGGTTGTCTGTCGCATTCAGAACCAACGTCACGTTGTCGCCCACGTGGACCGTCAGCGCGGGGCCGGGGATCGCGAGGGTCGTGTTCGTGTATCCCCAGCCCGCGACGCGGCTCCCGTAGAGCGTGATCGAGACGTTGTTGGCGGCCGCGGTCGGCGTCGAGAACGCCGACACGCCGAGGAGGGCGGCCGCGATGCCCAAAGTCACAACGAAGGCCATACGCGGTTTTGACATCACAAGGATCCCATTCCTTCGGCGGCCGATGGAAAGGTCTCCGAAATAAAAGCATCGGTCGTTTTTTCATTTCCCGCGTCCAGAAAGCAACATTGGGCCTCAATTGCGGCTCCTTGTCCGCGTGCCGTGGAGTGCCGTCGAGGCCGCGTCCCGGAGGGGGCCCGCCGTGGATAAGAGTGCGGTGCGCGGGATTTGAACCCGCCTTATAGCCTTGGCAAGGCTATGTCCTAACCAGACTAGACTAGCACCGCGCGAAAGGGGACGAATGCGAGGGGGTTTGAAAAGATTGCGGGGCGTGGAGGACCGCGTCGTGAAGAGGGCGGCGACTGGACGCTGAGGGTCTACGCGCCGATCCCGCCGCTCACGAGGAACGCGATGCCGAACCCCGCGATCGCGGACGCGAGACCGATGATGGCCATCTGAACGCCGCTCCGCGTCGGTCGACCGACGGTCGTCCGGGCCTTCCACCAGCCGATGAGGAACAGCGTGATGGCGCTGACGACGAGCGACACAGCGATGCCGAGGAGGATGTCCCGGCCGATGACGATGAACGGGATCAGGGGGACGAGCGATCCGAGGATCGCGGCGAGGCCGACCAGGATTGCGCTCTTGCGGGCCTGAGTCTTCTCGACCGGCGCGAGATTCAACTCGTGGGCCATCATGAGTTCCAGCCACGCCTTCGGCTTCGAAGTGATCTTGTCCACCATCTCCTCGAGCTCCTCGCCGTGGAAGTCCCAACGCTCGAGGATTTCCCGCACCTCGTTCCGCTCGAGGTCCGGCAAGTCCTGCATCTCTTGCCGCTCCCGTTCGACCTCCGCGGCGTAGTGGTCCCGGCGTGCGACCGTCGACGTGTATGCGACGGCCCCCATGGAGATCGACTCGGCGAACGCGGCCGCGAGGCCGCCCGCGAGGATGATCGCGATCGGGTTCGGGTACCGGTAGGAGGCGATCGCGACCCCGAGGATGACGCCGAGGACGTTGACGAGACCGTCTTGGCTCCCGAGGATGAAGTCGGAGAGGAGGCCGGGCTGCGCGTGCTTCTCCGCAAGGGAGTCCTCCTCGATCTTTCGCCAGAACGCGAAGCGCGTCGCCATGGGCCCGCCACCCTAAGAGTCAGTCGGATTTGACCGTTGCGCCGGGCTCCGAAAATCAGGCGCGTGGTCCTTCGAGCGTTCCGGGACGAAGGTTTTTCTAAGCACCTCGTGATGGGCGCGCCCGATGGCGGTCGCGGCCCTTCCGTCGCTCCTGACGGAGGTCGAGACCGCGGTGGGCGCCTCGAGGCCTGACGCCGTCGACGCGGCCGTCAAGGCCTTCCGCGCGAAGGCCCCGCCGCTCGAACTCGTCCGCGCCGCGGCCCGCGGAGTCGCCTCGCATTACGATCGCGCGTCCGGGGTGGCGCCGCGAAGCCTCGCGATCCTCGGCGCGGCGGCGAACCTTACCCCCGTGATGGAACCGCGGTTCCAAGTCCTCCCGGTGCTGCAAGCCATCGCCTATGCCGCATCCGAGAAGAAGCCAGCCACTCCGGCGAAACCGCCCCGCATCGTATCGGGTGAGGTCACGCATCTCGGGCGATCGTTCCTCTTTGCGGTCCGGGCAGGCGACGTCGCCGAGGCGGAGTCGATCTTCCTCGGGATGGTCGACGAAGGCTGGGAGCGCAAGATGGCGGGGGACATGCTCTTCCGCACGGCGCTCGAGGACATGGGCGAAGGCGGTCGGAAGCTGTTCCTCTCGGTCAAGTCCTGGCAACTCGCCCGCGCCATCGGCTTCAAAGACGCCCGCAGGATCTTGCGGCCCGCCGTCGACTATCTCGTGAAAGGCCCGCGGGATCGCACTGCATTCGAGACGATCCTCGCGGTCCTCGGGAAAGAATGGGTCGACCTCGAGGCCCTATCGTCCGGTGGTCGGCCGTTGGACGAGCCCGGGCGGAAACGAATGCACCTGATTGCGTCGGCCCCGAGCGATGCGGCTTGCATCGATGCGACCCTCGCCTTGCTTCGGGATGGATACGCGGCCTCGGTCCTCGCGGAAGGGCTCGTTGTCGCGGCGGCCCGAAGGCTCCTGACCGCGAAAGGCTACGATACGGAAGCCGCCCGTCGGTTCTTGTTCGCCCATGCGGCGCGGTTCGTCCTGAATTTCAGCCGGACGAGTGAGCGCCTGTATGTCCTCTTCCAGGCAGCCCTCCGCGTTCGCTCCCCGGAGCCGAAGGTCTATGGGGAAGTCGACGAGGAGACGGTTTTGAGCAAGCTCGACCTCATCGCGAACCTCGGATCCCGGGATTCCCCCACCGCCAACGAAGGCTACAACCTCCTCCTCGCCGACGCGTGCATCACGGAATTCGTTGCGACCAAGTCAGCCCCGATCGTCCTGGCGCTCGCGCGGATGACCGAGGCGTCGCCGAAGGATCAAACGGCGTACAAGTCGTGGGCCCCGCTCTTCGGGCCGTGATCACTTCTTGCTCAGGTCCTGGCCGATCAGCGCGAAGTGGGCCAGGAGCGACTCGATCTGGATTCGCTCGCTGCTCCCCTCTGTGAGGCGGAAGTCCGTCTCCCCGATCTGGTCGAGCAGCCGGACCTTCGATTCGTCCGGGATGTTCAGGTCAAAGACGGTCCGGTGGAGCTGCCGAACGATGTCTTCTCCGGATAGCCCGTACTCGATCAGGAGTCGATCGAGGACCTCGCGGGCCCGGAGGAACTCGCCCTCCAATGCCTTCTCGATGAGGCCCTTCACTTCCTCGGGTCGGACCGTGCTCGAGACCTTGTAGAGCACCTCCGCGTCGACCGTCGAGCCGAGCGA
>DATGWB010000150.1:0-2424 GCA_035299725.1 Thermoplasmata archaeon
TGAGCCACCAGCTGAGCGGGCAGTAGCCGAACTTCTCGATATCGGCCGCGGAGATGAGCTCCGAGGGAGGCACGCGTTCGCACCCGCACGCCGGGCTTTATGTCTTTGTTCCTCGGTCTCAATTTTCGAAGGGAGAGGGCCGATGCGACGGCGACGAGCGCATACAGTGCAACGAGCGCGAGCGGGTCCTCGAGCCGCCATGCATCGACGCCGGAGGTCGACCGCCCATCCCAATCTGCGTCGAACGAGATCTCGAACGTCCTCGCGAGGACCGGATCGTCCACGATGAGGCCGACCTCGCGATTCTCCGTCGCCGAGCCGAGCGCCCAGTTCATGCTCGAGACGACTACCGCGCGCCTATCCACGACCGCACCCTTGTTGTGGAGCCGTTCGATCGAGCCGCGAGGCTTCAGGAGTCGGACCTCGAGAGGGAGACGTTCGTCCGTCGCGCGACGGTTGATGCGCTCCAGGACGTCGTCGTTCGTTCCCGAGTCGGCCTCGACCGAAGCCCAGCTCCCGTCGAGGAGGATCCGCACGGACACACCGCGATGCGCGGCCGCGAAGGCGGCTTCGAGGAAGGGACTCGGGGTGTCTCCCCACATCTCGTCGAGGTAGAAGGCGTCGATCGAGAGTCGCACCTTCGCAGAGGCGAACAGGCCGAGGATCCCCTCCGCGTCGAGCGTCGTGTCCGGCGCCAGGACGATCCGCGCAGGTCGGGGTGCGGAGGGCGGCCCGGGAGACCACGGGACGAACGGAGGAGTGGGCGGCAAAGGCACGCGTGCCGGTTCGCTTGCGGCAATCGAATCCGGTCGCCGCGGATCGAAGTCGGTCTCGAATACATTTCGAACAAGCCCCGCGAGATCCGCGTCGTCCACGATCACGGACCAGCCGCGGTTGCCCTCATGGTCGGAAGGGAATCCGGCGGTCCCGAAATTCTCGGAGCCGATCCACGCGGCGCTCCCGTCGACGAGGGCGTACTTCGCATGGAGGTAGCGATATCGCTTCACGATGTCCGTGCCACCCGCGAGCCAGCGGACCTCGACGCCGGCCGCCAACAGACCGCCCACGACCCGGTGTTCGTCCGCTTCGACGCCGCCGACGGGTGAGCCGTCGAGCAGGACCCGGACCTGCACGCCCCGTCCGGCCGCCGCGGCGAGGACTGACGCGATGCGCTCGCTCTGGAACGTGTACACACCGACCTCGATGGTCGAACGGGCGGCACCGAGGAACCCGAGCAATGGGAGGTCGCCCGAATCCGGAGAGAGGACCGCGGTCGTCGCACCTCGCAACTCGAAGGGTCCGAGGTCGAACGAGGACTGGGCCAGCCGGTGGTGTCGAATGCCTTCCCAGTCCTCTGCGGCATCGCGGTCGACCCACCCTCCCGCGCCGTCTCGACCTCGCACCGCGATTTCCCCACGCCCCATCCGCTCGGCCGAGCGACCGATCCATCCTAGGCCCGCGTACGACGAGTCGCCCCACGCGTACAGGTCGACGACCGTGCCGCCCTGATCGATGAGGAGGACCTCGTCGCCCGCATCCGCGAGGCGGAGCGCGTCGCCTTCCATCTGGCGCGCGTCGTCCGCTCCCATGGAGAAATCGGCCGCCTCGAGCGTGTCCTCGGCATAGCTCGTCGCGTTTCGCGTGACGAGGAGGCGGCCGCCCGCCGGCAGGATTGAATCGAGCGGGAACGTGGCGGTCCCTTCACGGTCTGTGAGCGCCCAACCGCTCACATCGATCGATTCGGGACGCGGATTCCCGATCTCGACGAACTCGTCGTCGCGTGCGGCGTTCGCATACACCCGAACGAGGAGGGCATCCGGCAAGGGGGCGTCGGAAAAAGGGGCGGAGGCAGGCCGCGGACGAGGGAGGAGTGGTTCGGCCTCACTCTCCGCCCAGAGGGGGGAGGATGCCAAGACGAGCGCCGCGAACAAGACCGCTCGCGCACGTCCCCGGGCACGCACGATTCGGTGGACGTTCCCCGCGGCCCATAAGGGGGCGGCCTACAGGCACGCTACGTCCAAGCGGACGGCCTCAGCGGAGGCCTTTCACGAGATCCCGCAGCGCCTTCTCCGGATCCTTCGCCTTCACCACGCCCGACGAGAGCAGGACGCCCACTGTTCCGAGCTCCAAGGCTCTCGCGACATCTTTGCGGGTCTTAACGCCGGCGCCGCAGAGGACACCGACGTTCGGGTTCGCGGCGCGAATGCGATCGACGGCCTTCGTGACTACCTCCGGCTTCGCGGTCGTCACGCTGACGTCCCCTCCGATCAACTCCGGTGGCTCGATCGCGATGTATTCCGGCGAGAGCTTCGCGAGGGTCTCTGCCTCGACGGGGTCGTCGGCGCATGCGATCACCTCGAGGCCGAGACGTCGGCAGCGCGGGACGGAGTTGGCCATCTCCTCCCACGCGACCTTGCGCTCGCT
>DATGWB010000151.1:0-4086 GCA_035299725.1 Thermoplasmata archaeon
GAGGACGGCCTGGGCTTCGTAGACCCCGGCCACCGTGGCGGGGGACGCGCCGAGACTCCGGAGGGTCGCAATCTCCCGCGCACGGGCATGGACCTCGAGGCTCATCGCGGCGTAGACAAGGAGGCCGATCACCACGGCGATGACGAGGGCGAGCAGCGCGAGAGAGGATTGGACCTCCGCGACGCTCCCGCGGACAAACCCGATCGCGCCGAGCGTCTCGAGTCACGTAAGCCGCAGCGAGGCAACGACCGCCGGGTCCAACGGTGCCTCAGCCAGGATCGCTTGCACAGGCCCGCCCCGCGTTGCGCTCATGGCGATCAAGAGCTCCGGTCGGATGTAGACCCAGTCGTCCGGAAAGAGCGCCGAGCGTGTCGGCGGCGGCGCGACGATCGGGAGGTCCGTGAGATGCAACCCGAACAGACTCAGGTTCCCCGAACTCGCAACCGGCATCCCGCTCTCGGATTGGATCTGATCCCGCAATCCGACGTCGAGGGAGACGTTGCGCGGACCGGCCGGGAACCCGATCGTTCCGACGCCAGCGTGATATGATTCGAGGGCGACGACGAATACGGAGAGCGTGAGACCGTTAATCTCTAGGCCCGCGGCATGGGCCCTCATCGCGACGAAGTCGCCGCTCACGCTCGAGATCGCGGTCGGGTCGATCGCACTTGTGAGGAGCTCGTTCCCCTGAATGTAGACGGCCGGGCCGGTCCCAATCCGGTTCGCGACCGATCCGACGCCGTTCGCCAAGCCGTCGGCGAGGCTCAGCGCCCCGACGAGGACCATGCACGCGAACGCGATTGCCCACGCGGTCGCCCGCGTGCGTCGCGTAAGGCGGGTCGCGAGGCGAAGGATGGGTCTCGACATGCCCGCTGCGGAACCGGTCTCGCACCATAAACGTTCGATGCCTATGGTTGCGGATTGGTCATACTCTGGTCACTTTCTCCATGACCCCCTGGCTCTTTCCAATCCTCAATGAACCGAACAATGCGGGCGGAATCGGCTACAAAGGTCGCGAAAGAGGACGTCTGGGACCAAGTCTCGGCCCTCGTCGGCCGCTTCGGCCAGGCCGCGGAACAATGGGCGGCACGATTCAATTTCGGCATCTCACCGGAGGTAATTCACGGTCGCATGGAACCGATTCTGAGCGATGCCCGACGGATCCGGATGGCGGGATGGGGGGCGTTGCCGGGCGGGTCTGCGTTGCAGGAATGCCTTGCGAGATTGCGCGACCTCGCTCCCAAGACGTACCAGAAAACGGTGGCGCGAATCGCGGGCGTGTTCGTCATCCACTCCTACTTCCGATCCCGGATGACGCATGAGGCCATCGGCCAGGCCATTTCGACGAGTTCCTTCTACGAGTTGACGCAAGATCTCCTCGATGACCTGCTCGACGGGGGAGGCTGGACGGTCCGCGAAGCCGTCCGACTTCACGACCGATGCCTCCGCCCGATGACCGATTCCGCGGTCTCGACGGACGGACTCGATGACGAGCTGGCGAACTTCATGGGACCGGGGCAGGATGGCCTTGAACAGGTCCTGGCGGGTGCCACACGAGCTCTGCGAGGACTCCTCGCTTCCAGCGATGAGCGGATCCGCGGGCTCGTGCACGAAGGCCACGATGCCCTTGCCCGTGCGCAGGCGGCCACCGTCCACTTCCGACGCGAGGGACTCGACATCCCCGCGGTCTCCAACATCGCGGCGAGCCTGCCGTCCCCTGATCCTCAGCTGCCTTGGCTCGACCGGCTCGCAATCTGCGCGTCATGGCCCTCAAACATCGCCCTGTTCGACGCGGGATTTACTTCGGCCGCGGTGCCGCAACGAGAATTGGCCGCCCATGCTCGCGCCTGGCTCTCCTTTAACGAGGCCATCTCGTTCCTAGAACACTTCGCGGGAGCCGCGGCCGACATTCGCGAGGGAGTGTTCAACGTCGCATGCGTCTACGCAAACCTCCCGGCCACGATCCTTGAAGAGGACTCGTTCGGAGGATTCACGTCGCCACAACGTCATTCGATCTTCGAGAAAGCGACCGAGTGCCTCGTCCGCGCCGTGCGCGAAGGGATCGCGGGAGGTGGACCTCCCGAGGAGTACGCGCTCTTGGCCGTGATGATCCCGACCATCATCTTCGCCATGTGCAAGACGCCGCCGGACGAGGCGGCCTCGTTCTTTGCGATCCTCGCTCCCGCACTCCGGGCCACGATGGGGACAGAGCATGTCATGTCGGAGGTTGCCATCCCTGCGTGAGCGGGACTACCAAGTGACGTGGTATTCGCAACAGGGGTCACCTGCTCGAACACACCGGACCTTCCGCACCTGGCCATCGATGCCTCGCCAGTGAAGGATGCCCTCGTAGATCCCGTGAAACATGGCGCACATCGCGGGCGTCGGCATCCAGTCGAAGTGACGGAGGTCGGCGCTCCTCGGGGTGGTCTCGACCTCGAGACGACCGAAGTTCCACTCCTTCGCATACACGACGGGGGCCCTCTCGGACAAGGCGCGCAAGGACATCCGGCGGGCGAGCTCCCCTCGAATCGTCGGGAACGAAGGGGCCGTCGTGGCGAACACCGCGCGGATGAACGCGTAGCTCCCGTCCCCGAATCGCGCTTCTACCAGCTCGAGGAGTTCGGCGCACGCGTCGACGGAGATCCAGGAGTCTTCGGTGATCTCTCGCGGGTCGATCGTCCACGATCGGATGGCTCCGTCGAGGGCCTCCTTGCCCTTGGAATCCTGGAGAGCCGCGAGGATCCGGAGGACGCTGGAGCCTCGGATCTTCGGGACGAACCCGAGGTACGGGGTCCCGCGCGCAGACGCCGGGACGAACCGACGGTTCGAGCGGTCGAAGTACGCGAGCAACGAGGCCCCCGCTTCGGTGACGCCGTAGATCCGGCCCCGAGCCTTCGCTACGGGGTTGAGGCATTCGACGAGCCCGCGCCCTCCCATCTCCCGGAGGGCTCGGCTGACGTGCGTGATGCGCAGGGTCGTTTCGTGGGCGACATCCTTCGGGAATTTGGGTTTGCGCGATAGCGCGTTCAGGACCCGTTCGCGGTAGCCGCTGGCCGCGACGAAGCTGAAGTCGGACCAGACGTGACTCCGGGACTCCATCGGACGAAGGGATGAGCCCAGCCGATAATAACGTTCTCGCCCTTTGGCAGAAAATGGAGAATTGATAAGCCTGACGCCGGGCATGGAGGGCCGCATGTCGTCGACCCCGAGGTCGCGGCCCCCTCGATTCGGCCGGCGTTCGCGGGTTCGGATTTTCCTAGCGTTCCTCGTGGCCCTCGGCGTCGCGGGGACAATCTTCGCCTACGAACTGTCGCTCTTCATGGGACCGTCCTTATTCGTTCCCGTTGGTCGGGCCTTCCGCGAGTCGGCAACGATCGAGTTCACGGTTGCGGAGGGGCCCGGACGCCTCGTCGGGAGCTGGCATGCACCGACGGGAGGAATGATCTGGCTGAACCCGCCGACCGACAGCGGCTTCTGGATGCTCCCTTGTATCGCGTCGCGCGACTGGAACGGCCACGCGAATCTCTCCCTGTCGCCGGGCCATTACCGGTTGCTGATTTCACCAACTCCCCCGGGCGTCCTAATCGTCACGGGGACGATGCAAGTCATCTATCCTGGAGATTCGAACACGACCGACCACGCTCTCTTCGCGAGCTGGTGCGGCGGCTAGCGAACCGACCCGATCGAAATCTCGAAGTGCCGTAATCGTAAAGTGCGAGGGGGTCCTCGGGTGGCCACGTGTTCCTCCTCGGTCATCTCGGCATCGGGCTCGGCCTCGCGTGGTTCCTCTCCTGGAAATCGCCGACCCGAATCGATTATCGCTTCGTGCTGTTCGGGGCGATCCTCCCCGACCTGATCGACAAGCCGCTCGCCTACGTGACCGGGCTCGACTCGCGTCTCTGGGCCCACACGTTTCTCTTCCTGTTCGCGATCCTCGCGCTGAGCTTCGTCCCGACGTTGCGCGGCTTCCGACTCGTGGGGTTCGGCGTCGCGACCCATTTGCTGCTCGACATGATCTGGAATCAACCGGCCATCGTCCTCTATCCGGCGTATGGATGGGCGTTCCCGCCGGCCCCGTTCAAC
>DATGWB010000152.1:0-7070 GCA_035299725.1 Thermoplasmata archaeon
CCGCAACGGCGCGGGGAAGACGACGCTCCTGCGCATCCTCGCCACGCAACTCAAGCCGACCGTGGGCCGCGCATCCGTCCTCGGCCATGACGTGCTCGCAGAGCCGCAGGCGATCCGACCACACATCGCCGTCGTCCCGCAGGAGGCCCGGCCGCAGATGCTCCTGTCTCCCTACGATCACATCCTCTACTTCTGCCTCATCCGTGGGCAATCGCGGGCCCAGGCCCGCGAGCGAACGAAGAAAGTCATGGAGGACCTGGGCTTGTGGGAGCACCGCGACAAGCTCGCATCGGACCTGTCCGGCGGTCTTCGTCAGCGTCTCATCATCGCGATGGCCATGGTCGCGGACCCGGAGGTCCTCTTCCTCGACGAGCCCACGATCGGGCTGGATCCCCTCGGCCGACGTTCGGTCTGGCACATGCTGCGAGAGCTCACCCGGAAGGGCGCCACGATCCTCCTGACCACTCACTATCTCGACGAGGCGGAGATCCTCGCGGACCACTTGCTCATCGTGGACAAGGGACGCACCGCCTTCCTTGGGACCGTGGAGGAGGCGAAGGGGGACACGGGCCTGGGGATGCGCGTGATCGTCGAACCCGCCGCGGGGAACGGATCGGCCCCTCCGGAGGTGCTCGAACCTCGATCGGCGGAAGAGGTCCTCGCGATCGTCGAGCGGGGCCTACGCGAGAAGCGCAAGATCACGTTCAAACCGGCCAGCCTCGAAGACGCGTTCATCAAGATCGTGGGGGGATCGATTGAAGTCGAGAATACGTGAGGCCCTGTACATCGGACTCTTCGACGCGCTCCCTCTCCTCCGGGACCCGATGCTCCTCGTCGTGATCAGCCTCTTCTCGTTCTTGCCCGTGATTTTCATCTTCGTGTTCGCGGACCAACGGTCCGCGATGCAGTCCCTCATTGGGGCCATCGTGTTGACGTTCTCATTCACCGGCTTGTTTGCCTCACAGAGCGTGTACTTCAACAAGCAGTGGTTTCGCTTTCAGGACATGTTCGTTGCCTCGCGGGTATCCCCCGCCTCGTACGCGGTCGGGCTCTCCATCAGTGGCCTCGTCGTCGCGCTGCCCGGCGTCGTCGTGGCCCTGGTCCTCCTGCTCCTGTCCGGGCCGACGTCCGCGGCGGGAGTCCTTCTCCTGCTGACAACTTCGCTGCTCCTTTGGATCGGGTTGGTCTTCGTGGGATTCGCGATTGGGGCGACGACGAAGAACGCGCGGCGCGCGAACTCGATCCCGCAAGTCCTGAGCATCGCGTTGGGATTCCTTCCGCCCGTGTACTATCCGCTCGACCGTTTGCCGGCGATCGCCCAACCGATTGCAATGCTCATCCCGACGACCCACGCAGCGCAGCTCGCGAAGTACTACTTCGGCCTCATCTCGATCCCGGCCTCGGAGGTCGTCATCGGTTGGGCGTACCTCCTCGGATTCGCGGCGCTCATGGGGTTCATCGCGTCGCGACGGGCCCACTGGGTCGACCCGTAGCAGCGGACGACCGCGGGACTCACGACGTGTGGGGACTCCGCTGAACGGATGCGCCAGGGTGATCCGAAGCCCGAAGCGCGGCCTATACCTCTTCCCATTCGGCAGTCGTCGGCACCTCGTGCCGTGCACGCGCCGGGCGAGGCCAACGGGCGCCCGCCTCGATGAGGGCAGAGCCGAGCACGCCGGCCACGAATCCGTAGCCGAAGCTCACAGACACGCTGCCACTCGATGCCTGCGGGTTCAGATAGGGCGGCGCCACCACGAGGAGGACCGCGTAGAGGAGCAAGATGACGATCCCCGATGTCCCGATGCGACGTGTCTTGCGGCCCACGACCGCGATCCCGATGGCGAGGAACGCCGAGACCACGAGCCATAGGAAGGCGATCCATCCCCACGGTCCGCTCAGGAGGGTATTCACGAGATCCGTGCTCCCCATCCCGCCGTACGTTCCCGCGGGGAGGTCCGGTCGCGTCCCGGACACCGCGAACCACGGGAGGACGAACAGGCTGCCGAGCAGCAGCGCCGCGCCCGCAAAGACGAGTGCGCGACCACCGGCCGAGATTGCTCTCATACCGGCCATGGCCCGTACGAGGGGGATTGCGACTAGTACCTTCCGATACAAATGTTCGCGTGGTCGGATCGACACCACATTCGTGAACGTCAATGCTCTTTGGAGGGCTCGCCCTCGACACCGTTCGGTACGAGCAGCCGACCTTGCGCGAAGCGTGAAATAGGAATCGAACCCTCCCCGCCACGGGGGGCGAACACCGTCCGGATCTATCTGGCAGGGGCCGCATTCGTCGTCGCGCTCCTCGTTCTTATGCCAGCATCTTCCACCACCGCGGTAGTCTCGGTGGGGTCGACGCCCACGTTCGATTCGGAGCAACCGTTCCCGGGAGGCGGCGCATACTGGGAACCCACGATCGCCACGGACCCGAGCTCCTCGTACGTCTACCAAGCGGTCACATACATCAACGCCTCGAAGACCTGCTCCGGTTGTCCAGGCACGGCAATCTTCCTCCGGTCGTCGAGCGACGGCGGCGCTACGTGGGGAGCGGCCCGACCCGTGTCTCTCGCGCGGGGACGGGGCTGGCAGTTCGACCCACAAATCAAAGTCGCCACGGACGGCACGGTGTACGTCGTCTTCCTGCAGACATTCAATCCCGGAAGCGTGCTGTTCAAGTCCACCGATCATGGAGCGACGTGGTCCGGCCCGTTCACGATGAACGGCGCGATTTCCTACAACGACAAGCCGATCCTCGTGATCTCGCCCAGCGGCCAGGATGTCTACGTGGCGTTCAACGTCAAACTCGCTTCGTATGTCGCGGTGTCGCACGATGCCGGCCGGACGTTCGCACAGGTGCAGACGAGCAACGAGAGCCTCTGGTGGTACACGTATGGCGGGACGTATGCCCCGGACGGCAGTGTGTACTTCGCCCAAGCCGGGGAGGCCGGCGCGAAGACGAACGGCAAACGCACGAACCAGGGCCACACGGACGGCATCCAGAAGATCTTCGTGTTGAAGATGAACCATGAAGGGACCGCGTGGGAGAACGTCTACGTCGACACGAGCATGGTCGCGACCCCGTGTGCAATCTTCGGGTGCTACGGCGACTACTTCGCGGCCCAGTCCGCCGTCGCCGCCGATTCTGCGGGACATCTCATCCTGGCGTACACGCGGAACGACGTCAACGGGACCGCACACAAGATGTACCTGCGGACTTCCTCGGACGGGGCGTCGTGGAGCGGCCCGGTGCTCTTCAACGATCAAGGAGACAGCAACTTCCCCGCGATCGTCGCGGGACCGTCCGCAGGAGACTTCCGGCTCGCATGGCAAGACAACCGCTATGCCGGATGCTGGGACTGCGGAGGACTCGGCAGCTGGAACACCTGGTACGCGCAGACCACGAACGGAGGAGGCACGTGGACCGCGAGCGTCCGGTTGTCGAATCTCGGGAGCGGGGCGCCGTACAAGACGCCGCAAGGGTACGCCTTCCCGGACGGCGACTACTTTGGCCTGGCCGTTGACTCGGCAGGGACAAACCACGTGATCTGGGGCGAGGCGGACGGCTCGTCGCTGTATTGTTGCGGCGGCGCATGGTATACGCGAGGCGCGTGAAGCACCGATTCCAGAGATCCGTCACGCTCTCCCGGTCTCGACCTCGGCCAGCCACTTGCGGACTTCCTCGACCGCCCCCGGATCCTCGAGCGTGGTCGTGTCGCCGATCTCCTGACCGGACACAAGAGACCGGATCACCCGGCGCATGATCTTCCCACTCCGGGTCTTTGGCAGTTTTTCGGTGACGTAGATCTCATCGGGCACGGCAATCGCGCCGATCTCCTTCCGCACGTGGTCGCGCAGCTCCTGCGAGAGCGATTCGGAACGGGCGGCCCCTCCCTTCAGGACCACGTACGCCACGAGGGATTGACCTTTCAGCGCGTGAGGTTTCCCGACGACGGCGGCTTCCGCGACGCTTGGATGGCTCACCAAGGCGGACTCGACCTCCATCGTGCCAATCCGGTGGCCGGCGACGTTCAACACGTCGTCGATGCGGCCCATCAACCAGAAGCAGCCGTCCTCGTCGATGCGCGCGCCGTCGCCTGTGAAGTATTTCCCGGGGACCTGGGACCAGTACACCTGTTGGTACCGCTCCGGGTCGTTGTACAGCGTCATGAGCATCGCCGGCCAAGGCTTCGAGATCACGAGGTAGCCGCCCTTGTTCACCGGGACCGGACTGCCGTTCTCGTCGACGACCTCCGCGGCGATGCCGGGGAACGGGTGGGTCGCGGATCCCGGCTTCAGCGTCGTCAGGCCGGGGAGCGGTGTGAGCAGAATCATGCCGGTCTCCGTCTGCCACCACGTGTCGACGATGGGACAGCGGCCTCCGCCGATCGTCTTGTGATACCACCGCCACGCCTCCGGGTTGATCGGCTCCCCGACCGTCCCCAGGAGGCGGAGGCTGGACAGGTCGTGTTTCTTCGGCCACTCGTCGCCCCAGCGCATGAACGCGCGGATCGCCGTGGGGGCCGTGTAGAGGATCGTGACACCGTAGGCTTCGACGATCGACCAGAACCGGTCGGGTTGAGGCCAGTCCGGCGCGCCCTCGTAGAGGAAGGACGTGGCGCCGTTCGCGAGCGGACCGTAGACAATGTACGTGTGGCCGGTGACCCATCCGATGTCCGCGGTGCACCAGTACAGGTCTCGGTCCTTCACGTCGAAGATCAGGCGATGGGTCGTCGCGGCTCCGACGAGATAACCGCCCGTCGAATGGAGGACGCCTTTGGGCCGGCCCGTCGTCCCTGAGGTATACAATACGAAGAGCGGGTCCGTGGCCTCCATCGGTTCGGGCTCGCAGAAGTCGTCGACGTCCGAGATCGCCTCGTGCCACCAGACGTCGCGGCCTTTCTTCATTGACACGGGCTCTTTCGTCCGTTGAACGACCACAACGTGGCGCACGAAAGGCAGGTCCTCGACCGCTTCGTCCACCGTCTTCTTCAGGGGAACGACGTTGCCACGTCGATACCCTCCGTCCGCGGTGATGATCACCTCGCTGTGGCAATCCTCCGCGCGATCCTGAATCGACCTCGCGCTGAAGCCCGCGAAGATCACGCTGTGAATCGCTCCGATTCGGGCGCACGCCAGCATGGCGATCGGAAGCTCGGGGATTGCCGGCAGGTAGATCGTGACGCGGTCTCCGCGCTTGACTCCGAGGCGCTTCAACACGTTCGCGAATCGATTCACCTCCCGCCACACCATCTGATACGTCAGGACCCGCCGGTCTCCCGGTTCTCCCTCCCAGACGATTGCCGCCTTGTTCCGCCGCGGGGAGTCGAGGTGGCGATCCAGGCAATTCTGCGAGACGTTGATCTGGCCGCCGACGAACCATTTGGCAAAAGGGGGCTTCCACTCGAGGACCTTTGACCACTTCTTGATCCATACGAGTTCCTTGGCTCGATTCGCCCAGTACCTCTCCGGATCGGCGGCGGCTTCGCGCGGGACCTTTGGATCGTGAACCCAGGCGTCCTTGCGGAATGCCTTCGGCGGCGGGTATTCCTCCTTTTCCCTCAGAAGGCTATCGATCGTCGCGCTCGAAACGACCAACCGTCCACCTCGCGATTCTGCATAAGCGAGCGATGCCTTATGACGGTAGTGCCGCACCCGACGAGGCCACAGGAACGGGCTCGGCGAAAGCCCGTGATTTAACCTTAAATAAGGTTAACGCAGACCGAGAATGCGATGCCATCGCGGATGGCCGTCCTCTTCAGGGTCGGAGGACGACCTTGATCGACTCCCGCGCCTGCGCAACGAGTCGGAATCCTTCCGCGGCCTTGGCCAGCGGAAGTACGTGGGTGATGAGATCTGCCACGTTGAGGCGTTTCTCCCGGAGGAGATTGATCGACTCGCGAATGTCCCGAGGACTCCCCCCGTACGAGGACGTCATCGTGACCTCTTCCCGCCAGATGTTGTTGAACGGGATGTCGACTTTCGCGGCCGGTTCGATCGGTGCGAAGAATAGGACCGTCCCGCCCCGGTCGACCGAAGCGAGGCCCTGGGCGATCGCCTTCGGAGCACCGGTGCATGTGATGACAAGGTCCGCGAGGTTCCCTTCGTTCGCCTCTTTCACGCGCATGGGAACATCCTCTCGACCGTCGATGACGACGTCGGCGCCCGCCTTCCGCGCGGCGGCCTTCCGAAACTCCACAACGTCGGTCGCGATCACCTTCGCAGCCCCTGCCGCCTTCGCGAGTTTGATGTGCAACAGCCCCGCGACGCCGCTGCCGAGGACGAGCATCACGCCTCCCGGACGGAAGCCCGCGAGCCGCTGACCACGGATCACGCAGGCGAGAGGTTCCACGAACGTGGCCTCATCATCCGAGACTTCCCGCGGGAGCGGGAACACTCCGTGCTTCACGTTGATCGCGGGCACGCGAACGAACTCCGCAAACCCGCCCGGATCGAAGTTCGTCTTGCGCAACGTGTCGCATACGGTCTCGTGTCCCGCGAGGCAGTATCGACACGAACCGCACGGTACATGGTGAGAAACGAAGACTCGGTCGCCAACCTTGACGGAGTCCGCGCCGGCGCCGGCCTGAACGACCTCGGCGGCGATCTCGTGTCCGAGGACGAGCGGCGCCTTCGGCTTCCGGTACCACTCCATCACGTCGGAGCCGCAGATGCCGGATGCCTTGACGCGGACGAGGATCTCTCCAGGCCCGACGCGGGGCGTGGGCAGGTCCACGATTCGCACGTCGTCGTTCGCGTAGTACATCGCGGCGCGCATGTGCCGCCTACTTCTTCGACCGCGCGCCCTTGACGAGCTCGAGGGCTTCCTTCGGGGTCGCACGCTCGTGGACGACGGCGCGGATCCCGCGGATCATGCCGACGGGGTTCGTCGACTGCCAGATGTTCCGCCCCATGTCCACGCCTTTCGCGCCGTCCTGGATCGCGTCGTAGGCGAGCTCGAGCGCATCGAGTTCCGTCTCGAGCTTCGGGCCTCCCGCGACAACGAGCGGGACGGGACACGACTCGACGACCTTCGAGAAATCTTCACAGTAGTACGTCTTGACGAAATGCGC
>DATGWB010000153.1:0-4282 GCA_035299725.1 Thermoplasmata archaeon
CGCGTTGCGCGACAACCAGCGGTTCCTGATGGCGAAGTCGTCCATGACGCGCGCCCTTCGCACCGCGGCCTTCGCGATCGGGCTCGCGATCGCCTTGCTCCTCGCCATCACGCCCGCTTTGGCGACGACGTTGTTCTCCGACCCGTTGCAGGTCGTCTCGCTGAAGCCCAACGGAAGCGAGGTGGTCACGTTCACGAGCCCTGACGCGCTCGGCTTGACCTTCGTCACCTACGCAACGGTCGGCGTGACGAATGGCTCGGCGTCTGTCGCGGTGAAGAGAGACAATGTGACCGTTAGTGCAAATCAAACGCTCACCGCGGGGCAGCGGGTGGTCCTGACAATCGAGCCTTCCATGTGGGCCGAGTACGCGAACTGGTCCCTCGTATTCCTGAACTTGCGAAACGTTCCGACATTGGTGACGTTCGACCTTCAGAAAGGCATCATCCCGACGTTGTTCACAACGGTCCCGGTCCTCGTGTTCCTGTATGGGGCCACCCAGATCGGCTGGTGGTTCGTCCTCCGACCGATCCGCGACCGAACGAAAGCGACGAGCCTTCGTTCTGCTGCCGAAATCGATTCCGGCGAACGGATGTACGATCCGTCGGCCCCCATCCCGGACGCGCCGCCGACGGCCCGCCCCGTGCCGATGAAATCGAGCTTCGTTGAACCGCCACCGCCGGCCCGGTCGACGCCCCCACCGCCCCCGGTGCCCGCTCTGGTGATCCAAGCATCGACGCCTCCAATCCAAACGCCAACGCCTCCGCTGCCGCGGCCTATGACTCGAGCACCCATCCGGGAACCCGAGACCGCCGAAACCTTGGTCCGGAAAGCGGCGGCGCTCGTCGCGACGGGCAACTACGAGGCTGCCCTCGTCGGATTCGTGGAAGCGCTGCGGCTCGATGGCGACTACGTCCCGGCCCTCCAGGGCAAGGCCCGGTGCCAGGAACGGCTGAATCAACACGCGGGAGCGCTGGAGACCTATCGGCGGATCCTCGCAAAGGACCGGAGGAACGTCGACTCGCTCCGCGCAGTGGCCCGCCTCCACATGGAGGAGCGTCATTGGCGGGAGTGCCTGGAGTCGGTCGAGGACCTCTTGCGGCTTCGGCCGAACGAGGCCGCGGCACTGGAGATGAAAGGCGACGCCCTCACGAACCTCGGGAGGCGGCCGGAGGCGCTGGCCGCGTACGAGGCCGCGGCGACCGTCGACCCGAGCGACGCGAACCTGCGTCAGAAGATCGAGGAGGTCCGCGTCGACGTGCCCGGCTTGCTGAGCCGCGCCTTGATCGCGAGCGCGAGCGGGAAATACACGGCGGCCCTGAATCTGTTCGACGACATCCTGGAGGTCGAGCCGAGCAACGTGAACGCGCTCATCGGCAAGGCGGTGGCCTATCGCCGGAGCGGGAAGCCGCAGGAAGCGCTGAACTGCCTCGACCTGGTGCTCGGGGTGCAGCCCGGAAACTCGTCCGCACTCCTGAACCGCGGGAACATCCTGTCGGAGCAAGGTGAGTTGGAGGAAGCCCTCGACTCGTTCGACCGGTTGACGCAGCTCTACCCGAACGACGAGGAGGCGTGGGTGGCGGAAGGGGAAGTCCTGCTCAAGATGGGACGCGATGACGACGCGCAACGCGCCTTCACGGAGGCTCTCAAGCTCAGCCCAGGGGACGAAGCGATCCAGCGACGGATCCTCGAGCTCGAGGCCGCAAAAGCCGAAAGTCCGGACCTCCTCGAGGAACTCGTCCACGTGAAAGGAATCGGGCGGGCGCGCGCGAAGGCGTTGATCGACGCGGGCTTTCACAGCCCGGAGGATTTCGCGAAGGCGACACCCAAGTCCCTCATGGCCGTGAAGGGCGTCACGCGCAAGGTCGCTGAGGAGTTGCTCGAACACTTCCGCGCCACGATGGCGCAGATCCGGTGACCCGAGCAGGTTCTTATCGGTTATTAGGATGGGCTTCTAATTGCAACGACTTGTTCAGGACCGACCGCCGGCGCGCGGTCGATCCCGCGGAACGTTCTAGCAAAGAGAACAGTATGTCATGGCCCGACAAGCCTGGGCCTCTTCTCGAAAACGCGAGCAACGAATCTGTCCCCAAGCCCTTCGATGCTGCGGCAGTTCATAGACTCGACCTGAGCCAGTCCGAGTCTCTCGAAAACCTTTCGATAATTGCGCGGGAAATGCCCCCATCCGGAACTTTTCTCGTCTTCAATTGTGATAAGATATCTTCTGGCGATCCGCGCCATTTCCTGGAACGTCCACTCGCTGTCCCGATGGATGTGCTCCAGGACAGCCATCGTGAAGATGATGTCAAAGGCGTCGTCTGGGATCGTCTGAATAACCTCTTCGACCGCAGCGTTGTAGATTTCCACCTGCGAGGCGAGCTCGGGGAAGGTCTCACTCAGCAGCTTCACCGCTTCGGGGTTGATCTCAATTCCGCCTAGCCGGGTGAAGCCCGCTCGAAAAAGGCGATCCAGATTCGCGCCGGCGTTGCAGCCAATCTCAAAGACGGTCCAGTTCGCATTGGCGTACCTGCGGACGATTTCCACAATGAACTGACGGCTGGCCCGTTCATTCAGATAACGCTGTGGCAGATTCCAATCATCTTGGGGGTGTCTCCAGTAATTCTGAAGATTCTCTCGGCGAGCGTGATAACCCAGTAGTCGCGCTCCGACTGGACTTGATGTGAGCCGACCCTGCACACGAGCTAAGACGGTCTTGACCCTTTCAGGGAGTAGACTCATGAGTTTTCCTTCGGACGGTTTCGGCATTTGCTTGCCTCGTTGGGAACTGATCATGATCTCCCTGACTTCGGAGAGAAGTACTTTACCAACCATATCTCCCCCTGGCGTCAACCTTGCCCCCCACGCAGGCTCCTGTCACCCTGGACTCCAATCAACCCCGAAGGACCACCCGAGCAAGTTCTTAAGTAAGGCGGTCCCTTGCACGCCGTCCCATGAAAGCGTTTCGGATTAGCGGCCGCTTCCGCATGGGTCGCCGGTGGCAGCCGTTCTCGAAGGAGCTCGCGGCGGCCGACGAAGTAGCGGCCCGCGAGAAGCTCCTCTCCGTCCTCGGGAGCCAGCACGGCGTTCCGCGCAAGTACGTCGCGATCGCGCTGGTCTCGGAAGTGCCGGCGGACCAAGTTGAGGATCACGCCGTCCGGTACGCGCTGGAGGCCCGCGCGTGAGCGCCGGCGAGACGGAACTCCGACGGGGCATCGCGGTCCTCGATCAATACCGGGCGCAGATTGAGACGCTGGCGCAGCAGCAAGAGATCGTCCGCATCTCCCTCGAGGAGCACATGCGGGCCCGCGAAACGCTCGTGCGGTACCGGGAAGCCGGGAAGGCCGCCGAAGTCCTCGTGCCGATCGGCGCGAATTCGTTCCTGGTCGCCGAATCGAAGGACGTCGACAAGGCGTTCGTCTCGATCGGCTCGGACCTCCTCGTCTACGATGCCATGGAGCGACAGGTCGAGCGCCTCGACGCGCGGATCAAGTCGATCACGGAGGCGGCGAACGTGATCGGCTCGCGGCTCGGGGATCTACAACGGCGGGCGGAGGCCCATGGCGCGGCGGTCCAAGATCTCTACGACCGGCTGCAGGGGCCGGGCGCGCCGAACGAGCGGAGCTAGATGTTCAAGTCCCTCCGGGAACGGCTCGCCGGCTGGAAAGAGAAAGCCGAGGCCGAAGTGACTTCGGAAGCGATCGGGGACTCCGGCCGCAAGATCAAGGAGGACAAGCTCGAGGAAATCCTGTACGATCTGGAGATCGGCCTCCTCGAGTCGGACGTCGCGTTCCCCGTCGCCAAGGAAATCGTGGACCGCCTCGCAGAAGACCTCCGAGGCAAGCGGATCTCGCGGGAGGTGAGCCTCGAGGCCGGAGTCGAGGCCGCCCTGCGCGACGCAATCACCAAGGCGTTGTCGGTCCCGCCGCTCGACTTCTTCGGCCTCATCGAGAAGAGCCCGCGGCCGTTCGTCGTGATGTTCGTCGGGGTGAACGGGACCGGCAAGACGACGACGATCGCGAAGCTCGCGTACCACATCATGAAGAAAGGCTACACCTGCGTCGTCGCGGCGGCCGACACGTTCCGCGCGGGGGCGATCGAGCAACTCGAGAAGCACGCGGAAGCGGTGGGCTTCAAGCTGATCAAACACAACGCGGGCGCGGACCCCGCCGCGGTCGCCTTCGACGCGGTCGAGCACGCGCGGGCGCGCGGCCGGGACGTCGTCCTGATCGATACCGCAGGAAGGATGCAGACGAACCAGAACCTGATGGATCAGATGAAGAAGATC
>DATGWB010000154.1:0-3011 GCA_035299725.1 Thermoplasmata archaeon
CGCGCGAGCATCGGACCGCTGAGGCGCGTGTCGCGGCCCAGAGCCACGGTCCCGCCACCGAACGAAGTGCCGATCGCCCGGCCGACCTTGAGCGCGAGATCCGCGTTCATGTCCGGACCGACGATCCCGCGGATCCCGTTCGTGCCGAACAGTCGGGTCATGCGTTCACCCGGTCATCGAAGATCGTCGAGTACGGCGGCACTTGGACGCCATCCCCCACGATACTGTCGCGGACGTGGGCTCCCTCGCCGATCGAAACGCCCGTCCCGATAATCGACGCCGAGATCTCGGCCTTGTCGTCCACGCTCACGGCTTCGAGGAGCGCGGCGTTCGTCACGGAGGCGCGGCCGACCTTGCACGATTTGCCCAAGACGACATGCGGACCCAGACGACCTTCGACGAACGATCCGGCGGCCACGTACACAGGCGGCCGGAGCGAGCCTGCGGATACGTCGGCATCGGAGGAGATCTTCCCGCGTCCCGCGTCGAGGAGGACCCGTTGCGAATGCAGATAGTTGGGGAGCGTCCCCGCCTCGGACCAATATCCATCGTACTGATACGGCGTGAGTCCGCGCGAGATGAGTTTCGGGAACACCTCCCGCTCCAGCGACACCGGGCGGCCCTCCTCGATGAAGTCGAACACCATCGGCTCGAACACGTATCGCCCCGCGTTCACGAGGTTGCTCGGCGCCTCCGCTCGCGGGGGCTTCTCCACGAACCGCGTGATCCGGCCGCCCTCGATTGCGACGACTCCGAACGCGGACGGATCCTCGACCGGCCACAGCGCGATGGTGCCGATTCCGCTGCCTTTCCGATGGGCCTCGACGAGCCGGTCGAAATCGATCGTGTCGACGACGTCGCCGTTGTAAACGGCGAACGTCCCTCGAAGGTGCCGCTGCACGTTCTTGATGGCGCCGGCCGTCCCGAGCGGCTTCGGTTCGTCGATCACGCGGATCTCGATGCCGAAATCATGGGTCCGGAAGAACTCGCGCATCGGCTCGAAGCCGTAGTTGACCGCAATCAGGACCTCCTCGCACGAGGCCGGAAGCGAATCCAACGCGTAGGCAATCTGCGGGCGATCCACGAGGGGGAGGAGCGCTTTCGGGCGGTTCAGCGTGAGGGGGCGGAGGCGCGTGCCGAGGCCGCCCGCGATGATCACGAGCTGCATCCGCGCTACGAAGCAGAGGCCCGGTTATCTATTTTCTGGCCTCGCCGCTCACTTGGGAACAATCGTGACGACGTTGTTGCCCCGGAGGACGACGGTGCCGACCCGCCGGACGTTGTCCTCTTTCGTCTCTTCCGTGTCCTCGAGGACCATGTTCATGTAGTCGTCATAGCCGACGAGCTTCCCTTCCAAGATGCGGTTGTCCTTGAGCAGGAGCTGGACCCGCTTGTTGATGGATTTTTCTAGAACGTTAAGAGGCATCACCATAGAAGGATCTGTCCCCCCTTCCGGCGCGCCGTAAACTCTGAATGCACTTAAGACTTTTCTTGCGCCAGCGCATCGAGAGACGACCGCGCGCTGGAGTCGCCACGTATTTATCGCCGCGGACCCATGCATCCGTGATGCCCCTCGAACGGAAGAAGGTCGGCGAAGTCTTCCATTTCTACACGAAGATCGGCGTCG
This sequence comes from Thermoplasmata archaeon, assembly GCA_035299725.1. Classification (GTDB taxonomy): domain Archaea; phylum Thermoplasmatota; class Thermoplasmata; order RBG-16-68-12; family RBG-16-68-12; genus RBG-16-68-12. Next base: position 1,628 of record DATGWB010000154.1, read on the forward strand.
CCGCGATTCGGGTCACCGACGATGGAATCGCGATCGGAGACACGGTCCAGATCCAGGGGCCGTCGACCAACTTGGAGCAGACTGTCGAGGCCTTGCAGATCGAACACGCCTTGGTCTCGCGCGCAGGTCCGGGACAAGAGGTCGGCATGAAGGTCCGCGACCGGGTGCGGGAGAAGGACTTCGTGTACAAGCTGATCCCGATGGAAGGTCCAGTCCAGGCACCGCCACCGAAGGCGGCCCCCAAACCGCCCGCGAGGAAGGCACCCGCGAAGAAGGCGCGCGCCAAGAAGGCACCGCGGAAGAAGGCGCCGGTCAGACGAAAAGCCAGCCGCGCACCGCGTAGTAAAGCGCGCCGAGCGTCCCGACGATCGCGATCACGTTCAAGATGATGTCGAGGGCCGCCTCGATTCCGGGACCGCGCAGGCCCGCGTCCACGAGCATGAACTTGAGCCGATGGGTCCCGTGGAAGAGCGAGCCCCCGATGAGGGCGAAGAAGAAGATGCGGACCAACGGGTCTTGCCAGTGGGCTGCGAACGTCGCGTAGGCTCCGGGATCGGTCGGCCACAATCCGAACACCGGGGCGACGAACAGCAGGAAGACGGTGATCGGGAACAGGAACGCGGTGATGAATCCGCCCAGGGAGAAGAGGCTCCATAGGAGCGGCTCGAGGAAGACCTCGGGCTCGCCGGTCTTCTCGTCCGCATGGACGGTCTCCCGACCCGGATTGTACGCCAGGGATGCCCGGGTGGACCCGACCTCCTCGGCCATTCAGATGCCTCCGAAGATTAGGTAGACGACGGCTGCGGAGACGCCAATCCACAGGGCCACGTTGACGCCAAAAACGGATTTCCACGGGAGCGGTCGCTCGGTGAACTGAATCGGTTGGGCCTTCCCGATCAGCATGAACCAGGTGACGGCGTGCCACACCAAGAGGGCGAACAGGACGAGGTTCACATACAGGATAGGCGGCGTGCGCATCGTGTCGACGAACGCCGTGTACGCCGATTCCCCCGCGCGCAGGGTCCGGAGCAGGTTCAGGAAGATGAGCCCGTAGAGCGCGGACACCACACCGCCGAGCTCGCGGAGCTGGAAGCTCAGATACCGCCGGTTCCGGAGCCACCATCCGGCCCGACGTTTCCACGGAAACTCGCGGGCCGTCGCGATCACCTCGATTCGGCCTTCGGCATCAGGAGCCGCCGCATGTGCCGCATCGTCGCGAGGACTTTCAGGGTCTGGATCGCCGCCGCCGGGTCCACGTTCTTCGGGCAGACGACGGAGCACTCCCCGACGAAAGTGCATTCCCAGACGCCGGCCTTCGTGTTCAGCCGCGCGAGACGTTGGTCGGCCCCTTCGTCCCGCGTGTCCCGGATGTACCGCAGCGCCA
>DATGWB010000155.1:0-3873 GCA_035299725.1 Thermoplasmata archaeon
CCCGCGGCCTGTTCGAGGTGTCCCATGGCCGCCGGAAGGTCTCCGAGCTTTCGCTCCACGCCACCGAGGGCCCGCAACGCTTCCCCCTCGACCTCCGGGACCGCCAGGGCGGCGGCCTCCCGAACCGCTTCGGCCAGGATCCTGCGCGCGTCCTGGTAGGCTGCGAGTCGATTCGCGATCCGCCCGAGCTGGATGTGCGCCCGAAGCCGTTCCGAGGGCGTCCCGGATCTCGCGATGCGCTCGAGGACCGCCCGCGCATCCGCGAACTTTCCGAGGAACATTTGCGTCTCCGCGAGGAGCGCGTCGAGCCGCGAATCCTGCGGAACGCGGAGCAATGCGGCCTCCAGATCTCCCGCGCGAGCGCTCTCCGCGAACGCCGGTCCCACGTCGATGAGCCGGGACACCGCGGCCTCGAGGTCCCCGGACTCGATCCGGTGGTAGGCCTCTTCGAGGTGGTCTTGTCGGCCCTCCCAGTATGAGGCCGCGCGGACATGCGCCTCCCGCCGCCGGAGGTCCCCCATCCGTCGGAGGAAGAATTCCTTCACGAGGTCGTGCAGCAGATAGCCCTCGTCCCTGTGATGGAGGAGCGCGCGTCGCACGAGTCGCCGGAGCTGGGACAACGTGGCGCCGAATGCCTCCGGAGAACGCGCCGGACGGCGCAAGACCGCGAACGTGCGGAGGAGATTCTCCGATGCGTCGTCGAGGTCCTCGAGGACCGTATCGAGCACGTAGCGCTCCGTCTCGACCGCTCCCGCGTCGAGGCCGCTCGCGGCGAAGAGCTCGAGGGCGAGCGGGTGGCCTCCGGTGGCGGCGATCACCCGGGGCACGTCGTCCGGTTCCAACGAGGCGCCGCGGAACGTGAGCAGTTCTGCCGCCGATGCGTCGTCGAGGCCGTCCAGGCGCAGCTCGAGGACGCGTCCGCGGGCGAGGTCGGGGGGCTCGTAGAACGTGGGCTGGGTTCGCGTCGAGACCAGGATCTTCGCATCGGGAGGTTGTTCGAAGACCGCGCGGAGGAGCGTGTCGGCCGGAGGGCACGCGTGGAGGTCGTCGATCGCGATGACACAGCCGGACAGGTCTTCCCGGAGGAGCGCGATCACTTCGATCGGGTCGTAGGCCGGGCGCGTGATCGCCGCCTTCAGCCGCCGGCGGTTCTGATGCGCCAGGAAGTCCGCGAACGAACTCAACAGGCCATGCGCGTCGTCGTGGGCGTACACGCGCCGAAGGAGTTTCGGGCGGCGTTCCTCGGCGAGGGCCTGTGCGAGGAGCGCGGACTTGCCGATCCCCGCGACGCCGATCACGACGGCGACGGCCCGCGACCCGGAGGCGAGCCACTTCTCCAGGGAGCGTCGTTCGTCCGCCCGGCCGAAGAACGTGCGGCTCGGGACCGGGGTGGACTTCGGCGGTTCCGGTCGGGGCATCTCGACGACGTCGGAGGCGAGGACCCGCTGGACGGCCTCGGCTTCCCGAAGGCCGGCGTGACGCAGGGCCTCGATCGCTTCCGCCCCGAGGACCGTACGCCGACCGTCCGCCGACGACAGCTCGAGGGTCCGGGCCCGGGCATGTTCCCGCATCCGTCGCGAGATCTCCTGTCCCGCCGGCGTCAGCTCGTACACCTTGCGGCGCGAGCGGGCATTGGCGACGTGGGCCATCCGCTCCTGCACCTTCCCGGTCGACTTGAGCCGCTTCAGCTCGAGCGCGACGTGCGCGCGGCTCAGGAGGAGCGCCCCCGCGATCCCGTCCTGGGTCATCTCGACCGGGCATTCGTACGAGTCCGCATGACGGAGAAATCCGGAGAGGTGGACGAGAATCCTCTCTCCCACGGTGACGCTGGGCACTCCCTCCGCCCCCTCCATGGCGGATATCGAGAGTTCGTTACTTAACCGTGTGGGCCAGGGGTCACGTTTCGGGATTTCCTCCATGCGACCATGCGAACCGCCGTCCGCTCAACGGCCCTGGGAGAGTCGATCGATGATCGCCGGCAGCTCGCGGAGGTCGTGGGCTTCCGCGTCCGGCGTCGGATCGGCGGACCCGCGATGAAGGCCTCCGCGGTTCACCCACACGGTCCGCATCCCGAGTCGCGAGGCACCCTGCACATCCGCCACGAGGGAGTCCCCGACGTGGATCACGTCCTCCGGTCGGACCCGAAGCGATTCGAGGGCCGCCTCGAAGATCCGGGGACGGGGCTTGTATGTCTGCGCGGACTCCGACGTGATGACGGCGTCGAACCGCAGGCCATTCCGCTGGAGGATGTCCAACAGGAACTCGTGGTCCGCATTCGAGACGACGGCGCGCGGCACGCCATCGAGGGCCTCGAGGACCCGCGGGACTTCGGCGTAGGCTTTCGCCTCCCGCCACAACGCCACGAGCCGGTCCACGTATGGCGCGGGGGATGCGTCGATGGTGTACTCGCGAAACGTCTTCGCGAGGCTGTCTTCCGTGATCTCCGCCAGGGTGAGGAACGGTGCGGTCTCCGCCGCAAAGAAATGCCGGTCCCAGGTCGCGAGGAGCGCGTCCGCATCGAGGCTCGGTCGCTGGTCGTCGCACACGGAGCGGGCGATCCGGATCAGCACGTCGCGTCCGGTGTCGATGAGGGTCCCGAACGCGTCAAACGTGATCGCGCGCACCATCGCACGTCCCGAGGACGCGGTCGTCCTTATCGCTTTCGTCGACGGCCGAAGTCGCAGAGGGATTGGATCGGACATCCCGCACACATGGGATTCGTGCGACGACAGAGCGTCTTCGCGTGCCGAACGAGGAGCGCGTGATATTCTTGATACGTCGCGAGGTCCCGCGGAATGCGTTGCTCGAAGTATCCTTGAATCGCTCGATACTCGTCCGTTCGAAAGAGCCCGATTCGCGTCCCGATGCGTTCCGTGTATGCATCGAAGACGAAGACCGGGTGTCCGCCGGCGTAGAGGAGGATCGAGTCCGCGGTCTCCGGCCCGACGCCATCCTGAGCCAGGAGATCCGCACGCACCACCTCCGTGGAACGGCCGAAGTAACGCGCCAGGTCGCCGTCGGAGCGGTCGAGGAGATGGCGGCAGAACGCACGGACCCGCGCCGGTTTGGTGCGGTAGAGGCCCGCGATGCGCACATGCCTCCGGATGACGGGGACGGGCGCCTCGGCCAGCGCTCGGACGTCGAGGAGCCCCGCCGTCCTCAGGTTCCGGATTGCGATCTCGACGTTCCGCCACGAGGTCTGCTGCATGAGCAGCGCGCCGACGATCGCTTCGAAGGCGGTCTCGGCGGGCCACCAGTGCTGCGGTCCGTAGTGCTGGAGGAGCTGCTGGTAGACTCGTAGGGCGCGATCCATCTCGCGGCGGCCATCACAATTGACGGTTTGAGGGTTGTCGGTGGTGCTACGGAATTTAAGGGACCTCCGACTATCCGGGGCGCGTGAACCCGGTTCCGATGTTCGCCTCAATCGGGGGCGTCGACGAGTTCCTCTTCCGGGCGCTCAACCTCGCTGGCACGAACGCGACCTTGGACGTCGTCATGGTCCTCATCACCACACTCGGCGGCACCTACATCCTCGCCCTCTTCGCGATCCCTCTTTGGTTGCGCGGGCAGCGGGAGGCGACATTCGATTTCGTCGTCATCCTCGTCCTCACAGTCGTCGTCACGACGGCCATCAAGTACCTCGTGGACCGCTCGCGGCCCTGCGTCGATCCGACGTTTGGGGCCCGGACCCTCCCCGGATACGGGTGCGCCACAGAGCCTGATCCGTCCTTGCCGAGCGGTCACGCCTCCCGCGCGTTCGCCCTGGCCGGCCTCGTGGCCTTGCGATTCCGGTGGCGGGCCGGCGGCGCCGCCCTCGCGTTCGCGACGCTCGTCGGCGTGAGCCGCGTCTATCTCGGTCTGCACTGGCCCTCG
>DATGWB010000156.1:0-5311 GCA_035299725.1 Thermoplasmata archaeon
AGCTCGCCCGGTTCCATCGCGAGCAAATCCTGGAGACGCGCCTGTGGGAATGAAGGACCGTACCCTGGAGGAATTCCTCGCGGCGGTCGCCGCCCCCACGCCGACGCCGGGCGGGGGAAGCGTCTCGGCCCTCGCCGGCGCCCTCTCCGTTGCACTCAGTCGGATGGTCGCCGGCCTCGCTCGCGGCAAGAAAGGGTACGAAGCGGTTGAGCCGGAATTGACGCAGCTCGAAGCCCGGGCGAAAAAGACTCAGGCGCGCCTCGAGGCCTTGATCGACGAGGACGCGAAGGCGTACGGGGCGGTGATGGAGGCGATGCGCCTGCCCAAGTCGACGGAGACGGAAAAGGCCGCCCGGGTGGATGCCATGCAACGCGCTTACCGCAAGGCCACCGAAGTCCCGCTCGAGACGATGGAACGATGCATTGAGGCCCTCGAGCTGGCCGAGGCCGCGGTGAAGAAAGGCAATCGAGGGGCCGTTACGGATGCGGCCGTCGCGGTCCTCCTCGCGGAATCGGCGATTCGAGGCGCCAGCCTGAACTGCTCGATCAACCTCGCATCGATTCGAGACGAGACGTTTCGCTCGGAGACCGAAGAGCGCGTGGAGCGCCTCCTGAAACGATCGGACGAAATCGGGCACGAGGCCATGGCCGTCGTGACGAGTCGTCTCTAGGGATTAGCTCAACCTTCACGAGGACCGCTCCTCTCCGGCGGTGGGAAAGGCTCAAGCCGAAAGAGAAGGTATCAAGGGGTGCGCATGGAGCGAATCAAGGCCGCGCGCGGTCCCGCCTTGCGGTGCAAGGGCTGGCGGCAAGAGGCGATCCTGCGGATGCTCGAGAACAACCTCGAGAACGCCGAGAAGCCAGACGAGCTCATCATCTACGGGGGCACCGGAAAGGCCGCGCGGAACTGGGACGCGTTCCGACGCATCGTCGAGACGCTCCAGAGCCTCGGCGACGACGAGACGCTCATCGTGCAGAGCGGGAAGCCGGTGGCTGTCTTCCGGACTCACCGCGACGCCCCGCGGGTTCTGATCGCCAACGCCCACCTCGTGCCAAAGTGGTCGAACTGGGAGACGTTCTACGAGCTCGAGAGGCTCGGCCTGACGATGTACGGTCAGATGACGGCCGGCGGCTGGTCCTACATCGGATCTCAAGGAATCGTGCAGGGGACGTATGAGACGTTCGCGGCGTGCGCGCGGAAACACTTCGGCGGCTCCCTGAAGAGCCGGCTTGTCCTGACGGGCGGGATGGGCGGCATGGGCGGCGCGCAGCCTCTCGCAATCAAGATGAACGAAGGCGTGTGCCTCGACGTAGAGGTCGAGGAGGCCCGGATCCGACGGCGGGTGTCGAACGGATACTGCGATCGGATTGTGTTCGAACTGGACGAGGCCCTGGAAATGGCCCTCGACGCGAAAGCGAGCGGGACCCCGCTCTCGATCGGCCTCGTGGGGAACTGCGCCGACGTCCATCCCGAGATGGTGCACCGCGGGATTCGTCCGGACATCGTGACGGACCAGACCAGTGCGCACGACCCGCTCGGAGGATACATTCCTCGCGGGCTCTCCGTTTCGGCGGCCGTCGACCTACGGTCCAAGGATCCCAAGGAATACGTGCGTCGCTCCCGCGAGTCGATTGCAATCCACGTCCGGGCGATGCTCGATTTCCTCCGGGCCGGGAGCGTCGTCTTCGATTACGGGAACAACATCCGCGGCCAGGCGAAAGAGGCCGGCGTCGAGGACGCGTTCGCCTTCCAAGGCTTCGTGCCTCTGTTCATCCGCCCGCTGTTCGCGGAGGGCCGCGGTCCCTTCCGGTGGGTTGCGGTGACCGGGAACCCGGACGACATCATCAAGACCGACAGCGTGGTCCTGCGCGAGTTCCCGCGCGACGAGACGCTCGCTCGGTGGATCCGCCTCGCGGAGAAGTACCTCCCCTGGGAAGGCCTCCCCGCGCGCGTGTGTTGGCTGGCCTACGGCGAACGCGCGCAATTCGGGAAGGCGATCAACCGCATGGTGGCCTCGGGCGAACTCAGCGGACCGATCGTCATCACGAGGGACCACCTCGACGCGGGGTCGGTGGCCTCCCCGTACCGCGAAACGGAAGGGATGCGCGACGGATCCGATGCGATTGCTGACTGGCCGTTGCTCAATGCGCTGCTGAACACCGCGGCCGGCGCAGACCTCGTCGCCATCCACAACGGCGGCGGCGTCGGCATCGGGTATTCGACCCATGCAGGCGCGTTGGTCGTGTGCGACGGCACCGAGGACGCCGAGCGTCGGATCGGGCGCGTCCTGACGACCGACCCGGGGATGGGCGTGGTCCGCCATGCGGACGCGGGCTACGAAGACGCCATCCGTTTCGCGGACGAGCACGGCATCCGGATGCCGTCCCGCGAGTGATCCGATGGTGGCCCGTGCGCATCCTTCGGTGGCGGTGGACGGGATTGTCCTCCAAGGGGGCAAGCTCGTCGCGGTCCGCCGCAAGAACGAACCGTATCGGGGGATGCCCGCGCTTCCGGGAGGGTTCGTCGAACTCGGCGAGACGACGGTCGAGGCAGTCGTCCGTGAGGTCCGCGAGGAGACGGGCCTGGAGACGCGGGTGAAGCGCCTCGTCGGGGTCTTCTCGGATCCGAAACGGGACCCGCGAGGCCACGTCATCTCGATCGTGTATGAACTGGAGGCGATCGGTGGGCGGCTGAAGGCCGGCAGCGACGCCGCCGCCATCGAACGCGTGAATCTGTCCGCGGTCCCTGGGATGGCGTTCGATCACAACGAGATCGTCCGCGTGTGGCGCGCGCTCTAGAGTTCCGCCCGCGGAGCGGACCACGCCTTCTTCGCCGTGCCCGGGATCCAGCCGAGGAGCACGAGCATGACGGACGCGGAACCGAGCAGCGCCAGGCCGGATTGAGTTATCTCCGCACCGGCGAGGGTTGCCGCGACGACACCGAAGGCCGCGAACCGCGAGAGCATCGCCGCGATGCCCGCGAGGACTCCGGCCTGGGATCCAGCGGCCACACTCACCCAAATAACCCATGCGGCCACCACGATGAGGAAGAGGATCGACAAGGCGTACGGCGAGACGCTCTCCGTCCCGACGGCGAGGACGGGCACGGATGGGATCGCCAGGACGAACGCGATCGCCGCGAACAGGACTTTATAGAGCCGGCCAAAACCGTACAACTCGCGGTATCGGCGGCCGACGTCTTGCGGCGAGCCGACCGCCGCGAGGGACGCGTTCACGTTTCCGCCGTTCGCCGCGGTGGACTCCGCGATGTGACTCCGGAGTTCGAGGAGGATGTCGTCGCGCACCTTCGGCTCCATCCCCGCCATGGCGCGTCGCACCTCGTCGAGGTATTCGTCGGGCGCGGTCATCGGGCGTCCTCCAGCACGCGCTCGGCGCCAGCCGTCATCGCGTCCCAGATCGCCAGCGCCTCCGTGAGCGCGGTCCGCCCGCGGTCCGTCAGCCGGTAATACTTTCGAGGCATGCCGCTCTCCGGCTCCTGCCACCGGCTCTGGACGAACCCCCGCTCCTCGAGCCGCCGAAGCGCGGGGTACAGGGTCCCCTCCTTGAGGTCGAAGAAGCCGTTCGACCTGTCGCGGAGCTCGTGGAGGATCTGGAACCCGTACTTCTCCTCCTTCGCCAGGAGGGCCAAGAGGCAGAGTTGGATCGAGCCTTTCTTCAGTTCCGCGGTCCACTCGGGGGAGACTTCCGCCATCGGACTCGCCTCGTATCCGGGACGCGCTATATGGCCGTTCGGGGCGCCGCGGAATCGGGAGGTCGGACATCGTTCACCCGGTGTGGCGAGGTTGGGGACGTCATGGTCGACGCATCATCGAGGGAAGAAAAGAAAGAGAAAGGGGGGCGACGCGCCGCTCACTGCGGCGTGCGTCGCGCCCGGGTGCGCAGGTACAGCGCGGGGATGAGGGCGACTCCAACGACCGCGACCTGGATGAGCAGGATGCCGAACGGCGTCAGGTTGAAACCCGACGCGATGGTCGGCATGAACGATTCCACGCTCATCGCCGGGTCGTGGATGATCGACTGGCCCGCGGGATACAGGAACGCGGCCCGCACCGCGAAGCCCTGAAAGATCGCCCCGTCGCGGCTCACGAGGAGCCGGGTCCCACCCTGGACCTGGAACCGCATCCGCTCCTGGACTCCATCGACCGTCACGTTCGATACCCAGGCGAAGCGGCCGATGCGCGTCCAGTGGTCGTCGAACACAATCTGGTCTCGGGTGTAGATCTGCGGGGCGGTGAAGTTGGTCACCGTGCTCGCATCCTCCCGCCAGGTATCGTTCCCGCTGCTCGCGGTGTCGCGGTAGTACGCGGCGTGGATGAAGTCGACCGTCCGGTCCGGGAAGTAGTTCCCGAAGATCAGGTGGGTCTCAAGGGCGAGTCGGTTCCCAGGATCCGCGAAGTCCCAGCCTTCGATCACGTGATCGTACTTCGCGCCCATCACGACGGACGGGCCCGAAATCGTCCGGTTGCCTTCGAAGCTGACATCGGTGATCTCGCGGGACAGGCCGCTCACCGTGACCTTGTACCAGGGCAGCGTCAGGGTCTTGTCCTGCACCGTCACGACCAGGTGGAAGTCAAATGCGAGCGTGTTGAGCATCCCATCGCCGACCTGGGCCGAGCTGTTGTACAGCGGCGACACCCACGTGTACCGCAGATTTGTGGCGGTGACGTTCAGATTGATCGTCGTCACGTTGCCCACGGACGTGTAGTCCATGTGACTCAGCGTCCAGCCGGCCGTGTTCAGGTTCAGCGTCTTCACGGGGATGTTGACCGCCAGCCCGGTGTAGTCTGGAACTAGGTTGATACCCGCACTGGCGTTCGTCGTGTTGAACTCGATGAACCGGTTCAGGCTCTGCGCGAGGACCGTTTGGACCGGGATGCCTCGCGTCGCGAGACGCTGGCCCGATGCGTCCACGATCTCCGCACCACCGAGGATCCGCGTCTCCTCCGCGAAGATCACGACGTTGTTCGGATGGTCGCTCGTTCCATAGAAGACACCAAAGGTCGTCTGCCCCGCACGCACGCCGACCATCATTCCGCCGCCGAACCGATCTGTCAGTACCGGGCCGATGATACTCGGCGTGACGTTGCGGTTCGTGTCCGTCGTCGCGGCGCTCGCCGTCGCGGCCAGGCCCAAGGGGACGACCAGCACCGCCAACGCGACGAACACCGCCGCCGTTATCCGCATCATGTGTTTCCTTCCCTTGTTCGCAGCGAGTTATCGTCTCGCTACTTACATAGCGACACTATGTACTGATGTATATTTAAAAGCGACGGGACGATTCTCACTGTAAG
>DATGWB010000157.1:0-3166 GCA_035299725.1 Thermoplasmata archaeon
GTCGCGGAAGGGGCGAACGGCCCGACGACGCCCGAGGCGGACGACATCCTGCACAAGAGGGGCATCCTCGTGATCCCGGACATCCTCGCCAACGGCGGCGGCGTGACCGTCTCGTACTTCGAGTGGGTGCAGAACCTGTCCGAGTTCTTCTGGACGAAGAAGGAAGTCGACGACAAGCTCGAAGGCATTATGGTGAGCGCCTTCAACCGCGTCTGGGACATGCGGGAGACGAAGAAGATCGACATGCGCCAGGCCGCCTACATGGTGGCGATCGCCCGCGTCGTCGAAGCGTACAAGTGGCGCGGGTTTTTCCCGTAGGCGGACGAAGGCAGGCCCGAGGCCTGCCGCTCTTTCATTTCGTCGCAGAGGCTTCGGCTCGTCGGAGCCCATCGTCCCATGAGGGCGGGACTTCGGAACCGCGGATCGTCCATCGGGTGAACGCGCTCTCGCCCATGTAGGGCTGAAGCAGGCCCATCGTCGCTCAGTGCGGATCTCGACCGACGAACGCCATCAGCGCCTGCTCGTCTTCCCAGATGGAAAGCGTCTAGAAACGGTGGCTCGGTAGTTTCGCGCGAAACGAGTATCCGACGAGGCCGCGCGTCTCCGCGAGCTGTCTTCCGACCTTGCTGGATTGCCGCTGCAGCGTGAGCAACTTGCGAAATCCCTTCAGCGGGAGGTACGAGAGCAGGGCGAGGTACTCACGTCAGCGGTCGGGCGTCGAAACTGACCGCCACGGTGTGTCGACCATCGTCGACTCGAATCGCACGACACGATTAAATAGCGTCCTCCTCTACGCCCGCGCGCCGTGCCGCTGAACATCGTCGTGTGTCTGAAACAGATCCCGAATCCGGATTTGCAGTTCCAGATCGCGCCCGATGGAAAGGACATCAAGCGCGACGCCCTCAACTACAAACTGAACGGCGCGGACGAGTACGCGCTCGAAGAGGGCGTCCGGCTCAAGGAGAAATCCGGAGGTCGCGTCATCGCGCTGACCGCCGGCCCGAAGCGCACGGAGCAGATGCTGCGGGAGGCGCTCGCGAAGGGCGCGGACGAAGTCATCCGGATCGCGTTCGACGAGGCGGCCGCGTACGACGTCGGCAAGGTCTCGCGTCTCCTCGCGGCGGCGATTCGCACGATGCCTCACGACCTCGTTCTGACCGGAGTCCAGTCGGACGATCTCGTCAATTCGGCGGCGGGGGGACTCGTCGCGGGCCTCCTCGACCTCCCTCATGCGAGCGTCGTGACGCGCGTCGAGGTGAAGGGCAACGGGCTCGAGGTCGCCTGCGAGCTCGAAGGCGGACTGCAACGGCTCTATTCGATCGCGCTCCCGGCCGTGCTCACGATCCAATTCGGCGCGAACACGCCGCGGTACGCGCCGCTCCCGGCAATCATGAAAGCGACCCGTCAGCCAATCAAGGAGCTCTCCCCCGCGGCGCTCGGCTTCGCATCCTGGGACGCCGTTCCGCTCCCGTACGCGTTCTCCGTCCGAGGGCTCTCGCCGCCCGCGGCGAAGGGCCACGCGGAGATGATCACCGGTTCCGTCGACGAGCAGGCGAAGAAACTCGCGCAGTTCCTCCGGGACAAAGGGTTCGGACGGAGGTGAGGGACTGCCGGGCGACATCCTGATCTTCGCGGAACACCTGGAAGGCCACGTCGCGCCCTCGACCTTGGAGGCGATCGCGGTCGGTCGGGAACTCGGATCCCGCTCGGGAGGCCACGTCCGTGTTGTGCTCTTCGGGCATGATGTGCGAGTCCTCGCCGACGTCCTCGCGGGCACGGGGACCGAGGTCCTCCTCGCGGACGACCCGGCGTTGGCGGAATACACGCCCGATGGATACGGTCAAGCGGCGCGCGCCGTCGTCGAGAGCGCGAACCCCCGTCTCATCCTCGTGGCCCACACGTCCCAAGGCTACGACCTCGCGCCCGCTCTCGCCGGTGCGATGGATCTTCCGCTGGTCACGAATTGCCTCGCCTTGCGCTTCGACGGCGACCGCCTCGTCGCCACCCGCCGCCTCCTGAACGAGAAGGTCCAGGCGGAAGTGGAGATCGCATCGAGCCGGCCGATTGTGGCGACCGTGCGGCCCGGTTCGGTGAAACCGGCGGGGCCTGCCGCGGGCGGGACGGTCACCGTGACGCCGGTCCGAATCGATTCGTCCAAGACACGGACTCGGTTCCTGTCGATCGAGCGCCCGCAGGTCCAGGACATCGACATCGCCGGGGCGGACATCATCGTGTCCGCGGGCCGCGGGATCCAGAAGAAAGAGAACCTCCCTCTGATCGAGGAGTTCGCGAAAGCCCTCGGTGGAGTCGTCGGCGCTTCGCGCCCGCTCACGGACATGGACTGGCTGCCGAAGACGCGTCAAGTCGGGCAGAGCGGCAAGACCGTCCGGCCGAAGCTCTACGTGGCCTGTGGAATCAGCGGCGCGATGCAGCACGTCGCCGGCATGAAGGACGCGGGCCTGATCGTCGCGATCAACACGGATCCGAGCGCGCCGATCTTCGAGGTGGCGCACGTGGGGATCGTGGCGGACGTCCTGAAACTCCTGCCCGCGACCTTGAAAGAACTCAAGAGTTGACGGGCAAAGGCCCGGAGCCTTCATCTAAGTCCCGTTCAATTCGGAGGCGTGGCCCAACCGCCTCCCCCGCCCGCGGGATGGTTCCCTCCGCCGGTTCCGCGCAACCCATCGCCGAACACCGTGGCGATCGGTCTCGTCCTCGCGGTGGTCGTCGGGATCCTCGCCGTGTCCGCGATCGCCTTCTCCTTCGCGGGTTCCTCGGCGTTCTTTCCCCTGGGATTCGCGCCGTTCGTCTGCGTCCCATTCCTCTTCATCATCGTCTTCGTCATCCTCGCGCTGTCCACGGCCTCGGGCCGGCGGACGATTCCGCCCCCGCCGCCGATCCAGCAGCCGATGGTCCCCGCAGGCCAGCAAGGCCCCGTCGCGTTGAGCTGCCCGAACTGCGGCGGCCCGCCGACGAACGTCGATCGATTCGGCATCGCGACGTGTTCGTATTGCGGCACCCGGTTCCTCGTCCGGTGAGCCATGTCACCCTGAGGTGAGTCGACGGCGCGGGAGATCGTAGTCGAGTTGCCACGGACGTCGTATTACACGGGAGAGGTGATCGAGGGGACCGTCGTCATCGAGACGACGCGCGAGGTCTCGAGCCG
>DATGWB010000158.1:0-5968 GCA_035299725.1 Thermoplasmata archaeon
GGACGACCACCCTCATGCGTTCATCCTCGAAAGTCTCACAGGTCCCGCGCGGCTCGCAGAACACACCTTCGTCGGCTTCGATCCCGAAATCATCATTTCCTACCGGTCCGGCGTCCTGCGATCGAACGGCGAGACGGTCAAGACGGATCGGCCCCTCGACGCCCTGCGTTCGCTCCTCGCAAAGTATGAGGCGCCGGGCGTCCCGGGGCGGTACATCGGCGGTCTGGTCGGATACGTCTCCTATGAGTTCGTCCGCAATCTCGATTCCGTGCCCGCCCACGCGGACTCGCCGTTCCCCGAGTTCGAGTTCGGGCTCTATCTCGACGGCGTGATCGTGGATCATGTCCGCAAACGGGCGGAGTACTTCGCCCACGGCCGATCTCGAGTTGAAGACCTCCCGAAAGCAAACAAAGCGAGCCCCGAGCTGAGCGCAGATTCTCCGAAACGGCAGATTAACCAAGATCGGTTCATGGATGCAGTTGCGAAGGCGAGAGCGGCGATCCACGAGGGCGAGGCGTTTCAGGTCGTCCTGTCTCGCCGAGAATACGGCCGAATGTCCGGCGATCCACTCGCCTTCTACGAAAGCCTGCGGCGACTGAACCCGAGTCCCTACATGTACTACCTCGATTTTGGGATGCGACGGGTGATCGGGGCGAGCCCGGAGATGCTCCTCCGCGTGGAGGATCGCACGGCGACGACATTCCCGATTGCGGGCACGCGGCCGCTGGGCACGACCCTTCCGGAGACGGAGCGATTCCGAGCTGAGTTACTCGCAGACGAGAAGGAACGAGCGGAGCACAACATGCTCCTCGACTTGGCCCGGAACGACCTCGGGAAGGTGTGCCGTTTCGGGACCGTCAAGGTGCCGCAGCGCATGACCGTGGAACGGTACAGCCACGTGCAGCATCTCGTTTCCCGCGTGGAAGGCGAACTCGCGCCAGGGACCGACGCACTCGACGCGGTGGCGGCGATGTTCCCTGCCGGGACCGTGAGCGGCGCGCCGAAGCCGAGGGCGATGGAGATCCTCCACGACCTCGAAGGGACCGCTCGCGGCCCGTACGCGGGGGTTGTCGGCTACCTCTCCCTCAATGGAAACGTGGATACCGCCATTGCGATCCGGACGCTTTTCGCCGACGGGCCGACGTACTACGTCCAAGCGGGTGCAGGGATCGTCGCGGACTCCGATCCGGCGAGGGAGTGGCTCGAGACGGAGCACAAGCTCGAGGGTTTGCGGGCTGCGTTGCGTGAGGCGGCCGCATGAAGGTCCTCATCATCGACAACTACGATTCATTCGTTTACAACTTGTACCAAGAGATCGGCGAACTCGGCGCGGATCCGCTCGTCCACCGCAACGACGGAATCACGATGGAAGAGGTGCGGAAGCTTGCACCCGATGCGATCGTCCTCTCTCCCGGGCCAGGCCATCCGACGAACGCGCGGGACTTCGGTGTGTGCCGAGATATCCTCGAGGAGTTGAGCCCGGCGACCCCGACGCTTGGCGTTTGCCTCGGCCATCAAGGGATTGGGACTGCGTACGGCGGGAAGGTCGGCCATGCGGCGCGGATCCTCCACGGGAAGACGAGTCTCGTCCGACACGATGGCCGCACGATCTTCGAAGGGCTTCCGAATCCCATCACGGCCGGGCGGTACCATTCGCTCGCGATTAGGCGAGAATCTCTGCCGAAGGAGCTCGAAGTCAGCGCGACGTCCGACGACGGCGAGATCATGGCCGTGCGGCACCGCCTCTATCCGATCGAGGGCGTCCAATTCCATCCCGAGTCAATCCTCACTCCGGAAGGGCCGGCGCTCCTCCGTAACTTCCTCGAGGAGGCGAGGCGATGATCCAGGATGCGATTCGAGACCTGGCGACGGGCGCATCCCTTGGCTTCGAGGGCGCGCACGATGCGATGGCCGAGATCATGGACGCACAGGCGACCGCTGCGCAGATCGGCGCGTTCCTGATGGGACTCCGGATGAAAGGCGAGGGACCGGATGAGATTGCGGGCATGGCAACCGCGATGCGGGAACGGTGCGTTCGGATTCGATCGCGCGAGGATGGGCGCGTTGTCGATCTGTGCGGGACGGGCGGAGCTCGCGTGACCACGTTCAACGTCTCGACGATCGCAATGTTCGTCGTCGCGGCCGCCGGCGTGAGGGTCGCGAAGCACGGAAACCGGGCGATCACAAGCCGCTGCGGGAGCGCGGACTTGCTCGAGGCCCTCGGAGCCCGAGTGGACCTCGAGCCATCGGAGGTCGAGCGGATTCTTGAGGCGCACGGCCTCTGCTTCATGTTCGCCCCGAAGTTCCATCCCGCAATGCAGCACGCGATGGGGCCGCGCAGGGAGCTCGGCGTGCGCACCGTCTTCAACATCCTCGGACCCCTGACGAACCCGGCCGGAGCGAAAGGCCACCTCCTCGGCGTCTTCAGTCCGGACCTGGTGCCGCTCATGTCGAAGGTGACCGCACGCCTCGGGATCGAGCACGCCCTTGTCGTCCACGGCCAAGCGGGCATGGACGAGATCTGCCTCTGCTGCCCGACGATCGTCGGAGAGGTGGCCGACGGCCGGACGCGACAATTCGTCCTGAAACCGGCGGACCTCGGCTTCGATCGAGCGGACCCAAGGGATTTGGCAGGCGCGGAGCCGGAGACCGCGGCGAAGGAGGCCGTGCGGATTCTACGAGGAGAACTCGGGCCGAAACGAGAGATGCTCCTGGCGAATGCGGCTGCCGGGATCTACGTTTCGGGGAAGACGGATTCCCTCCTGGAGGCGCTGCCCCTCGCGGTGGAGGCCCTGGATTCGGGGAAGGCGTTCGAAACCTTGCGCACGTTCGTGAAGGCTACTGGCGGGAACTTGTCGAAGGTGGAGGACGATGGACGCGCTTGAGCGCCTCGTGGCCAACGCCGAGACCCTTCTCAAGGAGGGCTACTACGACGTGCGAGATGAAACCGACCGAAGTCCCTCTTTCTTGGACGCCTTGGGCGCGCCGACCCGGATCTCCGACGTGGTCGCCGAACTCAAATTCGCATCGCCGAGCATGCGGAGCCAGAAAGGCGGGGCGCAGTTCGACGCCATCCTGGAGGGGATTGTCGCGGCGAAACCCCTCGGGCTCTCCGTCGTCGCGGAGCCCAGGATTTTCGGCGGGGATATCGACTTCGTGTCGCGCGCGGCGCGTACGGGTCTCCCCGTTCTCATGAAGGACATCGTCGTCGACTCGAGGCAGATCGATGCCGCGGCGTTGTGCGGGGCGTCCGCTTTGTTGCTTATCGAGATACTCGCGCGCCGCGGGCGCTTCCATCAGAGGATGCCGACGCTCATCGATGAGGCCCACGATCGAAAGGTCGGAGTCGTACTCGAGGTCCACACGCTTGAGGAGTGGGATGCGGCGGTCCAGACGCCTGCCGATATCCTAGGGATTAACAACCGCGACCTCGCGACAATGGCAGTCGACTTGGAGACGACACCGCGGATTCTTGCGGAGCGGGTGAAGGATCGACCCGTCATCGCCATGAGCGGGATCGAGACGCGAGGGCAGGTGGACACCATGCTCCGTGCCGGGGCCGACGCGGTCCTGGTCGGCACCTCGATCATGCGTCACGATGAGCCTGCGAGAAAACTCCAGGAGCTGCAGCATGGTTGACGCTTACGTCGTCCGGAAGAGGGGATACTTCGGGAAGTTCGGCGGGCAGTACGTGCCTGAGACGCTCATGCCCGCGTTGCACGAGCTCGAGGCGGCATACGACGAGGCAAAACGGGATCCCGAGTTCCAAGAGGAACTCGAATCGTACAATCGACACTACGGCGGGCGCCCGACGCCGCTCTCCTTCGCCCGACGCCTTACGGACCACATCGGCGGAGCGCAGATCTATCTGAAGCGGGAAGACCTCTGCCATGGCGGGGCGCACAAGTTCAACAACGTCATGGGTCAAGCCCTCCTCGCCCGTCGCATGGGGAAGAAGCGCCTGATCGCGGAGACCGGCGCGGGCCAGCACGGCGTCGCCACGGCGATGGTGGGGGCGGTCCTCGGCCTGCCTGTCGAGGTGTACATGGGCGCCGTCGACATCCAACGCCAAGCCCTGAACGTATTTCGGATGAGGCTCCTCGGCGCGACGGTGCACCGGGTCGAACAGGGGACCCAGACGCTGAAGGACGCCATTAACGAAGCCCTGCGGGACTGGGTGACGAACGTCGAGAACACCTACTATCTTCTCGGAAGCGTCGTGGGTCCGCATCCGTATCCGACGATTGTGCGAGACTTTCAAAGCGTCATCGGCCGTGAGATTCGCGAGCAGAGCCTCGAACGCAACCGCCGACTGCCGGACCTGCTCGTCGCCTGCGTCGGCGGTGGGAGCAACGCGATGGGGACGTTCGCGCCTTTCCTCGACGAAGAAGGAGTCGAGCTGCTCGGCGCTGAGGCGGGCGGCCGCGGTCCGTTGCCGGGGGACCATTCAGCGTCTCTAACGGGTGGCCGCGTGGGCGTCCTCCACGGCGCACGGACGTACGTCCTTCAAGACGACGACGGCCAGGTGCTAGACACCCACAGCATCTCCGCGGGCCTCGACTATCCCGGCGTCGGCCCGCAGCTATCTGCGTTGAAGGATACAAGGCGTGCGTCCTTCGTCGCGGTCACCGACGAACAAGCCCTCGAGGGCTTCCAAGCCCTCGCGACGTATGAGGGAATCCTGCCCGCGCTCGAGCCCGCCCACGCGGTGTTCGTTGCGATGCAGAGGGCGCGGGAGATGGAGCGCGACGAAGTCATCGTCGTCACGATCTCCGGCCGAGGAGACAAGGACATGGCCACGGTGGCGGACGCGATGGGAGTGAAGGTCTGAGCCGCATCTCGAAGGCGTTCCGCCGCGCTGGCGCAGAGAACCGGGCCGCGCTCATCGCGTACCTGATGGCGGGCGATCCCGACCTTCGGATGACGGAGTCCCTCGCAACAGCCTGCGAAGCGGGAGGCGCGGACGTATTGGAGCTCGGCATCCCTTTCTCGGACCCGATCGCCGACGGTCCCGAGATCCAGGAGGCGGGGCAACGCGCGCTTCGTGCAGGGACGCGGCCCCGGGACGTCGTCGAACTTGCGGCGCGCATCCGTCAGAAGACCGAGATGCCGCTCGTCCTCATGACGTACATGAACCCGTTGCTCGCCATGGGTATCCCGACGTTCGCCGAACGAGCCGCAAGCGCCGGGGTCGACGGGGTCATCGTACCGGATCTGCCCTTGGAGGCATCGCCCGAGGTCCGGGAGGCGCTCGAACCGCTTGGCGTCGACGTGATCCAGCTCGTTGCGCCTTCCACGCCGCCCGCCAGGGCCGCTGCGATTGCGGACGCCTCCCGCGGGTTCCTTTACGTCGTCGCCAGGTACGGGACTACCGGCGTTCGCTCGAGCCTGCCCGAGGATCTCAGGGGTCGGATTACCGCCCTTCACCGTGTATCGTCCCTCCCCCTCGGTGTGGGCTTCGGTGTCACCACGGGAGATCATGTCCGAGCGGTGGCGGCCGCGGGTGCCGACGGTGTCGTCATCGGGAGTTCGATTGTGCGTCGTGCGGCGGAGCGCCGCAACGCCGAGGATGTCCGAAAATTCGTCGCCGAGCTCGCCACGGGACTCGCGGTTGAGCGGCCTACTTCCCCTGTTCTTCGAGACAACAATCGGTGACTTCGATCCCTTTCGAGGTCCGGTGCACCAAGATCGAGTTCGTGGTCTTGTTGGTGACACGGACGCCGTTCAGGTCAACGGTCTTTTTCGCTCCCACCCGCACGCGAACTTTCGTTGCCATCGAACGTCGTGAGGCCGTAGGAAGTCAAAAGGGTGCGGTTCAGTGCGTGTGCGCGTGAGGGGACTGGTGCTGCTGGTCGGGAGCTTCCTCGCCCTTCGGGTTGAAGCTCTGACCGCATCCGCAGGTCGACCAGTTGTTCGGGTTGCTCACGAGGAAGCCGCTGCCCGCGACGCTCTCGGCATAGTCCACGCT
>DATGWB010000159.1:0-14818 GCA_035299725.1 Thermoplasmata archaeon
CCCGCCCACGGTCGTCTTCGCCTCGAACACATCCTCCCTGAGCATCACGGAGATGGCGAGCGCGACGAAACGCGCCGACCGTGTCGTCGGCATGCACTTCTTCAATCCGGCTCCGGTCATGAAGCTCGTCGAGGTGATCCGGGGCTCGGAGACGAGCGATGAAACGGTGCGGCTGATCCGGGACCTGTGCTCGAAGCTGGGGAAGGAGGCCGTCGAAGTGAAAGAGTCACCCGGGTTCGTCGTGAACCGACTCCTCGTTCCGATGATGAACGAGGCCTTCAACCTCCTCCAGGAAGGCGTCGCAACCCCGGAAGACATCGACAAGGCGATGAAGCTGGGCACGAACATGCCGATGGGACCGTTCGAACTCGCGGACTACACCGGGCTTGACATCGGCCTGGACGTGATGGAGGTCCTTCACCGCGAGACGGGCGATCCGAAGTTCCGGCCCTCGCCGCTCCTACGGAAGTACGTTCGGGCTGGGCGGCTCGGAAGGAAGACGGGCCGCGGCGTGTACGAGTACCCTCGGGCGTGATGGGACCTTACGGACCCATCGGCGGTTCCTGCGGCGGCATCGGCGGAGGCATCATGACGGCAGGTGGCTTGCGCCGTCGGACCGCGAAGAACCCGATAATGGCCACCACGATGACGACGAGCAGGATGAGCCAAATCCAGACCGGCAACCCGAGGATGGTGGAGCCGAAGAACCCGGGACCCGAGTAGCCGTAGGACGTCAGATTGAAGTTTTGCGAGTTTTGCCCGGTGCTGTTGTAACTGCCCACACGCGCCCAGTTACCGACTTGGGCCGACCAGAAGTTCGTCGTGTAGGTTCCGTTCGCGCTCAATTCTTTGAGCGGCGTCGTCGAGAAGGTCCCGGCAGGCACCGTGATCGTCGCGTCCGACTGGACGGAGAAGGTCGTCGACAAGGTCGAATGGGCCCACGTCGTCCGGGTCGCGTTCGTCGACGAGGTCCAGACGACGGTGGAGCTGCTCCATGTCGCGCCCGCGGTCAGCGGCCACTGAATCGTCTGGGGCGGGCTCCCTGCGATGACGACCGTTGTCTGGGTCGTGAGGTTCAGGATAGGCGGGACGACGGCTTGGATCTTCACGACCGCGAGCGTGTCCACGCTGAACCAGATCACTGGGAAGACTTCGAAGGTGAGTCCTCCGCCCAGGGGGATCTTGAGGTCTGACGCCACACGGTAGCTCGGATATCCAGTTCCGTTCAGCGTGACCGTCTCGGTCCCGCTGACGTCCATCCGGAACGTCCCGGTCACCGTTGCGGGGCCGGATCCGGAGCTGATGTTGTATACCCAGAAGTTGCCGGCGGACCAGGTGGGCCGGTCCATCGAGGCCTTCGCCGGCTGCAACGCAAGCCCCAAAGACGCGGTTAGTAGGAGTGCGAGACCAAAGGCCACGATCCGCGCGAGGGTATGCATCCATCCCGCCGGGCTCCCCGACGGTGGCGCGGGCGTATGAGCTTACCGGTGCTCCAAGGAACGTTCATCCCCGGCAGAAGCATTCCGCGACCGGAGGACTCCCATGCCCGGATTCGTCAAGATGGAGATGGACGACCGCCTCGCGATCGTCACGATCAACCGGCCCGACGCGTTGAACGCGCTCAACGGCGCGGTCCTGCGGGAGCTGTCGATGGCGATCGAGCACCTTTCGATGGCCCAGGACGTCGGGGCGATCATCCTCACGGGGGCGGGCGACCGGGCGTTCGTCGCGGGCGCGGACATCAAGGAGATGGCAAACCTGACGGGCCTTGAGATGCAGCGCTTTTCGGAGATGGGTCGGCGGCTCGGCGACACGATGGCGGCGTGCAACAAGCCGATCATCGCGGCGATCAACGGCTTCGCCCTCGGTGGGGGCTGCGAGCTCGCCTTGGCATGCGACATCCGGATCGCCTCGGACCGCGCGGAGCTCGGCCAGCCGGAGGTGAACATTGGCATCATCCCCGGCTTCGGTGGGAGCCAACGTCTCCCGCGGCTCGTCGGGCCGGGATGGGCGGCGGAGATGATCTACACCGGCGACCGGATCTCGGCCGCGACCGCGGAACGGATCGGGCTGGTGAACCGGGTCGTGCCCCCAGACCGCCTCCTCGCGGAGGCGAAAGCTTTGGCCCACAAGATCCTGGAGAAAGGCCCCGCCGCGATCGCCCTGGCGAAGGCGTGCCTCCGGGCGGCGTGGGACATGCCGCTCTCCGCGGGGTTGGACTTCGAGACCGCGGCCTTCGGGATCGTCGGGTCGACCCAGGACAAGGCGGAAGGGATGCGCGCCTTCATCGAGAAACGGAAGCCGGCGTGGACCGGCGCCTGATCAGTACGATTCGAACTCCTCTTGCAGGTCGATCACGACCTGCTCCAAAACTTCCTCGAAGGAGGAGCTCCGGTACTCGCGCATGCCGCCGAGTTCGCTCTGGATGCGGGCGATGAAATTGTTTGAGCTCTTCAGGAATTCGACGTTCACGAGGGATTCTTCCATCGTCATCCGCTCCTGGGGGACGGTGCGGCGCGGGGTCCCAATCGGGCGTATCCGAGGTCCCTATTTAAGAGTTGCCCGCATAATGGCGCGGACGCGAACGGCACGCCGCCCGCGTCGCGAAACGCATCCGCGTCGCGGTTCTCCTCCGAACCTTTATTTAGCACACGCCCTTTGGAGCGCTTCCTCGTACTGAGCGGAGTGAATCGTTGGGTAATATCCGGCCGACGTACATCAAGCGCGTCGCGATTGAACTCGCAAAGCTCTATCCGAACGAGTTCACGGATGACTTCGAGCACAACAAGGCAAAGGTCTCGGAGCTTACCGACGTGCGGAGCATCCTGATGCGAAACCGGATCGCCGGATACGTCACCCGATACCGGCAGCGACTGGCCGTGTAGGCCCTCCGACCTTCCGCGGGGTCCGAGGAGAATCGGAATCGATCCCCCATGCCCTACGCGGTCGAGACGCGCGACCTCACCCGAATCTTCGCCGGAAAGCGACACTGGCTCCGAAAGCCCGACCCCGACGAGGTCGAGCGCGGGGTCGGTCCGACGACGGCCCTCGGCGGGGTGACGATGCAGATCCCGGAGGGCGAACTGTTCGGGCTCCTCGGCCCGAACGGCGCCGGGAAAACGACGCTCATCAAGATCCTGTGCACGCTCCTCCTGCCGACGGCCGGCGAGGCGTTCGTCGCGGGACACGACGTGACGAAGGACGTCTTCCCGATCCGTCAACGGATCGGCATGGTGTCCGGCGGCGAGACGACCGGGTACGGCCTGCTGACCGCCCGCGAGAACATCTGGATGTTCTCCCAGTTCTACGGCGTCCCGAGCAAGGTCGCGAAAGAACGGATCGACGGCCTGATGAAAGTGTTCGGCCTGTGGGACCGGCGGGACGCGAAAGTCCGGACGCTGTCCACCGGCCAGCGGCAGAAGATGAACATGGTCCGCGGCTTCGCGACGGACCCGGACATCCTGTTCCTCGATGAGCCCACGCTCGGCCTCGACGTGAATGCCGCGCGGACGATCCGGGACTACGTCATGAAGTGGCTCAAAGAGAACAAGGGGAAGACGGTCCTGCTGACGACCCACTACATGGCCGAAGCCGATGAGATGTGCGACCGGATCGCGATCATCGACAACGGCAAGATCCTCGCCTGTGACACCCCGGAGAACCTCAAGCGCACGGCGCGGATGGACACGACGTTCCAGCTCGAGGTCGACGCGCTCCGCAACCTGGACGGGTTCACCACGATCCCCGGCGTGAAAAACTTCTCCTCGAAGAACGATATCGGGACGAACATGACGCACCTCACGTTCATCCTCGACGGCGAGGCGCCCGTCGCGGACATCCTGAGCCACATCATGTCTCAGGGATCGAAGGTCCATTCCCTCCAGAAGTCGGAGCCGACCCTCGAAGACGTCTTCATCCGGATGGTCGGGAGGGGATTCGAGTGAGGGAGGCGACCGTCCGGCGTTCGGACCTCCGGTTCCGTCTCGGCCTCAACCTCCGGAGCATCGTCGGCCGCGCGTACCCGCGCGTGATCGGGGCGAACCGCGAGCCGTCCTGGTTGATCTTCGAAGTCTTCCTCCCGCTCCTCGGGATCGCGGCGTACGTGTTCATCTACCAGGCGTTCTACCAGGCGCAGGCCGCGGCGATCTGTCCGAGCCCGTGTACGCCGACGCCGGCCCAACTCCTCGCGCTCCACCAGGCGGGCCAAAATCTGAATGCCCTCGTGGCGACGGTCGTCCTCGGCGGGACGATGGTCGCGTTCTGGCTCAACGTCCTCTGGTCGATGGCGAGCCAGCTGTACTGGGAGAAGGAGATCGGCAACCTCCAACTGTACATGATGGCCCCGATGAACCGGATGGCCCTCCTCGGCGGCATGGCGATCGGCGGGATGTTCATGACGTCCGTGCGGGCGCTGTCGACCCTCGTGGCCGGCATCGTCGTGTTCGGCGTCATCTTCTCCGTGGCGAACCCGTTCCTCCTCCTCGCCGTGTTCTTCGTGACGCTCATCGCGCTCTACGGGATGGGGATGATGTTCGCCTCGCTGTACCTCCTGTGGGGTCGTGAGGCGTGGAACCTCTCGGCCCTCATGGAGGAACCGATCTTCTTCTCGAGCGGGATGTACTTCCCCGCGGGCGGGCTGTTCTCCGTCCCCACATGGGGTCCCGCCGTCGCGATCGCGGGGAGCATCGTCCCCGCGACCTTCGGGCTGGATGCGTTGCGCCAGCTCACGTTGCCGGGGACCGCGCCGCTGCCGCTCCTCCCGCCGGTGACGGAATTGGAGATCTTGCTGGTCCTGGCGGTTGTGTTCCTCATCCTCGCGCGCTACACGCTCGCCTATCTCGAGACCCTCGCGAAGAGGGAGGGGAAGTTGACGTCACGGCATCAGTGAGCACGTTCTGGAGGACCTTCAAGGTCGCGGCCTGGCTCGGCTGGGAGATGGACTCGAACTGGACCGAGCCGTGGCTCTTCATCATCTACTCGATCGTCAAGCCGATCGCCGCGGTCTTCATCCTCGTCCTCATGTACGTCGTCTTCGCCGCGATCGGGAACGTCCGGCCGCAGCCGTTGTTCGACTTCATGTACGTCGGGAACGCGTTCTTCATCTTCGTCGGCTCGACGCTGTTCGGGACGTTCCAGGTGATTCAGTCGGACCGGGAGTGGTACCAGACGATCCGCTATGTGTACATCTCGCCAATCTCGTTCTACGTGTACGTGATGGGCCGGGCCGTCTCGAAGATCCTCGTCGCCTCGTTCGCGGTCGTCATCACCCTCGCCTTCGGCGCGTTCGTCCTCAATCCTCCCGTGCCGATCACCATGAGCTGGTCCGCCGTCCCCGTCTTCATCGTGAGCTTAATCCTCGGCCTGTTCTGCCTCCTCGCGATCGGCATCACCCTGGGCGGCGCGACGTTCCTCATGGCCCGACACACGCAGACCATCGCCGAGGCGGTCCCGGGGATCTTCTACGTGTTCTGCGGCGTCCTCTTCCCGCTGAGCGTCCTCCCGGGCGGCCTGAGTAACGTGGGGAAGGTCATCCCGCTGACGTATTGGTTCGACCTCTCCCGTCGGCTCCTCTTGCCCGCCGCGGAGTTGCAGGGGATCCAGACCGGCCTCGGCGGTTTCAGCGATCTCACGATCCTCGCGTTCCTCGCGATCTCGAGCGTAGCGTTCTTCGGGCTGAGCATCGCCGTCTTCAAGGCCGGGGAATACCTCGCCCGGAAGGCGGGCAAGATCGACATGACGACGTCGTACTAGCCTCGGGACGCACGACGCGCCACCTGTTCCCGACGGTACGGATAGCGCTGGACGGCGCCGCAGGTGGTGCACGTGACGACGACCCGGCCCCGTCCCACGCGGACCCGGGCGCTCACCGATGGCAGGAGGAACGCGAGGCACTTCTTGCAGAACGACCGCTTGAACGGCGCGGGCACCCGGACGTTGTAGCGCATCCCGATCCGACGCGCGAGCTCCACGTACCGTCGCGCCCGGCCTGCATGGCGCTGGAGCGCCTCGCCCTCGGCCAGGCGGAAGAGCGTCGTCATCCGTTCCAGGGCGATCCGCCGCTCCATGCCGCGGTGGCGTCGCTTCGCCATCGGGTTGCGCAGCCGGTCCGGAGGATAAAATCCTTCCCGGGCGACG
This sequence comes from Thermoplasmata archaeon, assembly GCA_035299725.1. Taxonomy (GTDB): domain Archaea; phylum Thermoplasmatota; class Thermoplasmata; order RBG-16-68-12; family RBG-16-68-12; genus RBG-16-68-12. Next base: position 6,136 of record DATGWB010000159.1, read on the forward strand.
AACCTTTAACTAGACTCGCTCGGTTACGCGCGGGGGATCCTCATGCGCGACCGCGTGCGGCGCATTTTCCGCAACGTGAACGACGGCCTGGACCTGATCGTCTTCCTCAATTCGACCGAGCCGCACATCGACCGCTCGTTCTTCTACGCGACCGGTTTGACGGATGGACTGTTCGAGGGCTGCGGCGCCTGGCTCACGCCGGACGGCGGCTGCGAGATCACGACGTCGGCATTGGAAGAGGAAGCCGCGAAGAAGAGCGGCCTCCCGCTCCACGTATTCCAGACTCGCGACGAGTCGACCCGCCGCATAAAGGCCGCGCTCAAAGGCCATCGGAAAGTCGGGATCAACGCGTCCGAGCTGACCCAGGCCGCGTTCGAGCGACTCAAGAAACAGGCGTCCAAGTCGACGCGGTTCGTCGACGTCTCCGAGGCGGTCATGAAGACCCGGCTCGTGAAGGATGCACAGGAGATCGAGCGGATCCAGAGGGCGTGCGACATCGCGACGAAATCCTTCGAGGAAACGTTGCCGTTCGTCCGATCCGGCGTCACCGAGGCCGAAGTGGCCTCCGAGCTCGTGTACCGGATGCAAAAGAACGGGGCCACCGGTCCCTCGTTCCACACGATCGTCGGGTCCGGTCCGAACGGGGCGGAGCCGCATTACACGGCCGGCGAGCGGAAGATCGAGCGCGGGGACATGATCGTGATCGACTTCGGCGCGATGTACCACATGTACTGCTCCGACGTCACGCGGACCGTGGTCGTGGGCTCGGCGTCCGAGGAGCAGCGCCGCATGCACGGCACGGTTGCCCGGGCCCAGGCCGCGGCGCTCGCGCGGATGAGACCCGGTTCGAAGGCGAAGTCGGTCGATGCGGCCGCGAGGGATGTGATCGACCGGACGAAGTACAAGGGGCGGTTCATCCACGGACTCGGACATTCGATCGGGCTTGCGGTCCACGACGGCGGTGCGCTGAACGCGTCGAGCGACTTGGTGCTCCGTCCGAACATGATCTTCACGGATGAACCGGGAGTGTACGTCCCCGGATTCGGGGGCGTGCGCATCGAAGACGACGTCCTCATCACGAAGGGTAGTCCTCGATACATGAGCACGACGCCGCGGGACCTGTTGGAACTCTGAGTGCGTCAGGCGGCCGGTCCTTCCCGAAGTTCGCGCGCGAGGATGCTCATCCGCATGACGTTCACGAAGCGTCCGTCCTTGTAGATGTCATCGCGGTGCACGCCTTCTCGCTGGAACCCAAGGCGCTCGTACGTCCGGAGGGCCCTCGTGTTGTACTCGAGCACGTCGAGCGAGATCTTGTTGAGGCCCAGCCCCTCGAAGCCGTACCGCAGGACGACGCGCATCGCCTCGGTGCCATAGCCGTGGGACCAGAACGACGGCTCTCCGATCACGATCCCGACTTCCGCTTTGCGGTGGACGCGGTCGATCTTGTGCAGCCCGAGGTTCCCGACGTGCTGGCCTTCGACCTCGATCGCGAAAATCTGTTCGTCCGTCCGCCGTTCGTAATCGCGGAACCAGCGCTCTTCTTCCGCGAGCGTCACCGGGGCGTCCCGCCCGAGGAAGCGGATGATCTGCGGATCCGAGAACCATTTCACGCAGCGCCGAAGGTCCGTCGAGGCGAGGGGCCGGAGGAGGACCCGTTCTCCTCGCAAGACTAGGCGGGCTTCCAGCACGCCCTGGGCACTCGGGCGAGGCGCTAAAGACCTTTCCCCGTCAAGGATTCGATAGGGTGAGCGTCGCTTGCGTGGCCCCGCCATCGTCGTCGCGGACCGTCAGGGTGACCGCGGACGAACCATTCGGATAGAATCCGTGCACGACGATCGCGGTGACATCGAACGGCGCGGTCCCTCCTTGGCTCTGCGGCGGATCCGGACTCACGCCGTTGTTCCAGAACGTCTGTTGGATGCTCGTCCCGTCCCCGAAGTCCCACGTCGCGATCAGATCGTCGCTTCCCGCGTCGTGAAGCGTCGCGCGGAACGTGATGCCGGTCCTGGCAATGAACGGGACGAGGTCCGCCACGGTCCACGTCCACGTCGACGGGTGCCGGGCGTTGAAGTTGTGGAACATCCGCTGCTCCTGTCCGTCCGGGAGCACGACGACGATCCTGGCCGGGTTGTCTCCACCGAGCTGACCGTTCACTCGGTCGTTCAGCGGGGTATACGCGAGCGTGGCGCTAACGTGTTCCTGAAGGGAGAACTTCAGGACTTCCGTCGTCGCCGCTTGCTTCGCCGGACTCCCGGGTTCCCGAACGAGATCGAGGGCCGCGAGGACCCCGGCATCGGAGTTTACCGTGAACGACAGGTCATGCCACTTCTCGCCCGCGATTTCGACTCGGAACGACGCCTGAGCGACCGCGTCGAGGTGCTCGATCTCCGGCGAGCGGTTCACGATCGTCACGATCGCAGCGGCCGAGGCGACGTGCGTTCCGTCGGAGACCTCGACGACCGCGGTCCCGAAGAAGTCGTCCGTGTAGCGCGCCTCCGCCGTCGGAGACGAAGACCATTGCGTTTCGAACGTCCCGTTGCCCGTGAAGTCCCACCGGAACTGAAGCGGATCGCCGTCCGGGTCCGTCGACCCGGCCGCGGTGAGCAGGATCGTGTCCCCCTCCTGCCCGGCGTACGGGCCGCCCGCGTCCGCGTGGGGCGTGCCGACCGGGACGACGTCCACGAGGGATGGTGCGGAGGCCGCATCCGCGACCCCGTCGCGGTCGATGTCGGATTGTGCTCGCGGCAGCTCCACCCGTCCCGCGGCGAGGGCCGGCGCGACGAGCGTGTACGAACGAATCAGGGGCTCGTACGCCGACGGATATTGCGGATCCTCCGAGCTGCCCTCCAACGCCGCGGGCAGGTCGACGAACCACCGCAACGTTCGCGAGCCGTCGGTGTGGCTCACGATCTCGTCGGGTGGGACAGAATAACTCCCCTCCTCCACGCTCCAACCCGCAGGCACGGTGTCCTCCAGCGCTCCGTGGGTCACGTTCACGTCGTTCGTGATCGTGTCCTCGAACGTGTACACCGCGATGTTCGTCGCATCGATCGTCACGTGAATCCGCTGGCCTGACGTCCCGTCAATCTGGGTCCACAACGGCTCCTTGCCGACGACGACCGTCGGGTTCGAGCGCTGGTAGGTCCAGAAGTCGTCCTGGGTGTTCGAACCGGACCCCTCGTGATGCTCGTTCGCAAGGATGGGACGCAGCGCGAATGGCAATGTCTCTCCACCGATCCGGTACGGGATCTCAGCCTCGGTGAATTGGAACTCCTCGGAACACCACCACGTGGGATGGGCGAGGAAGCCCTGCACGACGAGGTCTCCGTACGAATACGTGAGCGAACCGTGTGCCGGAACGGTCTCCATGGTCAGGACCGCGTCCTGGGTCGTGTGAAGGGGATCCGGTGCGGGAGCCTGGAGCGGATGCGGGCTCATCAGCACGGCCTCCTCGGAGACGGCGACCGGCGTGTCGGCGGCGTTGTCGAGTCGGATCCCGACCGGCGAGGTGACCGTTTCCCCGTTGCGGACATAGGTCTCGTTCACCACCGTGGCCGTCACGAGGCCCCGTCCCACCCCCTCCCAGAAGCTCATCGTGTCCGATTCGACGCGAGACGAAGGCCGTCCGAGTTGCAACGATCCGACGGCAACGAGAGCCCCGACCAGGAGAATTACGACTGTACCTCTCGGCGAAAAGACTGTCATCCCGCCCCTGTCCGCGCTGTGAATCGAACATATGAAATCGAGTTCGCTTAAGGGTGCCGACATAATTCTCAGATGTTTCGCGGCGTGATTTTCAATCGTGATAAGCTCGTTTGGGGCGGTCTCGGCGGCCCCTCGGCGATGGCTTGAAGTCGGCCCCGGCGCTCCCTCGGCCGTGCTCGTCTACGATCCGCGCTTCCTCGATCACGTCGCCTCGCCGCTCCATGTGGAGCGGCCGGACCGGCTGCGGGCGATCGTCTCGCACCTGGAAGCGGCAAGGCTATTCACGGAAGTCGAGCAGGCTCCTCCCGCGACACGTGCCGAGGTGAAGCGGGTCCACCGGGACGCGTACGTCGAATCCTTCGAGAATCTGGGCGAAGGGCTGCTCGACCCTGAGACTGCCGTGCACCCTGGGACCTTCGAACTCGCACTTCTCGCCGCGGGGGCAGTCCTGCACGGGACGCGATCCGCGGTGGGGACCGGGCGTCCGAGCGTATCGCTCGTGCGACCGCCGGGGCATCACGCGGGCCCCGACTACGGGGGCGGCTTCTGTTATCTCAACAACGTCGCAATCGCGGCGGCGGATCAGGTTGCGGACGGACGGCGGGTTGCGATCCTGGATTACGACGCGCACCACGGGAACGGGACGCGCGACATCTTTGCCGGAGTCGCTTCGGTCCTGTACATTTCCACCCACGAGTATGGGATCTTCCCGGGCACGGGTCCCGCCCAAGACGTCGGGACGGGAGAGGGCCGCGGATTCACCGTCAACATCCCTTTTTCCGCGGGCTGTGGGGACACCTCGTACTTCGAGGCCTGCGACCGGGTCATCGAGCCGATCCTCGAGCAGTTCCGACCGGACGTGGTCCTCGTCAGCCTCGGCGTCGACGCGCATTACCGCGACCCGCTCACGTCGCTCGTCCTCTCCTCGCCAGGTTACGTCGAACTCATGAGTCGAACCGCGGCCCTAGCCGCCCGGCTGTGCGGCAACCGGCTCGCCGTGGCCCTGGAGGGCGGATATCATCTCGACGCGCTCGGCGAGGTCATCACCGGCGTCGTCGGGCGGCTTCGCAGTCAAACGACACGGCTCGCCCTTTCCGAGAACCTCGACGACAACGTACGCGGTCGCACCGCGATCGAGGAGACGATTCGGGCCCACCGACCGTTCTGGAACCTACGTTGACAGGTGGTGCCGCTTCCGCTCCGTGACCTTGCGTTCCTTCTCCTTGATGATCCGCTTATAGAGCGTGTCGAGGAGCGTGGTCAAGGCGACCCGAAGGTCCCAATCGAACTCGTGCGCATAGTAGATCCGGTGGCTCGTCGTGAAACGCGCGCGGAGCGAGTACTTCCAGCGGTCGCCTTCCGGCTTGTACTTCTGGAAGTGGATCGCGAGGGTCCGCGGTTGCACGAGCGGCGCGATCCGACGCATCTCTTTCTGGATGACCTCGTAGATCTCGTCGTACGTGTCCTTCGGCTCGTCCTCGAGACCGCCGACCTCGACGAAGAGCTGCTCGCGTTCCCGGAGTCCCGCCAGGAACGCCATCAGGTCCTGGCTCGTGATGATCCCCACGGGCTCGTCGTTCTCCGTGACGATGACGGACGAGACGTGGTTCTTGGCCATCAGCTCGGCCGCGCGGTGGACGTCCGCCTCGGGCCTGACGGTGAGCGGCGGATAGCGCATGACGCTCTTCACTTCGAGGACGACCTTCTCCTCGCGGCCTCCACGGTCCCCGTACTGCTCGCGGACCTTCGGCTGGGCGAACAGGTCGACGATGTCCTTCAGGCCGACGACCCCTCTCAGGTGGCGGTTCTTGTCCACGACCGGGACGGATCGTTCGCCTAGGGACCGCATGATCTGGACCGCCTGATCGACCGCTTCGTCCTCGGCGACGGCCTGGGGGTTCGGGGTCATGAATTCCGAGACGCGGACGCCCTCCAAGGCCCGGGTCTCGACGAGCGCGCGGACGATGTCCGAGCGAGAGATGATCCCGATGAGGCCCTTCCCTTTCACGACCGGGACCGCGCGGAACCCGGCCGAGATCATCTTCTCCGCCGCCTCGGGGAGCGGCGTTTCCGGGGTGATTTCCGGTGGTTTTTCGAGGACCGTTGAGACTTTCGTGTTCGGCGGGAGGTTCCGTCGGCGCATGAGCTCGCGCATCGTCACGACGCCAACGAGTTTCTTGCGATCGAGGACCGGGAGCTCGTGGATGTCGTTCGACTTCATCTTGCCCAAGACATCCCCGAGCGTCTCGTCCGGGCTCGCGGTGACGAGCTCCGTGGACATGAAGTCGGACACATGAAGGTCTTGGACCTTGTTCCGCTTCATGAAGAACCGCCCGGGGGGAGAGAGCGATAGCAGGCGGGCGTATAAGAAAAGTGCGGCCTCCCCAGCGGATGGACCGCGCGGGCTATCTCCATCCTGCGAGCCTTGATGAGGAGGCGGCTTCTCTGACGGCGGTCGCCACGACAAAGTTCTTCGACATCGTCTCGATTGCTTCGTAGTGAAGGCCCGCGCGGTCGTCGTCTTCCGCGGACGCGTGCAAGGGGTCAACTTCCGAGCGTATTGCGCGGAGAAAGCGGAATTGATGCGACTTGACGGGTACGTCCAAAATCGATGGGACGGGAGCGTGGAAGCGGTGTTCGAAGGCGACCGGTCCACGATCGAGACCTGCATCGAGTGGAACAAGACCTCGCAACCGTATGCCCGAGTTCAATCGGTCGAGGTCTCTTGGTCCGAGCCGAACGGAGAATTCCACGGCTTCCGCGTCCGTCGCTAGCCGGTGGACCGGCGGCGCGAGTCAGTCGAGTTCGATGCGGTACGTCTTCTCCGGCAGATCGTGGTGGATGGACCAGGCCTGCTCCGTGGTGAGAACCCCTTTCTCGAGCCACGCCTTCGTCTTCTTCGGCACCGTCGCGGGTCCGAGGACGGCCCCAGGCCGCGACGGGTCGTCGATGTAGTCCGTCTCGAGGAGGAACCGAGGTCCGCCTCTCAAGGCTTCCGCGGCAAGATCTTCCTTCGCCAGGATCGAGGGAACGAGTCCCGCGGTGTCCGCCAATCGAGTGAATGGCGTCGAGTGATGCTTCACGACGTACCTGGGATCCAGCCCTGCCCGCATGGCCATTGCCGCGAACTCGGCGAACGTCGCGGGGGTCGGGTCCTCGGTGTGCAGGACGACCGCGCATTCGAGGCCTCTGGCCTGAGCCATCGCGTACGCGACGATGCCGTTGCACGCCCGCACGATGTCCGGGCCGACCGGAAAGTGAGGTCGCCCGACTTCCCCGAAGGCGACGGCCTTCCCCTCACGAATGTATTTCGCGGCCAGGTCGATTGCTCCTGTCATGGCGTCCACCGCAGACGCTTCGCCGAGCGTCTCCCTCAGATGAATGAACTCGACCGGATACGGCCCGAGCGCGACAAACACCTGGAGGCGAGTGGCGGCGCGGACCGCATCCGCCATCGAGAGCGTGAGTCCGTACGCCGCTCGGTAGTCGTCCGCCCGGGTGATGGGCGTCTCGGGGTACGGGCTGTGCGTCAGCAGGATCGCCGTGCCGCCGGCTTTCTCGAACGCCTTGGCGGCCTCGACGCCTTTGAAGCTCGCACGCAGATGGATGTGGTTGTCGAAAATGGCCACGCATCGCCAAACGAGGGCGCTCTCTTAGGCTTTCCCCGCTGCAGGCCGACGCTCGGCCGAAACGGTGACGCGTTCTCGGAGCGCGCGGTTCATCTCCTCGAACCCGCGGCGGACGTCTCTATTCAGACTCCGGGCGAGCAGCGGGACCAGTAGGCCGCGGAATCGCTCCCGTTGAACGAACCGAACGCGATTCGGCCCGAGCGGCTCGATTTGAAAGATGTGCTCGCCGTCGAAGAGGCGGGGGAGCCCGAGCCGGCCGAGCCAGCGGAGCTCGCGGTTCGGGACGACGGCCTTCACGGTGGGTCGAAATCGCATCGGGCGAGTGCCCGACGCTCCGAGGAGGACGTCGAGTCGGGAACCGACCTGCGCATTGCCGTGGATCCGTCGGATGAACGGGTTCCAATCCGGAAACCTCTCGAAATCGATCAGGACGGCCCACACGCGTTCGACCGGCGCGTCGATCTCAATCTCGGTCCGAAGTTCTAACATCGCGCTATCGGAGGAGTCCGGCGGCCTTCAGCTCCTGCGTGATCTTCTCAACGGCCTCCTCGACATCCGAGGGCTTGCGGGCCCCCGTGCACACGAGCTTGCCGCTGCCGAACAGGAGGACGACCACCTTCGGCACGTCGATCCGATACACGAGCCCAGGGAACTGCTCCGGCTCGTACTCGACCTTCTCGAGGCCGAGCGAGATTGCAATGGCATTCAGATTGATTTCCGTTCCGAGGTCCGAGGACGCGACGATGTTCTGGACCTCGATCACTGGATTCTTCTTGATCGGGATGCCTGCGGCCTCGATCTGCTTCGCGACCATGTCGATCGCGGTCTTGACGTGCTCGAGGCTCTTCGCTCCCGTGCAGACGACCTTCCCGCTCCGGAACAAGAGGGTCGCAGTCTTCGGTTCCTTCAGTCGATAGATGAGTCCGGGGAACTGCTCCGGCTCGTATTCGGCCCCGCCGAGGGCGAGGGCGATCGCCTGGAGGTCGAGTTGCTCCCCGAGGGAGGTCGAGGCGACGACGTTCTCAATCTTGATTTTGGCCAAAGAGATACACCATCTGGTTGCCAGCTTGGAGGGCCGCAACGGGGTTTGGTACGGAGGGGAGTTAAATGCCCCTTTATAAGGTTTGGTCGCGAACGTTCACGGCCGAGGTCGAACGAGACGCTGTCTCCCTCGCTCGCACGAGTGCGTACAGAGCGGCGTTCATAGGAACGGGAATCCGATGGCGTTCCGCCGCCCGCACGATTGATCCAGTGATCGCGTCGATTTCCGTTCGATGGTGTCGGTCCAGATCCTGTAGCATGCTCGCCCGGTTCGACGCGGTCCGTTTCGCGACGAGGAGCGTGCGGTG
>DATGWB010000160.1:0-3730 GCA_035299725.1 Thermoplasmata archaeon
TCACTTGATGTGGTCCAGCGAGAACGAGCCGATCGACAAGCTCGACTTCGTGTACGTGTACCGGATCCAGCCGCGGCTCTGCACGTCGCAGATGCCCTTGATACACAGGAATGACTTCAGCTGTTCGACCTTGAACTCGATGCTCCCGTCCATCAGCGAGCCGAGCATCTGAATCTCTTGCTCCTCGTGCATCCCCTTCTCGATCACGTAGAAGGCCACGGCCTTGTCCCGCTTCCGCCGACCGACGAATGGCTGGAGGAACTTGAAGGTCGTCGTCGGGTCCAGGTAGGCGATGAGCGTCGACACGCTGCGGAAGGCCATACGGTACGTCGGATACTTCTTCTTCCACTCCGCGGCCCGAGCGTCGACGGCCTTCAGGATCGCCTGATGGTCCGTCGGGTCGTCGATGTAGGTCGTGTGCGCATCCGACGCCTCCGCGCTCATGCCCATCGACTTCGAATACGTGTCGATGTATTGGACCAGCCCGAGCTTCTCGTACTCCTCGTATCCGGGAAGGGCGAACGCCATCTCCTCCCGGACCTCGGCCGGCCCTTTGTCCGTGAGGATCCACAGGACCGGGACCCCTTTCTTGAGACCCTCGGCCATGAACAAACTCACGAGGACCTCCTTCCCGACGTACGCGGGGCCGTACACGGAGGCGTTCGTCCCGAACGGGATGCCGCCGAATAGCAGGTCGTCGAGCCGGGCGATTCCCAGCTTGACCTTCTGCTGCTTCACCTCAACCTGGAGGTCCTGTTCCCGAGCCTCGATGTCCTCCGCGATGAGGCCTTGCTCCCGCAACCGGAGTTCTTCCATCTTCTGCTGCAGGTACCGCTCTTTCGTGCGGACCTCTTCTTCCTTCGTGTTGATCTGCCCCTTCAGTTCCTCGAGGCGCGACTTCATGTCCAATTCCTCGACGGAGCCGCCTTGGGCCTTCGCCGCCTCCATCTTGCGTTGCTCCGCTTGGATGACTTTTTCGCGGTAGACGAGGTCTTCTTCCCGCCGGAGCAGCTCTTCCTCCTTGTAAGTGAGCGGCTCCTTCACCTTCTTGATCTCGTCCTCCTTGGCTTGCAGGTCCGCCTGGAGGCGCTGGAGCTCCTGTTCCCGGAGCAGCACCATCTTCTCTTTGTGCAGGACCTCTTGCTCCTTCCTCGAGAAAGCCGCCTGGACCTCCGACTTCGGCTTGCCTTCGAAGGCGCGAGCTTCCGCGCGGACCTTGTCTTCGATCTTGAGCTTCCCGACCTCCTCTTCGAGCCCGATGATCCGCTTCTTGAACTCCTCCTCTTTCGCGAGGTAGTCTTCCGCCATTTCGCGGAGTTCCTCTTCGAGCCGGCGTTTCAGCTCCTCGCTCGAGGCCCCGCCCTCGCCCGTTGGAATCGATGCGAGACGATCCTCTTTGGACTTGAACGCTGCCTCGCGCTCGGCGAGGTCCAACTCCCGCTTCTTCAACTCCCGCTGGTCCGGCTTCAGCTTTCCGAGGCCGGTTTCGAGTTGCTTGCGAAGCTGTTCATTCACAGATCGTTGCTCGCCGAGGTCGGCCTCGAGGGCCTGGCGGGCCTTCATCTCCTGATCGAGTCGCTTCTTCATCTCCGGTGAGGCGCCGGCCTTGAGCTGTTGGGTCTTGACGTACTTGATGACGGCAATCGAGCCTTTCTTGATATGCTCGATCTCCTGCTCGAGCTCCCGTCGCTTTGCGATCTCCGTCTGCAGCTGTTTCGAGAGGTTCGCCGTCTCCTCGATGTACTTGACCGGATCGAACCTGCCTTGCCGGAAGTTCGCGAGTTCGCGGTTCAACGTGGCGCGCATCGATTCGAGCTCCGCATGGAGGCCGTCCACCTCGAGCGCCTTCGTCCGTAGCTCCCGGACCTTGTCGTCGGACACGCGCTCGGCCTGGGTCCGCGCGGACTTCGCTCCGCCGCTCACCGTCGGGACGCCGATCCAGTCCTGGAATGCGGTATCCTCGCCCGCGAGCCACTTGCGGAGCGCTTCGTCCTTTGAGTCTCCGCCGGCGACCGAGGCTCCGATCCACGCGTTCAAGCCGCCGTCCGACGACTCGCCCTTGAGCCACGCGGCGGTCCCGGGGTCCTCCGCCTTCGGTGCATCCGATTGCTTCGTGCCGCAGACCACGCACTCGCCGTGCGGATTGACTTCGCCCCCGCACACGCGGCAGACCTGCGAGACGGTGCCCTCTGCGGGTTTCACCGCCATCGGGCCTGTGCCTCCCTGAGCATCGCTAGCACGACCGACCCGGAAGAACCGGTTGGGACTCGCTACGCGACGCGAGGGTATTTAATCGTAGCCACCTCAATATCATCGAACAATCTTTCCGCGCTCCGAGAGAACGACGGCGCGCGCGTGCGTCTCGAGTCCGGAATAGTATTTATACGGACGGACGAGTCTGACGGTCTCGACGAGTCCGGAGGACGGGCGGGCCTTGGGGACGGAGAGCGAGAAGCGGATTATCATGCGGATCGATCCGAACGACGAGTCGATCACCCTCAAGGACATCATGCAGCGGATCCAGCAGATCCAGCGGCAGAATCCGGACCTCGATGTGTTCTTCGACGGCGACGAGTACGCGGTTTGCTCGCGGCCGAAAGAGAAGGCCCGCGCGATCGCCGAGGCCGTCGAGGGCCGCAAGAAGGTGTGACGCGACCGAAGCCTTTTGGCCGGGGCCCGCATAGCGCCGCGCATGGCGGAGAAGAAGCCCACGAAAGCGGACCTGACATCGGTGCCGATCCAACACCTCGACCTCGAGAAGACGCAGACGGTCGCGGACCTCGTCGAGGGCTACAAACACATCTCATTCCAGGCGCGGACCTTGGGCATGTGCGCCTCCGTCCTGGAGAACATGATGACCGACCCGAAGTGCACTGTTTTCTTCGGCGGCGCCGGGGCCCTCACGCCGGGCGGCCTGAAGAAAGTGATGCGCGACATGGTGGAGTTCGGCCTCGTCGACGTCGTCGTGACGACGGGCGCGATCGCGTATCACGACTTCTATGAGGCGCACGGGTACCACCACTACCGTTCGTCCCCGGACGCGGACGACATCCTCCTGCGGGAGCACTTCCTCGACCGCGTGTACGACACCTTGGCCGACGAATCCCTCTTCCGCGAGTGCGACGACGAGATCGCGGCCCTCGCCGATTCCCTGGAGCCGCGGCCGTACAGTAGCCGCGAGATCCTGTGGGACATGGGGCGAATCGCTTCGAAGGACCCGAACAGCCTCGTCGGGACATGCTATCGAAAGGGCATCCCGTACTTCGTCCCGGCCCTGAACGATTCGTCGATCGGCATCGCGCTCGCGAAGCACCACCATGACCGTGTGAAGAAAGGCAAGGAGCCGATCGCGCTCGACTCGATCAAGGACAACTACGAGATCGCGCAGGTCAAGCTGAAGTCCCCGCGGACCGGCGTTTTCTACGTGGGCGGGGGCACGCCGAAGAATTACATCTCGCAGGTCGAGGTGATCCAGGAGGTCATGGGTTATCCGGAGAACCCGCACATGTACGCTGCGCAGATCACGACGGACGTCCCGCAATGGGGCGGCCTCAGCGGGTGTACGTTCGAGGAAAGCCAATCGTGGGGCAAGTTCCACAAGGATGCGAAGATGGCCCAGAGCCTCGTCGACGCGACGATCGGGTTGCCGATCCTCATCGGGTATCTGTTGCAGAAAGGCGTCCCCAAGAAGAGAAAGCAGAAGCGATACAAGTGGGAAGGCGAGGAGCTC
>DATGWB010000161.1:0-8075 GCA_035299725.1 Thermoplasmata archaeon
CAGCGGATTCGTCGGCCGACGATTCAATCCGACGACTTCGTCGTGATCTGACAGGCCATCCCGATCCGTGTCAGGATCGCTCGGGTCCGTGAGGAATCCGTACGCCGATTCGCCGTCCCATTCTTCGTCGTCCTGCAAGCCATCCCCATCCGTATCGCGAGCGATTGGAGAGGTCACCACAGGCCGCTCCGCGAATTGTCCGTCAATCTCCGCGCGGAACGCCTGCGCCGTTACTTCAAGGTAGTCGGAGAGCGTGTCTCCGTCCGTATCCGTAAGAGTCGGATCGGAGCCGTAGATCACCCGCTCGGCGCCGTCGAGGAGGCCGTCACGGTCCGTGTCCGAATCCGTGGGATCTGTGAGAGACGCGCCCTCGCCGGGCCGCAGCTCGAGCCCGTCCAGAAGACCGTCGTCGTCCGAATCGAAGTCGAACGGATCCGTCCGAATCGTCCGCTCGACCGAGGTCCCATCGATCGCGAATCGGACGATGTGAGAGGCGACTTCCGCGCCGTCCAGGATGAGGTCGGAATCGAGATCGGGGAAGACCGGCACTGTGCCGATCGCCGCGCGCTCGAGGCCATCGGATAGCCCATCTCCATCCGTGTCCGGACTCGCAGGAGAAGTCCGGGATGCAACGAACACCGCGGCGCTTCGGATCAGACCAGGGATTAAGCCATGGTTATGAACCGTGACATGCCACGCGCGGATGCCGACCAGATCCTCGACGCCTACGTCGGTTCCGACGAGACCGTCCGATTCTTGCAAACTCCGAGGGCGCGTGACGTCCAGGAGAAGATGGACACCCACTGCCGAGTGAACAATCTGGGGCCGCCAGGGAACTCGGAACGCCTCGAACAGTTCGACGGATCCCCCGGCGGAGAGGGGCAGGACTCGGGTCGCAGCGCTGACGGTCAGCGATGGGAGATCTCCAGTCGTTGTCCCCGGGCCGAGGTTACAGACCGGCATGCACGGAGGGGGCGGAGCGTTGTCTTTGTTGCTCACGGCTGCCGTGACGGATCCGACCGCCTCGTTGTCGGCGCCGTCTCGTGCGCGCACCTCGAATGTGTGCAGCCCATTCGCCAGATCGAGCGTCTCGTACGCGAACGTGTACGGCTCGTCGGCGCGTGCGTCGACGCGGACGCCATCAATCCACAGCTCGACGGTGGCGACCCCTTGGCCATCGAAGACGCCCGCCTCGATCAAGGCGAGGCCGCTGAGCGTTTCGCCGTTTGCGGGGCGGCTGAGAGAGACTTCCGGGGCCGTGCGATCGACCAACACGAGGACGTCCCGCGAACTTCGCGTGACCGTCTGTGCCCCATCTGCGAGCTCGGCGAGGACGGTCAGATGGTGGGCCCCTTCCGTCCCTGCATCCGAGTCCCACGGAATCTCGAACGCACCGTTCGAATCTGCCTCCGACGTTGCCGTCACGACGTTATCCACGCGGAGGCGGACGGAGGCGTGGGGTTGGACGACGCTTCCCTGTACCCGGACAGCACCGCGGACCGAGGATCCGTACGTCGGCGCGAGGATAGTCGCCCCACGGACATGGAGTCCGGGGTCCCACAACACCTGTGTTCGAGGGCCGGTCGCCCCCGAGAACGTGAGAGCAACGGAGAGGTCAGTCGGGTTTGCGTGGTCGACCTGGAGGTCGACTGCTGCGGACGCCGTGAGCCCTGCCACCGGCGGCGCCTCGATGTCCAACGTCGTCGAGGCCCCCGGAGCGAGCGGTCGGGCGACCGGGGCGGCCCAGACTCGCGCCGCATAGACCCTCGCCTCCTCCTCGAGGTCCGCGAGGCCGTCCGCGTCCGTGTCCTTCGAACCGGCATCGAGCATGAAGTCGTCGAAGTACAGGGAATAGCGGGCCCCGGTGAGTCCCGCTGCACAGAGGAATCCAATCGAAATCTTCACGTACTCCGCGGATTGCCAAGGTGCCGCGGGGAAGTCGGCCGTCGGATTTCGGCCGAAGGCCGTCCAGGTTCCAAGGCCAGGCGGGGCCGGAAGGGCGACATCGGCGAGGGTCGGTGCGCATCGTCCCGCGTTCTGGCTTGCATGGTATGACGTGATGTACCGAAGGCGGCCGAGGCTGCGGTAGCTCGCATCGAGGAGATCGAGGCTGACACCCGCCGAGTAGGAGTCCCACGGCGACGGGGAGATGTCTTGCAGGCGCTCGTACAGGATGGAGGCGCGCAACTCCGTGATCGGGGCGCGACGCGTGGCGTACATCGCGTATCCGTACGCCGCCCCGAAATCACGAACCGTCCAACCCGATATTTCCACATGATACGATTGCGCACCGGAATGCGCGAACCCCGAGGAATATCCGGCCGAGGCGCGGTCCCCCAGGTGAAAATGAGTGAACGGGAGCCAGAAGTCCTCCTCCATGTCGTCGATGAATGCCGCGGCGGAGCCTGACCCGCCTAGCATCATCCCGACGAAGCCTAGCGCTACAACAAACTTCCAGGAGCTGCGCATGATCGGTCCCCCGAAGCACGGGGACGACGGCCCCACGCTCCCTCCGCCGTCGAGATTCGACGGAGAGGTATTTCAAACTACTTCGCAGATGTAACAAAACCAGGGGCTCCGGGAATCCGCCGCCTACGATCCGACTGGACTGAGTAGTCGCATCGGAATAGGGATATGCACAAGAAATATAACGGTGTAATACTTCGGAACGCCTGGAGTGGCAGAACATGGCGAATTACGCGCATCCCGAAGTCCTGGTCGACACGAGCTGGGTGAAAGGCAACATCGGAAACGAGACCGTTCGGATCGTCGAGGTGGACTACGACCCGACGCCGAACTATAACCTGGGCCACATCCCCGGAGCGGTCCTGATCGACTGGAAGAAGGATATCAACGATCCACTGAGCCGGGACATCGTCTCGAAGAAAGGCCTCGAGGCGCTCTTCGGCCGCCTCGGCATCTCGAACGACCATCAGATTGTCTTGTACGGCGACTTCAACAACTGGTTCGCGGCGTTCGCGTTCTGGGTGTTCAAGTATTACGGCGTCGACAACGTCGTCCTTCTCAATGGCGGGCGAAAGAAGTGGATCGAACAGGATTTGCCCGTGACGAAGGACGTTCCGACCTTCCCCGACGCGACGTTCAGCGCGCAAGAGCCGGACGAGACCCTCCGGGTCTA
The DNA here is from genome assembly GCA_035299725.1 of Thermoplasmata archaeon. Lineage (GTDB taxonomy): Archaea > Thermoplasmatota > Thermoplasmata > RBG-16-68-12 > RBG-16-68-12 > RBG-16-68-12. The sequence continues at coordinate 3,140 of DATGWB010000161.1, forward strand.
CCTCGCCTACGTCAAAGAGGCGTACAAGCAGGCGGGCAAGGTCCTCGTTGATGTGCGGGGCCCGAAGGAGTTCAGCGGCGAGATCCTCGCACCGCCGGAATATCCGACGGAGCACGCCCAGCGCGGTGGCCATATCCCCGGGGCGAAGAACATCCCCTGGGCCCAGGCTGTCAATGAGGATGGAACGTTCAAGGCGCCAGAGGAGTTGAAGGCCCTGTACGAGCCGAAAGGCGTGACGCCGGACAAGGAGGTCATCGCGTACTGCCGGATCGGCGAGCGGTCGTCGCACACGTGGTTCGTCCTCAAGTACCTCCTCGGCTACCCGGACGTCCGAAACTATGACGGCTCCTGGACGGAATGGGGGAACCTCGTGCGGACGCCGATCGAGAAGCCCTAGGCCGCCTCCGCACTTGTAAGAGAACCTCAAGCATACGACCGGCGAGCGAAATGGCGCCGTGAAACCTTCGGCCTTCCTTGCGCCAGACGCCGATTTCAGGCCGAGACCGCCGAGAAGTCGCTGCGTCGGCGCTGGAAAGGTTCACATTCGCGGGAGTGCTTTCTCGTGCGGGGAGCCGTATGTTCACCGCTGCGAAAGTGACCCTGATGGTGAAGGACGTGGAACAATCCGTGAAGTTCTACCGGGATAACCTTGGGTTGCGTCAACGGTCCGATATGGGAACGAATGGGTCGAATTGGAAGCTCCGGGGACGGTCATCGCGTTGCATCCGAACCGCAAGTCCAAGTCCTCCCCACCGTCGAAGACGATGTCGATTGGTTTCCAGGTCAAGGACCTCGACGGAGCCGTGGCGAAGCTCAAGAAACGAGGGGTGACGTTCGAGATCCAGGAAGAAGGATTTCTCCGTCGTGCCGATTTCGCGGATCCGGACGGTCATCGACTCTACCTGATGGAAGTGCGGTGACCAGACGGACAGGGTCGTGCCATTCGGAAAGCAAAAGCTTCTCGCCGAACTCGGGGATAGATCCTCCACATCTATGACTAGGGCTTCACCGCCGCAACGACGACGCTCTTGGCGCCGAACGATTTCGTGATCCGCTTCGTGCTCTCCGAGGACGATTTCGCGAAGTAGTCGACCTTCCGCAAGATTCGCACATCGCGGAATCCCGCGTCTCGAATCGTGGCTAGGTAATCCGTCTCCACCGCCGCGCCGCCGATGCAGTCCGCCCAGAGCTGCGGGTTCAGCCCGCAGACGGCACCGACGTCCTCTTCCACGACGATATCTGCGAGCTGGAGGTGACCGCCCGGCTTCAGCACCCGGAAAATCTCCCTGAATGCTGCGGGCTTGTCCGGCACGAGGTTCAGCACCCCGTTGCTCGTGACCACATCGACGCTTTCGTCGGAAAGCGGGATCTTCGTGGCGTCCCCCTCGAGGATCTGGACGTTCTGCGCGCCGGTCTTCGCGATGTTCGTCCGCGCCTTCGCGATCATCGCGGGCGTAATGTCTAGGCCGTACACCGTGCCCTTGGTGCCGACCTTCAGCGCGGCATACAAGACATCCGTCCCGGAGCCCGAGCCGATGTCCACGACCGCGTCGCCCGGCCGCATCACGTTCGCGGCATGCGGGTACCCGACACCGGCGAATGACTCGGTCGCGGTCGGCGGCAGTCTCCGGAGGTCCTCCTCCGGATAGCCGAGATACCGGAGGGCCTGGAGGCCGAGCGGAAAGTGGTACGCCTTGTCCGGCCGCGTGGCGACCTCCGTGTAGAGGGACTGTACGGCCTTCGTGACGATCGGCTTGAGGTCCGACACCGCTTCGATTTGGACCTCGGGCGGCACGTGGGAGACCTTCACGAGTTCCAGCGGGAGTTTCTCCATTTTCTTGGCGGCCCAGCGCCACGCCGCAATTCCGTCGAAGGCGTGTGCGGTCAGCAAACCTGCCGCGGCGAGTTTCTCGAGCCGATCGCGGGCGTCCGCATCGGGAATCCTGAACACCTCCGCAATCTCGTGAGCGGGAGTGAGGGCCCGGTGATGCTCCAGGTATTCCAGGATGTCCGCCGGGCTCCGTTTTGGGAGACCCGGCGCGAGGTCATCGATGATCGTCTCGAACGGCTTTGCGGTGAAGATCTCGCCTTTGACGACTTGCCGCCCATCACGGTTCCGGATCAGGAGGGACAGGAAGTTCACACCGCTCCGATGCATCTCATCGACGTCTGCGTCAAGGGCCTTCGCGACCATTTCGGACCGAGAGTCTTTCCTGACCCGGTTCCCGTCCAGGTCGACCTCCTCCGCGAGACGGATGAGTTCGTCGTTGGTCGCCGGTCGACATTCGAGCCCGAAGGCCTCCATCATCCGACGGAGATACCGAGCCGCGATCTCCTCGGACTGAAGCTGGGCGGCCTTGAAGGCCCGACACGCGGGAATCGAACTCGTCACGCCCGTCCGAAAGTAGCAGTCCGGCCGAACCGGCATGTGGGTCAATTCGATCGACTCGCGGATCCAGTCCACCGTCGAGCGCTCGTCCACGCCGTACTCCTCCATCCATCCCTGGAGGCTCTCGAACTGGCCGCCCATCTTGTACGTGACCCGCACGTTCTCGCCGTAGACTTCCTTCAATCGTTGGAGGACCGGCTCGAGGCCCCACGACCACCAACACCAAGGGTCTGCGAAATGAACGATCTCAACTGGGGCTTGAAACGGCGTACGTTTCCACCGGGCTCGAATCGACGGCGGGACCTTAAGCGTATTTGGGCGGAGCCCCGCGAGGCAACGATTGGGACGGTTAACTCTGTGAAACCGCCACCTAAGCGCCGAGCGCCGCGAGCTTTTCGTCCACTCGCCAAGGGCCGGCGACCCCACGTCCGATATTGGCCAAGGTCCGCTTGAGGATCGGGACGCCCGAGTGGATCAGGTCGCTCGCCGTCTCGAAAACCGTTTTCTCGGCGAGCACGCTCGGTCGCACGTCGAGAGCCCGAAGGGCATCTTCAACGGTGGTGCGGAACAGCTGCCCCTCCTTCGCGTGGGCACGGATGTGAGGGGAGTGGATGACAGACGGGTCGATCAGGCTGCCCACGACGATTCCGGCGCGTCGAGGATTCCATCCGCTCGCCCGGCAATCAGCCATCAACTGTCGAATCGATCGCTTCGCTGCATCCATGACAACCTGCAGGCGCTTCTGGATTCGATTCGGATCGGGTTCCAGATCGCCTTGTGAGTCGTCCACCGCGTGGAAGGGTTGCCGAGACTCCGGGAATCCGGGATCGCTCAAATCGATCCGGCGAACGTGACGGACGCTCGGGGCCGACGGCGGGCCCGCAAGGACGACGACGGCGGCCCAGCCGGACCTCACCCGGAATCCGAGCGCCGTCTTCGCCATCGGGGAGGAATCGGGGCCCCTCGGAAAAAGATGCGCGAAAAGCAAGGGCTAAGTCGGGTCCCGTGAATCGCGGCCGAGGATGCGTTTCGAGCGGGTCTGTCAGACCTTAATGCAATCAAAGGAACCATCGGTCCGGTGGAAGCTCCGCGTCCAGGTCCTCGAAGAGGACCCACGCTCCCGACGAATTCGAGATCTCGAAGCCGAGATCCGTCGCTCTCCGCGGGTGCGAGCGCTCCTGGCCCACCGCGATTCGCGCGGACGCCTGCAGCCGGTCGGCAATCCGTATTCGAAATGGCAGGGCGTTCACTGGGTCCTCGCGACGTTCGCGGACATCGGATGCCCTCGAGCCGACCGATCACTCTTCGCGATGAAGGATCAGGTCCTCGACCGATGGCTCGCCGAGACGTACTATCACGAGTTCGATGCGAAGACCGCCGCGGAAGCGTATCGTGGCGTCGGCGTTCCTCGGATCCGCGGGCGGTATCGACGCTGCGCGTCTCAACAGGGGAACGCACTCTACTCCCTCACGAGACTCGGCCTCGCGGATGGCCGTGCGGACGCCCTCGTCGAGCGACTCCTCCATTGGCAGTGGCCTGACGGCGGCTGGAACTGCGACAAGAATCCGGGTGCCGACACGTCCTCGTTCTGGGAATCCCGCCACGCGATGCTCGGGCTTGCGGCGCATGCCGCGCGGACTGGGGACCGCAAGGCGAACGAAGCCGCGGCCCGCGCCGCGGAGGTGTTCCTCAGCCGGCACCTGTTCCTCGAGAGGCACAGCGGTCGGGTCATGAACGCGGAGTTCCTCCGGCTTCACTACCCACTGTACCACGGCTACGACATCCTTGGCGGTCTCAAGGCGATGGTCGAGATCGGGCGGATCGACGACGCACGCTGTCGGAAGGCCCTGGACCTCCTCGAAGCGAAGCAGCTCCCGGGCGGCGGTTGGCCGGCCGAGCGACGGCTCTACACGATCTCGCCGAGCGCGAAGACCCGAGCCGAGTATGTGGACTGGGGCGGGGCCAAGCGAACGGAGATGAACGAATGGGTGACCGCGGATGCGCTCCACGTCCTCCGGGCGGCCGGCCGGATGTGAGGATAGGGTTAAGCGTCTCCCTCGATTTCCGCTGGCGGCGATTCGAATGGAACGGAGGGCGAGCGCTCAATGGAACGGCGGCCTGAAAGATGGGAAAGGCACGGTGTCGACCGCGAGCGGCGCGGTGAAAGGCGTTCCGTACACCTTCGCGATGCGATTCGGCGACGCGCCGGGGACGAACCCGGAGGAACTCATCGCGGCGGCGCATGCGGGGTGCTTCTCGATGGCCCTCTCGGGCGAACTCGAACGGGCCGGGTATCGGCCAGAACGCATTGAGACCAAGGCGACTCTGGACTTCGACAAGACGGACGCCGGCTGGACCGTCAAGTCCATCCACCTCGACGTCGCCGCGAAGGTGCCCGGCGCCGATCCCGCGAAGTTCCAGACAGCCGCGAAGGCCGCCGAGAAAGGCTGCCCGATCTCCCGGCTCCTCAAGGCCGACATCACGATGACCGCGAAACTCGTCTAGGGCTCTGCGGCAGTCGCTGAAACACGAATGATCATCCGTTCT
>DATGWB010000162.1:0-2976 GCA_035299725.1 Thermoplasmata archaeon
AAGCGCTTCGGAGGCCTCTGAGATTTTCATCCCGAACGGATGGGCCTCGCCGTCTATTAACTACATCGTAACAAGACCTGTTACGTCGACGAATGCAGTTTCTATCCGGTGAGCGGGCCACTGTCACATCGGACGTTTCAAACAGAGTCGAGTGGTGAACCTCGGCGGATGAAAGATGGAGAGGAAAGAAAGGGGTGGAAAAAAGAGGTCGCCTCGTCGACATCAGCCCGATTATCGGGTCGACGCGAGGCTCCAGATGGCTCCGGCGAGGAGGAGCAGGCCTGCAAACAGGCCCAGCTGCGTCGCCACCAAGACCGTGATCGCCAGACCGGCAATCATGGCCACGATGGAGCCATTCTGGACGTTCTGCTTCGACACGGCGTAGCCGATCAAGCCGACGATACCGAAGACGACCAAGTAGGCCTCTGCGGTAGTCGCGGCGACGATCGCGCCGGCCTTCGACGCATCGAACAGATACGTCAGGATGCCCACGATCAGGGCCACAAACGCGCCAAGTACGATCGGTACCTGGTACGTCGGCGTGTGCGAGAGTTCACGCCACGATTGGCTGAACCCCGCCCCTGATTTCGCGCGGGTCGCTTCCATGGTGCTTTCACCTCCTGAGCGGCCACCCTCCGATGCCGGGTCATAGCCGTATTGGGACAATTATCGAACCAAGAGCACCCGATGATAACCGTGATGTGTCGGCCACCGACACAATATCTTCAAGCCGTCCCCATCAAGGCCGCCAGATTCATATCGACCGTCACGGGCCGCCCTCCCGTGACGTCTCTTGTACGAAAGAGGGGAATCCGGGAGCCGGCCCACTCCCGGATCTGATATCACGTCCGTCGGCTCGCCGAGGCCTCACGGGTCGTGCGAGTGCTCGTATCCCTCGTACGGCACCGCCAGGTAGGGGAATTTCGGGATGAACGGGAGGTCCTCTTTCGTTCCGTCCATCAACAGGCCGGCGGCCGCGTCCGGCGTGAAGCTGCTGTCGATCAGCGGATACGTGACGCCGGCAATCGCGCGGAGCTCGACCGCCGTGATGTTGTCGAAGACCCGCCGGCCGTCCGGGAATCCGTCCAGGTCGCCGCCGAGCAGGCCGAACCGTTTCGCGCTGTCTCCCGGCGGATTGATGCCCGAGTCCGACGCGTCGTAGCTCGGAGCGAACGCGAGGTTCAGCCGCAACTCGTCCGCCTGGGTCGGCCCGTTCGAGTTCTGGAATCCCGGGATGATACCGGAAGGAATCCCGGTCAGGAGGATCGCAATCAGATCGGCCCGGGAAGCACCGGTCCCGGTCAGCGCCGCGAGGTTCGGGAAGACGCCGGGGTACAGCACCGGCAGCAGGCCTTGGAGCTGCGGATGCGCGTAGTCGTCGAGGAACTGGGAGTCCGCGGCGGGGGTCTGGCTGTTCCACAGGTCCTTCTCTCCGAGTTCGATCACGACCTCGTTTATCAGCGGCTCGCCGAGCCGGCTCACCTGGACCCACGGGCCCGTCTGCACGACCCGTGCGTTGTTCTCCCGGACGAGCGCTTTCCGGCGGCTCGCGGCGGACCACACCCCGATGACGGAGCGCGGGTCGGCGGGATCCGACGGATTGAATCCGTTCCGGGTCAAATCCGTCTTCGGCACCTGGATCGCAATCGAGTGCACGTTGAAGCCTTTCGTCCCGTTGACGCCCGGTGCCGCCGGCGTCGGGATCAAGTGCAGGTTCTGGAACGGCCGCAACGTCCCGAGGTCGAAAATCGAACCAAGGTCGACGTAGAAGCCTTCGCCGCGTTGGCCGGCGAACGTCTTCACGCCGCCGCCGAGGCTATTCACCGCGGCGTCCGCGAGCGACGCGTAATCTGGCGTGGACCGCGGGCCGATCCGGACCGGTGGCGTGGGCAGATCCGAACCGAGCAACGTGGAGCTCCCCGTCCTCCGGGGGCCGACGACCTTTGTCACGGAGTACAGCTGGCGCACGTTCCAGTTCGGATCCGTCAGGGAGCCGATCGGCCCGGTGTTGTAGAGGAACGTCGCGGGGTTCTGCGTCGTCGTCTTGAATCGGAACTGGTAGGTGACGTCCTCGACGCCGTCCCCGTCGTTGTCGATGAGGATCTCGTACAGGACGTCATCGCCGAATTGGAAGAAGTTCGGACCGCCGGCGGGCTCCTCGAGGGGAATGAAGTTCGAGAGGATCGTGACCTTCGAGGTGTCGACCGGGTCGACGAACGCGTAGAGGTCCGTGTTGTCCGCGACCGGATCCTTCGAAATCGTCGGCGCCTCGCGATGGGACGACATCGGACCTCACCTCGCGTAGTTCGTGAGGCGGTTCACGAGTCCGGGATCCCGGGTCACGATCTCTTGCGTGCCCCACATCACGACGAGCGTCCCGGTGCTTGCGTCCTTCACATAGGCCATCACCGGGGCGCTCACGTCCCCCGGTGGCGGACTCGCCTGCACGTTCTCCGTCATTTTTAGGATCGTCGGCGCCGCCGCCATCGCGCCAACCGCCGCCGCTCCCACCGCTGTCTTCTGCAGAAAGCTCCGTCTGGATATCTTCGATTTCTTCTCATCGGCCATTCGATTCCCCTCCGTCCGCGTGCGAGAAGCGGATTCCTCTCGCACTTTTACCGGGCGGCGGACCGTCTCGAGGTTATTTCGACGTGTGTAACAGCGCGTGTTACAAAGGGACGCATCGATGGCCGGGTCCACAAGAAAAGTGCCGGCGTATCGATGTCGGGGCGGGGATTCGAACCCCGGACCTCCGGATGCCCCAGGAGCGCCGCGGTCAGGCTACGGCAGAACCCTATGAGTCCGACGCTCCACCAGGCTGAGCCACCCCGACGGGCCGGCCGATGGGTCGAGCCAGTATAAAGGATGCGACGGAGCTGGGCAAATGGGACCGGATTGCACCGAGTGGATGTCCACGTTGCACCGTCGTGCGAGTCTTCCCGACCCCATTATATAGACCCAGATTTGTGTTGAACC
>DATGWB010000163.1:0-2330 GCA_035299725.1 Thermoplasmata archaeon
GGGTGCCGTTGGATCCCCGGCGGACCGTCGTACACGCGCTTGCGGGCGATGAAGTCCGCTTCGATTCGCGAGGACGCCACCTTCGCCAGCGACCCGTGCTTGATTGCCGCAAGTCCTCCGACGTGATCCGGATGGGTGTGGGTGATGAATATCGTCGAGAGGTCTTTCGGTTTCATCTTGATCTTCGCGAAGTAGTCGAGGACTTTCCCGCCATCGGCGTCCGCGGAGGTGTCGATCAGGACGAGGCGGTCGTCGACGAGCAACGTGGTCGTCGCATAGGTCTCGATGACATGCACTCCTTTCATGAGTTCCATCGTCTCGCCGGGATGCGCAGCCTGTTCGCCGTCTTATTCCTTTCGCGCAACCCGCTTGTGGTTGCACCGGAGCACCGTTGCACGCGTCGGGTTCTTATGTCCCGCCGACGTTCCCGCGTCGGTGCGTCGTTTGGCCCTCACGGATGTCCTGAGCCGCGTCGAGGCGGATGCGGGCAAGGCGCTCGAGATCCTGAAAGAGTACGTCCGGTTCCCCACGATTTCGGCCCACAAGCGGGCCCAACCCGAGACCGCGGCGTTCGTCCGCCGTCTGCTCGTCGAGAACGGTTTTGAGGCCCGCGAATATCCGACGGATGGCGGGCCGAACGTCGTCTTCGGTCAGATGATCGTCGACGAGCGCAAGCCGACGCTCCTCATGTACCAACATTACGACGTCCAACCGGTCGACCCGCTGAACGAATGGAAGCGGGATCCGTTCGACCCGACGATCGAGGACGGCAAGTTCTGGGGCCGAGGCTGCGCGGACACGAAGGGCAACTTCATCATGCAACTCCTCGCGGTCCAGGCATGGCAAGGCGTCGAGGGCCGGCCGCCGATCAACCTGAAGTTCGTGGTCGAGGGCGAGGAGGAGGTCGGCAGCCCCCACTTCGGATCGTTCGTCCACGCGAACCAGGACATCTTGCATGCAGACGGCGCGACGATCGAGGGCGGCGACCATCTCCACGAGGGCACGCCGAAGATCGAGCTCGGATGCAAGGGGATCTTGTACGTCGAGATGATCAGCCGGACCGCCAAGGTGGACCAGCATTCCTCCTACGCTGCGATCGCGCCGAACCCGGCGTGGCGGCTCATCCAGGCCCTCATGACCCTTCGGGACGTGAAAGGCCGGATCAAGGTACCCGGCTGGTACAAGGATGCGCGGCGTCCGACCGCCCGCGAGCTGCGGTACCTGCGCGCGAGCGCATTCAAGGCCGACGCGCTGAAGGAGTTCTGGGGCGTCTCCGAATTCGTGGGGGACGGGAACGACTTCGACGTGCTCCGACGCCTGATCTACTCACCCACCTGCACGATTTGCGGCTTCGTGAGCGGATACATCGAACAAGGCACGAAGACCGTGAATCCCGCGGTGGCAAAGGCGAAAATCGATTTCCGCCTCGTCCCGAACATGAAGCAGGCGAAGCAGTTCGCGAAGCTCCGGGATCATCTGATCGCAAAAGGGTTCGGGGACATCGAACTGGTCCCCGCGAAGGAAGCCCTCGAGGCGGCCTCGATCTCCATGAGCGCCCGCGTCGTGAAAGCCGCGATCAAGGGATCCGTCGATGCATACGGACGCGAGCCGGAGGTCTGGCCGTGGTCCGCGGGCGCCTCCGCCCATGGGTTCTTCAACGAAGTCGTCGGCGTGCCGTCCATCTCCGGACCCGGCGTCTCGTACGACGGCTCGAACTACCATGCGCCGAACGAGCACTTCCGCATGCAGGACTTCGTCGGAGGCTCGAAACATATGGCCGCGATGTTCGCGCGCATGTGAGCCGGCCCACTGTCCGAGCTCGATCGTTCGGGTCCCCGCATACCCCTACTTAGCGGTACGAATGGCTTCGATCCACGCCATCGCAGGTCGGTGGCCTGAGGCCGTGTGCCGAAGGGCCTCATGACGTCCCCAAACTCTTAAGGCCCGGAGGAGGTTCGCCTCGCCCAATGGACACGGACGTCAATTTGTGCAAGGTCGATGACGTCCCGGACGGCGGGAAGAAGCACTTCGAGATCATGGGGTATGACATCCTCGTCGTCCGTCTCGGGGACCGTTTCTTCTGTGTCGACGCCGCCTGCACGTACAAGTGGGCGATGTTGACGGACGGCCTCGTCGACCGGGACAAGCTCTTGATCACATGCAAGGACTGCAACGGGTCGTGGGACTTGCAGACGGGCCAGCCGAAGGAACTCCCCGCGAAGTTCCCGCTTACGTCCTATCGGATTGAATCCGTCGCCGATGACCTGATCGTGACGTTCACGTATTGAGGCGGTGGCACCGATGGCCGACGAGAAGGACCAGCAATTCAC
>DATGWB010000164.1:0-3168 GCA_035299725.1 Thermoplasmata archaeon
CTCCTGAAGAAACCGAACGTCTACGGCTCGATCTTCCGATTCGAGGGCCAGGCGAGCGTCTTCGACGCCGCGCGAGGGCCCTGTTACCGGTGTTTGTACGCAGAGCCACCCCCGCCCGGCCTCGTGCCTTCGTGCGCGGAAGGCGGCGTGCTCGGCGTGCTCCCGGGCATCGTCGGATCGATTCAGGCGATCGAGGCGATCAAGCTGCTCCTCGGGAAGGGCGACACACTCATCGGCCGGCTCCTCGTGTTCGACGCGCTCCGGATGAAGTTCCGCGAGCTCAAGTTGCGAAAGAACCCCGAATGTCCGATTTGCGGGACCAACCCGACGATCAAGGAGCTCATCGATTACGAAGAGTTCTGCGGACTCCGTGCCGCGTCGGAGCAGCTCGGCGAAGAGCTCCAGATCACGGTCGAGGAGTTGAAAGAGAAGATCGATGCGGGGCGGGAGCCGGTCCTGCTCGACGTACGCGAGCCGATGGAATGGGAGATCGCGCGACTCGACAAGGCCCTCTTGATGCCCGTCGCCCAGGTTCCAGGCCGGGTGAACGAGCTCAGCACCGCGGATGAGATCGTCGTGTATTGCAAGACGGGCGTCCGCTCCGGGCGAATTACGAACTTCCTTCGGGAAATCGGTTTCCGGAAAGTGAAGAACCTCGTGGGCGGGATCGACGAGTGGGCGGAGAAAGTCGAACCCGAGATGCCTCGATACTAGTTCGCCTGCCACAAGTCATAAGTCAGCAACGAACTCTGCCGGCATCCATGCCCCTCGATCCCGGCACGGTGCATCGGTTCGCGATGCTCGAACGCGCCGTGAAGTCGTTCGCGAAGACCGGCCGTTTCGATGAATCCCTCAAACTCATCGAGGAGATGCTCGAGATCGCCCCCGAGGACGCGGGCCTGTCGAAATTGAAGGTGCGGGTCGCCGCCGAGATGGTCCATCAAGCCATCCAGGCGCAAAAGATTGGCGCCGCGACTCAGATCGTCGGGCTCGTCGAGACGAAGATTCCCGCGGCACACCTCGGCCAGACTGAGAAGGAGCTGCTCGCGAGGGCAAAGGAAAACTTGTACTCGATGTGAGTCGAACACATTTATCGCGGACGATGACGGTCGGAGACCCATGTCGCCCAAAGCTTCCACCGACGAGTACGTGAAGGAGATCGAGTCCATGCGTCGTGAGAAAGACCACTTCTTCCAGGAGGACGCCGAGTCTCCGATCCCGCATCGACTTCGTCACGACTTCAAGGGCCTCGCGTACTTCCCTCCATATCCGTCTGATCGGGTTCGCGCCAAATTGATCAAGGACCCGAACCCCCAGCGGGTGGTCCTCGCGACCTCCAAGGGAGTCCCCCGGGAGATGATCCGGTACGGCGCCCTCGAGTTCGAAGTCGAGGGCACGAAGCAACGCCTCGCCGCGTTCAAGTCGGTCCCGCAGCCCGGCCACCACCATGCGGACGAGAGCCTGTTCATCCCCTTCCGCGACGCGACGTCCGGCAAGGAAACGTACGGGGCGTCTCGATACCTCGATATCGAGGAACAGCCGACGGACGACTACGTGATTGATTTCAACCTGGCGTACAATCCGTACTGCGCGTACAGCGAGGACTACGTTTGCCCGTTCCCGCCTCGGGAGAACTGGCTCTCCGTGCCGATCCGCGCGGGCGAGAAGAACCTCCCGCTAGCCCACTAGCGTTTGTCGGCCGATCACGCGTCGTTTCCATCGAGCCAGTCGAGTCGGCGTTCGCGGTTCGATAGGATTTCTTCCGGACCCTTGAAGTCCTGTTCGACGACCGCGAGCCTCTCGATGAGGGTCCGGATGGCATCCGTCGTTGGCGCACGGACATCCAGGCCGGCGAGGCCGAGCTGACGCTTTACGATCGGCATGCCCGTCTCCACGCCACCCATGTGGTAGCAAAAGTCCGTCATGATCTTGTCCGTTACGCGAATCAGGCGATCGACGGGCTCCTGCGGGGGCGTCACGAGCGCGATCCGTCGGATCGGATGGCCGGCTCCCTGCAGGATCTGCTCCCCGAGCGCCTTGAAGGACAACTCGACCCGGTCCCCCGTCTTCGCGCTCGTCAGGATTCCGGGGCATGAGTACTTCTGAGTCAAGAAGTAGAGGTACTCCTCGGCCCAGACCCGATCCGGGACGAGGTCGGACTTGTTCCCTGCGAAGACCGTTGGGATTCGCCCTGCGAGCCGCCACACAGCGGGAATCCAATAGTCCTCGAGGGCCCGGCGGCTCTCGTCGTTCGTGGCGTCGTACACGAGCAAGACGCCTTGGGCGCCTTTGATCGCGGTCTCCTGCACCCCGCTGTATCCTTTCTGCCCGAGGACGTCCCAGATCTGCAGGACCATCTCGACCTCGGCGAGCGGCGATCCGAGGTTCAGGCTCCGCTTCGAGACTTTCGTCCCAACGGTCGTGATGTAGTCGTCCGAATACTGGTCGACGACGAATCGACGGACGAGCGAGGTCTTCCCCACGCCGCCATCGCCCAGGAGGACGACCTTCGACTTCATCGGCTCTCGCGGCATCGAAGGACGAAGGCTAATCCCCGAGCCCCCTTCTTGAACCGTTCCCTGTGGTTCTCATCGAGAGCACTTAATGCCGAGGGACACACACACGCGATGGCGGGCTCGATTCCCTTGCCGTCCACGGCGCCGTCATTCGGCCCATGATCAGAAGTCGTCCGTCGGATACTGCACGAACTTGCCGGAGGGTCCTCCGAAGCGCCGCGGCAAATCACTTGTCCGAATCTCCTTCACGAGGGAGATCGCCATCGTGGTGTCGGGAAAGGGACCGTCGACCGTGTATCCGAGGCTTCGGAACCGCGCGGCATCGGAGCGCGCGGTGATCCAGTTGACCGTTGCGATTCCCGCCTCCGCCTTCGTCTCCATCAGCGCGACCGCGGCTCGGAAGTCCATAGCGTTCGGAGCGACTACCTCTTCCATCGTGATCCCGTCGTCCGGGCGCGTCCGAAGGTACCCCACCGCATTGCCGCCTCGCAGGATGATTCGATATTTCTCAAGGTAGTCGCGGGTCCGGATGACGGCCCATTCGAGAGCCCGCTCCGGTCGTTCGGTCCAGGCAAGCATGCGCCGGGTATGGGTTCGATAGAGGCGATGGATCGTCGATATGTCCGAACGCCTCGCGGCTCGGAGTCGGTAC
>DATGWB010000165.1:0-2404 GCA_035299725.1 Thermoplasmata archaeon
GCGATACCTCCTCGGCGGGGCCGTCCGGCGGGACTCGTCGAGGGAGACGCTCGTAGCCTCCTGGGCGTTCCTCATCGCGAGCTCGGCGGTCTTCGGACTCGCGCACGCGCCGGGCTGGGGTTCGTGGAAGGTCATCCCGGCGATGGTCGCGGGCCTCGGGTTCGGATACCTGTTCCTCCGTCACGGGATCGGCGCCGCGATCTTGGCGCACTTCGTGAATGACTATGCGGCCGCCCTGAGTTACGAAGGCTTCGGCGGGGAGGCGTTCATCATCTTCCTGAACCTGCTGTTCCTCGCTCTTGCGATCGCGGGGGCGGGCTTCTTCGCCTGGTACGCAATCGTCGCGGGGAGACACTTCCGCGCGCTGATCGATCGATTCCGGCCGCCTGTGCGGGCCGTGGCGATTCCGGGACCACCGTCGCCGTACCTGTCGGCGATGCCGCCGCCTGCCTCGGCCCCACCGGATCCGGGAGCGCCACCGCCACCCGGGCAAATGTGGTCCCCCCAGCCGTCCGCCGTAGCACCGGGCGTCGCGGTCCGCAATGCCGGCCGCATCCCGAGGGAATACACGCCGTCGTACGTCCCGCCCCCATACGGGTATCCGCCGGTTCGATTCCAATGCCCGTACTGCGCATGGGTCGAAGCCAAGTACGATGCGGGCCGGTTCACCTGCACGCGTTGCGGGCGCACGGCCTAGGTCTTCGGCGCGACGGTGCTCTCCGCGATGTAGTCGATGGCCGCGTCGAGGTCATCGGCTTCGATCTCGACGGCGATGTCCCCGAGCGGAGAGGAGGCCGCGAAGTTCACGACCCCGACGAACGCGGCCTGCTTGCTCAAACTCACCGTGGTGCGATTCTCCCGACGGCCGGCGACCAGCTGACGCCTCGCGGTGTCCCGGATCCGCTGATTCCGGATCAACTCCCGGAGCCGGTCCAGGTTCTCCGTCGTCCCGATGATCCGGTGCGCCGTCGACTCGATCCGAAGGTCGGGAAACAGATTCCGCAACGCGCGCGTCACCTTCTCCGGATTTTCCGTCGGGTGGATCGGCGCTTCGACCCGGACGCGGTGCACCTCACCCGATTCGTCGCGTCGCCTTTAATTTTCTCGGGATGTCTCGGCATCGCGACGAAGGTATTTTGACGGGCTCACCGCAATGGCCCCCGGAATGCGCGAGGAACTTTTGGCGTTCGTAAGCAATCGCGGAACGCTGCTCGAGCCGGACGCCGTCGAGTTCCTGCTCACCCAGAACGACGCGGTCAAGCGCCTCGAAGCGTTCCTCGAATCGTGCCCCGAGACGCCGTTCGTCGTCACCCTCGACGACGTGATGCGCACCTGGGACATCGCCCGCAAGGCCGCGGCCCAGGTATCGATCCGCCCGCCGGTCGAGACGAACCTCGCGGCCACGTTCATCCCCGCGTCGTTCCGTCGCCTCGGCGACAGGGCCGACGACCACGACCCGGACGTGCGAATCCTCCGGGACATCACGGGCCATTCGACGTGCGAGGGGACCCTCGCGGACTTCACCCGGTACTTCCGGCATCGGTTCCAAGTCCTCCGGAACATGCTCCGGTCCCGCCACGAGCTGGCCGGGGCCCAGGAAATCGCAAAGGCCCGACGGTCGACGCGCGAGGTGCAGATCATCGGCATCGTCGCCGACGTGCGCACGACCAAGAACGGCCATCGGATCCTGGAGATCGAGGACGAAACGGATCAGATCGCGGTCCTGCTCCCGTCGGATTCGGCGGTCGCCTCCGAGGTCGCGGTGTTGGACGAGGTCGTCGGCGTCGTGGGGACGGTCAACGATCGAGGGCTCGTGATCGCCAAGTCGATCGTCCGACCAGACCTGCCGACGGTGAAGGCGTTCCGGGGCACGCGCCACCATGTCCGCGCCGCGTTCATGTCCGACATCCACGTCGGGAGCCGGACGTTCCTCGAAGAGAAGTGGTCGAAGGTGTCCACCTGGTTGGGCGGCGCGGACGAGATCGCCGCGTCGATCCGATACCTCGTCGTGAGCGGGGACGTGGTCGACGGGATCGGCGTCTATCCTCGGCAGGACGAGGAACTCGCGATCGACGATATCTACGGTCAATACGAGGCGCTCGCCCGGATGATATCGGACCTGCCGGACCGCATCACAGTGGTCATGCTCCCGGGGAATCACGATGCCGTGCGGCCGGCCGAGCCTCAACCGGCGTTCCCGACGTCGATTCAACACCTCTTCGACTCGAACGTGATCTTTGCGGGGAACCCGTCGCTCCTGAGCCTCGAGGGCGTCCGCGTGCTCGCGTACCACGGCCGGAGCATGGACGATTTGGTCTCCGCGATTCCGGGCATGAGCTACGCGCGTCCGATCGATGCGATGAAGGCCATGCTCCGCATGCGCCACCTCGCGCCGATCTACGGA
>DATGWB010000166.1:0-7574 GCA_035299725.1 Thermoplasmata archaeon
CCCCGAGCTCGGGGTCATCGCGAACATCGGGTTGGACCTGGCCCCCTTCGGCTACTGGTGGACCGTGATCGTGCCGGGAGCCGTCATCACGCTGTTCGCGTTGGCCGTGAACCTGATGGGCGACGGCCTCCGCGACGTCATCGATCCGCGGAGACGGAGCTAGCGTGCCGGACGCACTCGCCATTCGCGATCTTCACGTCCAGTTCCACACCCGACGGGGGATTTACAAGGCCCTGAATGGCGTCGACCTCGCGCTCCGACGCGGAGAGGTTTTGGGCATCGCGGGTGAAAGCGGGTGTGGGAAAACCACGCTGGGGCTCGCCGTCATGTCTCTCCTTCCGCGGAACGCTGCGATCGCCGGTGGCCAGGTGGTCTTCGACAACAAAGACCTCGTGAACCTCTCGCGAGCGTATGCGGAACGCGCCGGGGACCGCTTCAAACCGAGACAACATGAGCGGGTCCTCCGTCGCGTCGGCAAAGCGATGACTCCGATTCGCGGACGACGAATCTCGATGGTGTTTCAAGAGCCCATGACGAGCCTGAACCCGGTCCTGTCGGTTGGATTCCAAGTCGCCGAGACCATCTACATCCATGACCCAGGGCTGCTCGCGCGTCGGGTGATCGCGCGCACGAAGGCGACGCCCCAACTCATGCGGGAGCTCCTCGCGCTCCTGGGAGCCAGCCGCGGCGACGAGTCGGCCCTGCGGAAATTCGCGGCGGATCACGACCTCGTCGGACTCGAGGAGCAGGCTCTCTTTATCTGGAGGCGTCAGGACATCCATGTTTCGCGAAAGGAGAAGGCGATTCGCTCCCTGGCCAGCCCACCGATGAAGCCGTGGGAGCGGAACATCACCGAGACCGTAGCGAAGACCGGATCGATTCCTCCTCACTTCGCCCGTGTTCCGGTCCTCTCGAAGATCGTGCGTCGCATCCTCGTGAGAGAGGGAATCCGCAAGGCGCGCGAGGTCCTCACCTCCCTAGGCATCCACCACGCCGAGCGGGTCGTGAAGATGTTCCCTCACGAGCTCTCTGGAGGAATGCGTCAGCGCGTCGTCATCGCAATCGCACTCGCGAACAACCCCGAAATTGTTATCATGGACGAACCGACCAGCGCGGTGGACGTGACGGTCCAAGCGCAGATTCTCGAGCTCGTCAAGCAGATCCGGACCTCCGTCAGCGCGTCCTTCATCGTGATTTCCCATGATCTTGCCGTACTCGCTGAGGTCTCGGACCGAATCGCAATCATGTATGCGGGACGTATCGTCGAGGTCGCTCCGACGGCGGAGATCCTCCAGAAACCCCTGCATCCGTACACGCAGCAGCTGATCTCCGCAATTCCGACACTAGAGGGGAAGTCGGTCGAAGGGATCAAAGGGGAGGTTCCGGACATGCGGGACCCTCCGAGCGGATGCGCCTTCCATCCCCGCTGTCCGTTCGCCTTCGAGAAGTGCAACTCCGTCGTGCCAGTCGACTTTCAGCAAGGCACCGATCAGCTTGTCGCGTGCTGGCTGTACGAGGGCAAATAGCATGATGATCGCGGCCTATGGGCTCAGCAAGTTCTTCCCCGTCCGTGGGGCCTTCCGAACGACGACCTCTCTCAAGGCGGTCGAGGACGTCGGTCTGAAGATCCAAAACGAACAGGTCGTCGGCCTCGTCGGGGAGAGCGGATCGGGCAAGAGCACGATTGGTCGCTGCCTCATCCGGCTGTTGAACGCGACGGATGGAGAGGTCCTCTTCGACATCCCCGACTCGGAGCTGGCCGAGTACGAGAAGGCGCGGGCGGCGGGTGCCACGGAGCGACTCGACGAAATCGCCGACCGGTTCTCTCTCCTGCGGCGGTCTTCATCCGAACTTCGCGCGGTGCGGCGGCTGGTGAACATCGTGTTCCAGGATCCGTACTCCTCCCTCAATCCGAGGATGAAACTCTCGACGATCATCAGCGAGCCGATGCTCTCGACGCGGTTCTGCACTCGAGCGGAAGCTGAGATCCGCGCGCGAGAACTCCTTCACGAGGTGGGTCTTCCGGAGTTCTTCGAGGACCGGTACCCGCACGAACTCTCGGGAGGCCAGCGGCAACGAGTCGCCATCGCCCGCGCAATCTCGACCAACCCGAAACTCCTCATCCTCGACGAACCGACTTCGGCGCTCGATGTGTCCGTTCAAGCACAGATCCTCAATCTGCTCCGCGGCCTCCGAGAAAAGTACGGAATGAGCATGCTCCTGATCACGCACAACATCGCCGTTGTCGCGTACCTCGCCGAGTATGTGTACGTCATGTATGCGGGCAAGATCATGGAGTGGGGAGCCAAGGCCAAGGTGCTGCGGGATCCCCAGCATCCGTATACGAAGGCGCTGATGTCCTCGGTCCCGGCCATCGGGGAGACGAAGACCCGATCGATCCTCCGGGGAGATCCACCCAATCTGATCGTCCCGCCCCTCGCGTGTCGATTCCACCCCCGGTGCCCGGTCGCGTTCGAGCCGTGCGGATGGAGTGCCGAGGAAGTCGCGGAGGACCTCGAGTTTCTTCTCACGGGGAAGTACTACGGGACCTTCGGTGACGGCGTCAGCCTGACGACGGAGGGAGAGCGGACGATTATCGTCCAGGGCACGACCGACGTCCAACGGATCCAGGAACTCGTCGGTCTTGAGAAGGAGGATGTCCGGAGCCTGAAAGGCGTCCAGGCGGTCGCTCTGACCGACGGCACAACGGTCGTCCGGCTCTATGAGCCCGTGGAACCGGAAATGTATCCGTCCCCGGACGGCAGAGAAGTCAAATGCTTGCTCTTCCGGGTTGACGGAACGGCCACCGTGGCGAATCGCTCAGGCTCGGCTTCGTAGAAGCCAGGCATTCCAGCGGCTCACACTCGGCCCGCGGTGACGGCCTCTCGAATCACTCTTCCTGCTTCGGCTCGTAGACGGCGACCGCCTCAATTGCAACCTTCAGGCCCGGACTCCCGATCCCGACTTTCGCCGTGGACCTCGCGGGCGGCTCTTCCGCAAAGAACTCCTTGTACGCCTCGTTCATGGTCTGGAAATCCGCGGGGTCTGTGAGGAAGACCGTGGTCTTGACCACCGAAGCCATCGTCAACCCGAGTTCCTCCAGGATCGAGGCGATGTTCTTCAACGATTGTCTCGTCTGGCCCGCGATGTCGACTGCGGCCCATTCGCCCGCTTTTGCCCCGGGAGCAACCGGCGCCTGCGCCGAGATGAAAACGAACCCGTTCGCGACGACGCAATGAGAGTAAGGACCGAGGGGCTTCGGGTGATTCGGCAGATCGGGGACGGCTCGCACGTCGTTCGCGTCGGGAATGTCGGGAGGACCTAAAGGATTGTGCCAGGCGACCGGTGTGCTCCGGCTTCTATAGATGCAAGAGTATCTTGGAGCCGATGGCCCATCCAACCCAATTCAAGCTCACCTAAGAAAGCGGCTCTCGACGGGCGGCTCGTTGGCGCGAGTTTGGATAGCGGCCAACTAGATCGCCCATTACAGAGTTGCCCAGGCGATCGATCGAACAACATCGTGCCTTGGCAACACCTGTCGTTAGGGCGGACTTGGAGGGACCCGCCTCTTCCGACTAACCCGCCCCAAGGCGACCACGACACCAACGGCAACCACTAACATCACAATGACGGCTAGCAACGCATACCCTCGCATGGCAGGGAGGCCGAGGAAAACCGCGTTGAAGAAAATGGCTTCGTTCGTTGCCTTCCCGCTCACGCTGACATTCCCTGACGCGGGAGAAACCGCATACCCGGCGACTGGTCCGACCGAGAACGAGTAGGTCCCGTTAGGTTCAATGAAGGTGATGTTGCCGGCGGTCGAACTCTGCCTGGCACCACCCAGCGTCACGGTCCACGAGGTCATCGACGGGAGGCCCGTTTCATTGAAGGTCACTGCATACTTGGTCACACTGAAGGAGATTGCGACGTGGACGGGCGTCCCGTTCACTGTGACCGGGGCCGAGGCGGGGGAGGCGGTATACCCGGAGATGCCCCCGACCGCGAAGTAGTACGTCCCATTCGGCGCTGAGAACATGATCGTCGTCGTGGTGGAGCTGTCGGATGCACCGTGCAGAGTGACGGACCACGGGGTCCCCGACGGTAGCCCCGACTCCGTAAACGTCACGAGGGGTGGTGTGATCGTGGAGAACACACTCACGGTGTCCGAGCCAAAATTCGCCACGTACACGTACTCGTTACGACTGTCATACCCGACGCCGTGGGGAGCGCCGCCGACCGGAACCGTCCCCACGACTGTCGTCCCGCTGATCAGGCTCACGTTGTTCGAGCCAATGTTCGACACGTAGACGTACCCGTTCCCGCTGTTGTATCCCACGCCGAAAGGATAGTCACCGACACGAACCGTCGCCACCACGGTCGTTCCGTTGATCACGCTGAGGCTGTGTGAGTAAAAATTCGCCACGTACACGTACCCGTTTCCCCTGCTGTATCCCACACCAACGGGATTAGTCCCGACCGGAACCGTCCCCACCACTGTGGTTCCGCTGATCACACTCACGTTGTTCGAGCCTTGGTTCGCCACGTAGACGTACCCGTTCCCGCTATTGTATCCCACGGCAATCGGACCGCTCCCAACGGGCACCGTCGCCACCACTGTCGTCCCGCTGATCACACTCACGTTGTTCGAGCCAGTGTTCGCCACGTAGACGTATCCATTTCCGCCGTCATACGCCAGGTCCCACGGACTGGTCCCGACCCGAACCGTCCCCACCACTGTCGTCCCGCTGATCAGGCTCACGTTGTTCGAGCCAGGGGTCGCCACGTAGACGTACCTATTTCCGCCGTCATACGCCACGCCACCAGGCCCGTTCCCGACCCGAACCGTCCCCACGACTTCGGTTCCGCTGATCACGCTGACATAGTTCGTGCCTTGGTTCGCCACGTAGATGTACCCATTTCCGCTGTCATACGCCACACCAAAGGGGCCGCTCCCAACAGGGACCGTCACGACGACAGTGCCGCCTCCGGAACCGGGTGCCGGAGCGGGGGATGCGGCACCGTCGAGCGATCGGTTCTCCCCTCCCCTCACCTCGCCCAGAAGCCCGAAGGGACTCGTGGGGATCTCCACGACATGGAAACCGGCAAGCATGAATAACCCGGCTACGACGAGAGCCGGTGCGCTTCTCATTGCCATCGATCTCCACGTCCCCCCGAGGACGAAAACACCAGTTGTATGGATGCATCAACTATGAACGTATCCTCGCCATGGAGTCTGGCATCGGTCATTTCAGGACGATGCTCCGACGGGTTCAGAAGAGCGAATACGGAGTTGAGCCCACGTGCCTGAGTGTCTGTCGATCCCGTGAGAGCGCGCGGCAACAGATAGTGCGGCCTGAAGGCTCTGGACCGAAGATCGGTCGGGAATCCGGCCGTTTGTTCTTAGGCACCTACTCAATTAGATTGGGACGCCGTCCGATGCGAGAGTATATTAAATTCGGACGGCGTTGATGGGAGGAACCCGAGAACTACTGAGCCCACGCGGGGGATTCCGGATGGCGAAGAGAGACCTTGTCTTTCGCATTGGCGGCGCCGCTGGAGACGGCGTCTCGTCGACCGCGGAGAGCTTCGCGAAGATCAGCGCGCGTAGCGGGCTGCACACCTGGACCTACTCGTCGTATCAGAGCGTGATCCGCGGTGGTCATGTCTGGACTCAGATTCGCGGTGGCCTCGATCCGGTCCTTTCTCATGGAGTTGACCCGGACGTCGTCGTGTGCCTGAACCAGCAGACGATGGACGTGCACCAAGGGCAAGTCAGTGAAGGCGGGGCGATCGTCTACGACACTGATGGCACGAAACCGGATCCCAGCAAAATCCGGGAGAAGGTCCGCCTGCTTGGGATACCGCTGCGGAAGAAAGCCCAGAGCATCTCCCCGAACGCGCTGATGCGGAACACCGTCGCCCTCGGCGCGGCCGTCCGGCTGTTCGACATGGACTTCCGGCACGTCGAGAGCGCGTTCAAGGACATTTGGGGAGACAAGAAGCCGGAGATCGTTCAGCAGAACATCCAGGCCGCGAAGCTCGGGGGCGATGCGGTCGTGGAGATGGGCGGTTCGCTGAACTTCGGACTGCCGTATCCCAACGAGCCCAAGTATTTGATGACCGGGAACGAAGCGATCTGCCTCGGTGCGCTCGCCGCGGGCGTGAAGTTCCTCGCGCAGTATCCGATGACGCCGGCGTCGTCGATCCTCCATTGGATGGCCTCCCACGGCCCGCCGCACGGCGTCGTGGTCAAGCAGGTCGAGGACGAGCTCGCCGCGATGAACATGGCGGTCGGCGCGGGCTTCGCGGGGGTGCGCTCGATGACCGCTACGTCCGGCGGCGGATTCTCGCTGATGGTCGAGGCGATCGGCCAGGCTGGGATGACGGAGACGCCGTTGGTCGCGATCCTCGTGCAGCGCAGCGGTCCGTCGACCGGATTGCCGACGAAGACGGAACAGGGGGACCTGAACCTCGCCCTCGGTGCCGGCCAGGGAGATTGGCCCCGCGCGATCCTCGCGCCGCGCAACCCGGAAGAATGCTTCCGGCTCACCGCGCAGGCGTTCAACCTCGCGGAAATCTATCAGACGCCGATCATCGTGATCTCGGATCTCTACCTGGGCGAAGGCTACCGCACGGTCGAGAAGCCGGACTTCAACGTGCCGATCGTCCGCGGCATGTCCGCCGCGAACGGGGCCGAGGTGAAGGACTTCAAGCGCTACCGGATCACGGAGAGCGGCGTGAGTCCGCGGGCGATTCCGGGCATGAAAGGATTTCAGTTCGTCGCCGCGACGGACGAGCACATGGAGGACAGCGAGCTCATTTCCGACGTGCTCGCCGGGATTCCGGAGTACGTGGCGGAGCGCAATCGGATGCACGAGAAGCGGATGCGGAAGCTCGACGGTCTGCGGAAGGACACGCCGCCCCCGGAGCTCTGGGGACCCGAGGACGCGGACCTCACGTTGATCCACTGGGGGTCCACCTGGGGCGCCGCCCACGAGGCGATCCAGAACGTCGAGGGACGTGGCATCCGCGTGAACAGTTTGGAGTTCCCGACCCTGTTCCCGTTCCACGCCGACGCGACGCTCGCTATCCTCAAGAACGTGAAACAGAGCCTCGCCATCGAGGGCAACTACACGGGCCAGTTCACGCGGCTCCTCCGCTCGGAGACCGGCTACAAGCCGGACCACTTCTTCGGGAAGTACGACGGCGAGCCCTTCACCTGGAGAGACATCGCGGACAAGATCCTGGAGGCGGTCGCATGAAACTCGAGTTCGAGATGGACACGTACAAGTCCGAGACGAAGCCGACCTGGTGTCCGGGGTGCGGGGACTTCGCGGTCCTTCGGGCGCTCCAGATGGCGATTCACACGCTCCAGCTCGAGCCCTGGAACCTCGTAATCGTCTCGGGCATCGGCTGCTCAAGCAACTTGCCGCACTTCCTCTCGACGTATGGGTTCCATGCGATTCACGGCCGGGCGCTCCCGGTGGCGGAGGGCGTGAAGCTCGCGAATCCGGATCTCCAGGTCATCGTCACGGGAGGCGATGGGGACGGATACGGGATCGGCGTGGGACACT
>DATGWB010000167.1:0-5515 GCA_035299725.1 Thermoplasmata archaeon
ACATCGAACGCGCTCGCGGATGCGAAGTGGTTCGAGCTCAGGAAATTGCCTCCCCGGGGAGAAGTGGCACACCACGGCTGGGCCCTTCACGTCCTCGAGACCATGGCGAAGGGCCACTCCTGAATGCGAGACATGCGGCGCGGAACGTCATCGTGAGCGAAGGTTTTTGAAGCGCCCCCTGCTTCCGACCGCCCAATGGCCCGCCGGAAGCGCAAGGAAGACGAACCCGATTGGGTCGCGCCTGACTTCGACGAAGTGGGCTACATGCGGCAGGAGCTCGAAGGGGCTCGCGCGGCCGTCGCGACGATCGGGTGGGCCGTCATCGGCGCGCTCGTGGCGTTTGCCCTTTACTCCGTCCTCCCGGTCCTCGCGTTCTTCGCGGGAATCGCGGTGGGCTTCGGGATGTATTTCGTCTTCCCGCTCATCGGCATCAAGACGGAACCGTTCAAACGACGCGATTGGATCGGCCACGGGTTCACGTATTTCTTCAGCTGGCTCGCGTTCTGGATCATCCTCCTGAATCCGCCGTTCAGCGACCACACGGACCCGACGATCCAGGGGATCTCCATCTCGCCGTATCACGCAGGTTATCCCGGATCGTTGCTCTGCCACGACGCGACCTCAACGTCATTCAGCATGGGGGCGAGCAACAACTCCCTCTACATCCTGTTCCGCGCGTCCGACAACGTCGGCCTCCGCAGCGTGCAGGTGACGGTCGCACCGAACGCGCAGTCGCCGTACAACGTGACCCCGACTCTGGTCACGGGGTCGAACCAGTGTGCCGGCCACCGGCAGGAGTCCTACCTGGGTGGCACGTATAACGCGACGTTCCCGTGGACCACGTCCGACTATGACATCTCGATTGTCGCGATCGACACGAGCGGCCGCCTTGCCGGTATCGCATTCCACATCGTGGCGACGCCCTAGCGTTCCCAGGGAAACCGCTTGTCGAACACGCGGGTCCACGCCTCTGCGTACCCCGCACGGAGGGCGCTCGCACCCGCATAGATCCGCAACGATCGGTGGGCGGCTTTCTCGAGATCCTTGCCGATGCTGAGCTCCCGCCACCTCGACTTCACCATGGCGGAGGCCGAGGTCGCCTCGCGCGCCACGTCGACCGCCCAGCGCTCTCCCTGCACGAACGGACCGGCGATCGTCTTCGGGCTCCGTTGCCACTTGTCGAGGAATTCTTTCGCGTTCTTCACCCACACCGGAGGGCCCAGGTGTCTTGACACCCGCGGCAGCGAGTCCACGGCGAACTCGAACAGGAAAATCGCTTCCTTGCCGGCGACGTCGAACCGCGAATCGAACACCTCGAACGCGTGCCGATGGAACAAGTCGAGGAAGGCCCGGTGTCCCTTCCGGAGCTGCGGGTACAAGACATCCTCCGTGACGGAGGGCGCGGGAACCGAGATCGCGAGCAGGCCCCCGGCCCGTTTCTTCGCCATCGCCCGGAGCTTCGAGAGCGATAGCGGCTTCAGGGGCCGCGCGAAGAAGAACCGCTCGCTCGGGCGGGCCAGGTATTCGCGGCCCGCGTGGACGAACGTGGCGAGCTGTTCGACGCTCACCGCGCTCGCGACGTTCCGGTTCGGATCGACGGGGTCCACGACGGTCAGCGGCTCCGGGAACGTCCGCGCGGCCTGCCGGTCGAGTTCGAGGACGATCCCCGGGCGCCATGCGAGACTCCCTTCGAGCACGTCGTGGAACGTGCCGTACCTCAGGACGAGGAGCTCGCACAGGTAGCCGCTGAAGCCGAGGATCTTCGCCTCCGCGCCATAGACGCCGATGCCTTCCGCCCACGCCTTCAGCAGGCGGATCTCGTCGGTCTGGCCGTCTTTGACCCGTCCCAGGACGTAGTCCACATGGAGCGGCGTGCGGTCGACGGCGCTCATCCGTTGGGTCGCGTCGGTGATCCGGTAACAGGGGACGATCTCGACCTCGAAGCCGCCGTACCACCCACGGGTGTACGGGTGCTCGGCGTAGAGGTGGGCGCCTCGCTCAAGGAGCTTCCCCAACGCCAAGCCGCGTTCCTCGAGATCCGCGCGCGGGAGATCCGGCGGGAACGCGACGAACACGTCGATCTCGGTCCCGGTGAGGTGCGTGCCTTTCGCGACGGAACCCGCGAGGAACGGTTTCGCCTCCCAGCCGTTCGCCTCCAACGTGGCCCGGAGGTGATCCAGGAGCTCGCGGACGACCTTTTCGATCCGGGCCTCTTCCTCCGGGGGCGGCCGGATCCGTGCGAGGACCTGCTCCTCCACCGTCATGCGGACCGCATGCTGGGTCGCGCATAAAAGCACATGGGGGTTCTACGAGAGAAGGACTCCGTGAGTCCGCGCCACCTCGAGGATGCCGTCGATGACGAATTGCACCGCGATCGCGGCGATCAGGAGCCCCATCACGCGGCCGACGGCGCGTGTGCCCGCTCGCCCGATTCGTCGGAAAATCCGGTCGGCGTTGTGCAAGAGGAGGTACGTGGCGAGGACCGACGCGAGGATGCCGGCGAACACGAACAGCTTGTCCTCCGGCGCGGTCGCGGGAGATGACATCAAGATCATGACGGTCGTGATCGCGCCGGGCCCTGCCAGGAGGGGGATGCCCAGGGGGACGACGGCCACCTCGTCCCGCTCGAGCGTCTCCTCGCGTTCCTGTTGGGTGAGGCGCGTGCGGGACCGCTCGCCGCGCAACATCTCAAACGCGACGCCAAAGAGCACGATGCCGCCCGCGATGCGGAACGCGGGAATCGTGAATCCGAATCCCGCGAAGATCCATTGGCCGAACACCGCGAACACGCCGAGGGTGATCGTCGCGGTCAGGCACGCCTTCGAAATGATGTTCTGTTTCTGCGCCGCGTTCATGTCCTCCGTGAGGACGGAGAAGAACGGCACCACCCCGAGCGGATCGACGATCGCGAAGATGGAGGCCATGGCGGTGGCGCCGAACGCCAGGTCCACCATGGTCCTCCCCGAGCCGACGACGGCCTAGTGCTTTCGCATCAGTTTCATCCAGCCGCCGCTCTCGTAGACGGCGAGGTCGCGGCCGCTGGCGGTCCGTTCGAACTCATCCCAGGTGATGACCTGGAGTTTCTCGCTGCCGCCCTTCGTGAACCGCAGCGTGGTCGTGCCCCGAACCTTGCTCGGCTGGAGGCCCTTCACCGCGGCGATCTGCCGCGCGTACTCGAACGAGATCTGCTTGAGTGCAGGCATGTTCCATCCCTTCGCTGCGCCCCCGCATGGAGGCGTGCTGACGGCTGCACGACAATAATGCTATAAATGTCTTTCGTTTGTCTGACGAATCTTGACAAACGGATGGAGGGGCGAGAATCGGGTCTCGCGAGACCGCAACGGCCGAGACGAGTCGATGCGCCCCTTTGATCGCTCGGACGGACACGATCACGCGGCTTCGGTCTTTCTCTCCGGTGGAACTTTTGTTCTCACGCTTGATTCCCGCGGACGACGGCTTATATAGCGTCGGATGCACCAGTTCGTTTTGCCTGGAAACAGGCGGTGACCGAACATGGCCAGCGACAAGCCCTCCCCCGTCCTCCTCGACGCCGTGAAGGCTCAGGCCTCGAAGCTGAGGGAAACGAAGAACATCTTGGATGCCCGCCAGAAGGAGCAGGACACGCTCCGTGCGGAGCTCGACGCCCGGAGCGCGGCGCTTGAGAATCAAGCCTCCCGCCTCAAGTCCGAGCGGGACGAGTTCGCCCAGGAGAGGGACCAGGTCATCGCGGCCCGCACGTCGATGGACAAGGACATCGCGGGCATGCGGATGGAACGGGACAAGGCCTCCGCCGAGGAGCAGCGCGTCCGAGACTGGGCCCGCACGCTGAACGAGCGGGAGAAGGGAGTCAAGGACCGCGAGGAGCAGGTGAAGCGCCTGGAGCATGACCTCACGGACCACCTGAAAGACTCGGAACGGAAGATCCAGGCCCTCGTCGAGCGCGAGGAATTGTCCGCGCAGCGCGAGCGCGCCCTCGCCGACACGATCGATCGGCTCACGGTGATGGAGCGCGGGATGGCGGACCGCGACCGCAAGCTGGCAAAGCGCGAAGAGGAACTGATCAAGCTCCAGAACGAGCGGCTCAACTCCATGGAAGCGCGCGAGCGGGAGATGCTCAAGATCAGCGAGGAGATGTACGCCCGCCAGAAGGAATCCGCCGCGCAACACGACTCCTTCGTCGACTTGCAGACCACGCTCAAAGAGGAACTGTACAGCCTCGCCTCGGAACGCGAGAAACTCGCGGTGAAGGAGAAGAGCCTCCTCGAGGCGGAGAAGTTCATCAGCGCGGCACTCGAGGCGAGCGGCATCGAGATCCCCGAAGAAACGGAGACGAGAGCCCCGCCTCCGCCCTCGGCCCAGGCCACGGAGATGCGGCCTCCCCGACCGCCGGCCGCTCAAGCTCCGCCCCCGGCCCCTCCGATGGAGCCGCTGCGGGACGACATCTTCGAGGAGGAACCGAGCGAGTCGAAGCCCCGCGTCTCCCGTGCCGACGCACTCGAGCGGATGACGAAAGCCCTCGAGACCGCGAAGCGAGCCCGCGACACCGGACGGAACGTCAGCGAGATCCGGAAGGTGTTGAAGCAAGCCCGCGCCGCGTTCGAGGGCGGCGACTACGAGACGGCCACGCGCCTCGCGACCGACATCCTCAGGGACCTCGAGTCGGTCCCGTTGCCTCGGTAGTCCCCTCGCGACTTCCTCCGTTCGCCACACCGAGGATCGGCATCGCGTACACCGGCACGCCGGGCACTCGCATCTCGTGCTGCTGTCCCGGGATCTCTCCCCAGGGATCCGGATCCGAGACCGGGCCCTTCACGAAGGTCCACACGACATTGGCGACGAAGATCAGCTGGCCGAATCCCAGGATGAACGCCCCGGCCGTCTCGAGCCAGTTCAAGGTCCACATGGATGGCGGGTAGTCGTAGACGCGGCGCGGCATGCCCTCGAGGCCGAGGAAGTGCATCGTGAAGAAGACGAGGTTCATGCCGATCAGCGTGAAGGCGAAATGCCAACGCGCCAGCCGTTCGGAGTACATGCGACGGGACATCCGCGGGAACCAGAAGTAGAAGCCCGCGAAGACGCCGAGGATCGTGCCGCCGAAGAGGACGTAATGGAGGTGGGCGACGACCCAGTAGGTGTCTTGGAGCGGATAGTCGAGCGGGATCGGCGCCTGGAAGACGCCGTTGATTCCGCCGATGACGAACATCGTGACGAAGCCGATCGCGAAGAGCATCGGCGCTTTGAGCTCGATCGCCCCGCCCCACATCGTGGCGATCCAGTTGAAGATCTTGATGCCGCTCGGCACCGCGATCGCCAGGGTGATGACCATGAACGGGAGGCGCGCGGAGATCGAGATGCCCGTCGTGAACATGTGGTGGACCCAGACGCCGAACGAGAGGAACCCGATCGCGACGGTCGACAGGGCGATCGCCTTGTACCCGAAGATGGGCTTGTGGCTCATCCGCGGGATGACCTCGGAGATGATCCCCATCGCGGGGAGGATCATGATGTACACGGC
>DATGWB010000168.1:0-4549 GCA_035299725.1 Thermoplasmata archaeon
CGAGTTCGTTCGCGGTGTATCTGAACGCGAATTCCTCGACGAGCCACGGCACGGAAACGGTGGGATACGTCGCGATTGTCCCTCAGGCGAATCCGAACGCCCTCGCCACGTGGACCCGCGCCGAGGTCTATGTTTCCGGGACGACGGGCACCTGGACCTACCCCGCGGCGTTCGCGAAGGCCCCTCTCATCCTCGCATGGATGCAAGGCGAGGCGTCCGGCGGTAACAAGAATATCGGACTCCGGCTGAAGTCCGTCACGAACATCAGCACGGTGGTCTATCGCGAACAATCCGGGAGCGCCCCCGCGGACACGATCGAGTTTTTCGCCTTCGCAGGTCCGATGAACGTGACGGCTCGCATGACCACGAATCCGACCGTCGCGGACACGGATGGCGACACTTTGCTCGATGGTGCGGAGGTCAACACGTATGGGTCCAACCCGACGGTCATGGACACGGACGCGGACGGCATCCCCGACAACGTCGAGGTGACCTCGCGGACGATGACGATCCCCGTGAACGGCACCCTGAAGACGATCACGGCTACCACGTCACCCACGTCTCCCGACACCGACGCCGACGGCATTCCCGATTTGCAGGAGATCCAGGGCGTCCTCGACCACCGGGTTCTGTACTACGACATGGCGACCCTTTCGTCCGGCATCGTGATCCGAGACCTTAGCGGCAACGGCGCCGACGGGAACTTGAAGTACGTCCAGACGTCCTCGACCGGCAAGGTCGGAGCGTCCATCCTCTTCAATGGGACAACGGGCAGTTCGGCGAACCGCATCCAGGTCCCATCGGCTCCTTGGCTGAACCTCACAGACGGCTTCTCAATCACGGCGTGGGTCGATCTGACGACGACAACCCAAATCGCTGGCTCGGCGATTGTCGCGAAGGGGTATGGAACCTCCGCGTCGTTCGTCTTGGATATCGTGGCGAGCGGCAACAACAAGGTTTTCCGCGCGTACGTCAACAGCCCGGCCCATCAGGTCACCAGCGGCACGACGATTGCCGCGAACACGTGGTATCTCGTCACGGCGGTTTACGACCCGGCTCGGGGAACCCTCAGCCTTTACGTGAACGGCAACGCCCCCGCCGCGACCTCCGGCGTCCCGCCCATCACAACGAACACCCACGACGTGACGATCGGCAGCCGGGAATGGTCGACGACATCCGGCTACAACATGTCCTTCAAGGGCTACCTCGACGAGGTTCAGGTTTGGGACCGGCCGATCTCGAGGGCCGAGGTCAACGCGACGTACAATGTGACGAGCGCCGCCTCGTACCTTACGCGACTCGATTTCGAGACGCTGACGTCTTCGGGCCAATTATTCGATTTCGCGGGCGGATCCCACTCCGGGTCCATCACCGGGACGACCGTCGTCGAGGGTCGGGCCGGCCTTGCCCGGTCCCTTGCGGGCGCCGACGGCATTTCGCTCGCGAACCCGTCGACCCTTTCGATCACCTCCGGGGTCAGCCTGGACGTCTATGTCTCCCTCACCGCCTATCCCTTGGGTGACGCGTCGATCGTGGGCCGGAAAGGATCGTTCTACCTCAACGTCAGCTCCGACGGACTCGTCCGCTGGTCCGCGTACAAGGTCGCCTCAATCGCCTCGCCGTTACCCGTCGCATTAGGCCGATGGGTGAGGATCACCGCCACCGCGACGGGCAGCGCCCTCAACCTGTATCTGGACGGCATCCTCGTGGCCTCTTGGACCGGCTCCGCCACTTTCCAGAGCACCACTAATTCAGTGACCCTAGGATACTCGGAAGGCCAAGCACATCTCTCCGTCGCCCTGGACGAGTTCACCCTCATGAACTCCGCGGCGAGCGCTTGGACCGTCGCCGATTCCGGGCCTCACGGAATCCAGCTGAATCCGAACTCGACCGACACGGATGCTGACGGCTTGGCGGACGGTCAGGAGATGTACACGTACACCGTGAAGACCCCGTCACGCTATCCGATCCCCGACGGGTCGAGCAAGACCACGGACTCCGCGGGGATCTCCCTCGGAGCTCCGGCCTGGGCGATCAGCAAGGCGGTTGCGATGGTCGGGCTGACGCATCCGGACATGGGCCAAGTCAGCGACAACGTGTACTTCCGAAGCGGGAGCAAGAGCCTCCAGTCGTTCGCCCTAAAATCGTCGGGAAGCAATGCGGGTCAGTCGAACAATTTCACTTCGTACGACCTGTTCCAACTCGGCCTGAGTCGGGCGACCCTGATCGCGTCGCAGGCGAACGCCTACCTGATCGCCTGGGACGGCTCCTCGGACGGGAAGAAGGGCCAGATCGAGTACGTCCAACTGGAAATCACGGTTCACACATTGCCGAACCGCGCGGACACGGACCGAGACGGCCTGAACGACTCCGAGGAGGTCAACCTCGGCCACGACGGATTTGCGACGAATCCGTGGAAGGCCGATACCGACGGCGATGGCATACCCGACGCAGTCGAGGTCAACGGCTGGTCCTGGTCTGGGTCGACGATCGTGAACGATACGAACGGATTCCACACGGATCCGGCGCGGGCGGACACGGATCGGGACGGCGTCCCCGACGGAAGGGACCGCGCGCCCCTCGGCGACCTCTTCGTCGAGGTGTCGATCAACTCGATCGTCGTCACTGGTTCGGACTCCCATAACGGCGGCACGCCCCACCCCTTCGTGGAGGCGTCGATCCTCGGCAACAACACGTACACGCCCGCCCTCAGCTCCGCGAGCGGCTCGTGGACCACGACGGACTTCTTCACCCTGTTCACGTATCCGGGGCACCGCCTGTCCGTGAACGTCCCGGACGACTCCACGAGCGTCGTCGTGAGCTTCGCAGCGTGGTCCTACGACACACGCGGGTACAACAACCAGGTGCCCATCGTCGTCGGCTCCCACACCGAATACGTGGCTGGCGTGCCAACTTGCGTGAACGATCCGACCGTGAACCTGGCGTACTCCCTCCAATCGCCCGGCCAGTCGACGAATTACAGCCTGAGCGGCTGCTCCGGCACCACGCCCATGTACGCGAACCCGCTCAGCGTCACTATTACGACTCTCATCCCCAGCCGAGCGAGCGCGAATCTGATCGTGCCAATCGACTACTCCGGCGTTTACAACGTGACGGACTCCTCGGGGAACATCCTCTCCCGCCGGTACACGGGCGAGTCTCGTTTCGTCGCACTCCTCCTGAACGCGACGGAGTACGACAGCACGTTCCACTGCTATTGCGGGCCCGCTCAGGCGGACATGTTCCTCGTGCCGCGGAGCGTTTTCTTCAATACCCGCCTGTATCAGTACCTCAACGCATCCAACCCGATCTCGCCGCTCGACAAGCTCTCGTTCCGCCAGAACGCCACCTCGGCCGGGACGAACGCGGACGACATCCAGGAGATCCTCACCGGCAACGTCACGTCCCTGGACGTCTCGATCATCCTCAATCTCCTGACCGTGAATGCGACAGGCACCGCCTTTCAGCGAGGGATCGCCCTCGGGAACGACCTGCTCTTCTACTCGCTTCCCGACGGCGTGGTGCGGCTCGTGGGTTATCGAGCCGGCCTGACGGGCATCTCCGTGGCGTACACGTTTTGCACGTCGTCCTGCGATCCGCCGACGCCGAAACCGTGGTGGGAGCAGGTCTGGGACGGCCTCGTGAGCGTCGCCACGGCGTTCGTGACGTCCGCGATCGTCCTCGCCGTGAACTCCTTCCGGATGCTCGTGGCCGTGCTGGGCCAAGTCGGGAACTGGTTCGCGCAGCAGATTGGCAATTTCACGGCGGCCGTCGCGAGCGCGGTGCGGGCGGCGGGGAAAGCTTTGACGGCTGTCACATTGTGGCTGGCGAGCCTTGTCATCTCCGCGATTGAGAATGCGATTCGAGCCGACCTTCAAATGCTCAACATGGCCTGGCAAGCTTCGATCGGCGGCATAGTCGATGACTTGAAAACGGCCGTCACCAGCAATGGTCCCCAGCAGTCGAACGCTTTGCTGAGTGCGGTCGGCCGCATTGGTAACGTCGTTCTGGTCTTCCTCGCGTTGGCGGTTGCCATCCGAGCCGCCGAGATTGCTGCCGCGGTTTCCTCCATGGGAATATCCTATCTGGTGACCAAGATCGTCTCCGACTCACTTGTCAACGACATTCTTGTGGGCATCGGTGTTACTGCGCTCACTATCGCGGCGTCAGCGGTCTTTTCGACGATTTTGGAGAGTGTCGGGTGGGTTGACTCAATCACTGGATCGCTTGTATCCGCGTCCGATAAAGGCGCAGACCTAGTGGACAAGGTCGGCGACACGGCCAAGACGCTGCTATCGTTGCTCTTCGTAAAGTACTCAGCAGAGTTCACCTTGCTAAAGAGATGGGAGGGCTTTGCGCTTGCCTTCGTCGGCCTTCTGCTCGCGATTGCGAGCTTCTTCACCCCCAAAGGCCTTGGGATTGCGATTATCGACTTCATGAGTGTAGGTCTCGGTGTACTCGGTGTCGGTTACTACTTCGTCGAGTCGAAGAACTTTGCCGAACAGGCCGCGGACGCGCCCAGCACATTCGGCAAGGACTTTGAACTCCT
>DATGWB010000169.1:0-3079 GCA_035299725.1 Thermoplasmata archaeon
GGCCATTGACCACCCGCGTCCATGATCACGAGGACCGGCCGCACGGAGAGCATGGGATGCGGCCCCTGAAGGCCCTCATCTCCCTCGAGGAGGCGATGCGCATCGCGATGGATCTCGTCCGCCCGATCGAGCGGCAGGAAACGGTCCCCATCCTCGACGCGCTCCGTCGCGTCTCCGCGGAGGATGTTCGCTCGCCGATCGACGTGCCACTCGCCGACCGGGCCGCGATGGATGGCTACGCCGTCGTCGCGCGCAACACGTTTCGCGCGGGGAAATTCAAGCCCGTGACGCTCCGTCGGATCGAGATACTCTACGCGGACGGCGTCCCGCGAAAGCGGGTGGCCTCCGGGCGCTGCACGGAAGTAGCGACCGGCTCGACGCTCCCCAAGGGCGCCGACGCGGTCGTCATGGTCGAGGATACAGAACGCGAGCGGGATCTCGTCAAGGTCTACTCGCCCGTCCATCCGGGGGAGAACGTCTCCGGCCGCGGGGAGGACATCGCCCGCAAATCGCTCGTCGTCGGCGAGGGAGAGGTCCTCACCCCCGCGAAAGTCGGAGCGCTCGCGGCGATTGGCATGCCCCGCGCTCGCGTCTACGCCAGACCTCGCGTCTCGATTCTCACGACCGGCGACGAGGTGGTGCCGCCCGGGAGACCGATCCGCGCCGGCCAGGTGTACGACATCAACTCGCACACGATGGCGAGCGTCGTCCGCGAGAACGGAGGCGAGCCCGTGTCCCTGGGCCGCGTGTCGGATCGCCTCGAGTCCCTCCGCGCCGCGTTGAAAAAAGGGCTCGCGAACGATCTCGTCGTGTTCTCGGGCGGTTCCTCGGTCGGCGAGAAGGACATCGTCGTCGACGTCCTGCGGTCGATGGGCGAGCTCCTGTTCCACGGGATTGCGGTGAAGCCCGGCAAGCCCACGGTCCTCGGGCGCGTCGACGGGAAAGCGGTCCTTGGAATGCCCGGCTATCCGACGTCCTGCCTGAGCAACTGCTACATGATCCTCGCGCCGATGCTCCGACGGATGGCGCGCTTGCCGCCGCCGCACGAACGGATCGTCGAGGTGCCGCTCGCGAAGCGCGTCGTCTCGACGATCGGTCGCGTCGAGTTCCACACGGTCCGCGTCGTCGATGGACAGGCGGTCCCGGCGTACAAGGAGAGCGGCGCGATCACGTCGATGGCCCACGCGGACGGCTACATCGAGATTCCCGCAAACGTCGATTTGTTGGAGAAGGGGGAGAACGTTCGCGTGACGCTCTTCTGATCGACGGACTGCTTCGCGGCTCCCGGGAAGTGGATTCATCGCACCTCCTCGCGGCCGCGGAGCAATCCTTATAGGCGCGCGGGATGTCGCCCGCGGCCGATGGTCCTCATCGAGCGCGCGAATCCGACGGACCGCCTCGACGTGGAACGGCTCATCGCGGCCTATCTCACCTCCGAAGGCGTGAAGCCGCGGCCCGAACGGATCACCTGGGCCGTCGAACAGGTCATGCGCAATCGCGTGGGCGGCGTCATCCTGGTCGCACGGGAGAAGCGCGCGGTCGTCGGCGTGGCTCTCGCGGTTTATTCCCCGTCCGCAGAGGAGGGTCGGCTCCTCATCGTGAACGACTTCTTCGTCGATTCCGCGATGCGTCGGAAGGGAGTCGGGCGGGCCTTGGCGACGCGTCTCCTCGAAGAGGCCAAGGCGATGCGCGTCGAGCGGATCGACCTCGAAGTGACGCCGACGAACCCGACCGCGGCCGCGTTCTGGAAATCGATGGGCTTCCGGACGGGCGGTCGAACCGTGTACGGCAGGGACATCGTCTAGCGACCGTGGACAACCTTCCGGTGCGCCCGGAACGCCTCCTGTCCGAACTCCTTCCCGCATTCGGGGCAGCGCACCCGCGGGCGGCTGCGTTCGGGATCCTGGGCGTTCAGGGCGCCGAGGAGCTGGGCCATCTCGAACGCGATCTCCTCCGACTCCGCCCTGGATCCGTGGAACGCCGTAACATCCCGCATGAAGTCGACGTGCAGGTCGATCTCCGATCCCTTCGGCACGCGCTCGAGCCCGTGGGTCTCCAGGCGCATGTGGAATCGCTTGCCGTCGTACAGCGCGCGAAACGCGACGACATCGAACGGCTCGCGCTTCACGCGGTACCCCAAGATGAGGGCCGCGGCCTCGATCGCGTGGAGGGTCATCCGCCTCGGGAGGGACGCCTTCATCGGAGTTCCCTTCAATTGCCGTACGAGACCTTCGCGGACACGAGCGAATAGCCGAGCGGGCATTCGAGCTCCCGGCCAACCTCGAGGACCCGGATTCGCGTCCCCGGCTCGACACCGACGGGATGGCAGAGACGGAAGTTCGGACACGCGCCGTTCGAACACACGATCTTCTCGTACGCCAGGACGGCCCCCTCGACTCCGGCCCGGCCCGAGAGGCTGCAGTCCGGCGCGATCCGTTCGACCTCGACGACCCGGGCGCGTTCCTCGTTCAGCAGGCATGGATGCGAGACGTCTCGGACCCGCGTGATCCGATACCGGCGGCCGAGATCCTGGTTGAGGCACGCGCTGCGGACCTTGCACGGCTTGCATTCGGGCTGCGGCCCGCGGTAGACGAATTCGTGGCCCACGTGCGCTTGCCTCTCGCCGACGAGCGTGATCTGGACCACGACGAGGGCCTCGGTCGGACCTAAGGCGCGGCGTAGCTTAAGGGTCTCCGTTCTGCGGAGCCACCGGCGACCGATCGATTTCCTCGCCGATACGTTGAAGGTGGAACCGACCATCGCGCAGGACGGTCGAGTCGACCAGGAGGTTCCCGGCATGATGTCCTGCATCGTTTTCGGAACTGCGCCGGGAGCCGCCTGAGACTATTCGGCGTCCCGGCGTTCGTGCGCTCGCCTTGTGAACGCCTCCATGAACAGAACAACGCAAACCGATGCCGAACCGCCCCTACCTGGACGCCAGCGTCCAGTGGCGAATCAATTCCGGGCAGCTGTCCCTCGAGGAACCGGACTACCGGTCCGTCGTGGACTCGATCCTGTCCGCGGGCCTCGCGACGGAAGTCGTGGGCCTGATCAGCGCAGGCAAGGAAGCGAACGTGTA
>DATGWB010000170.1:0-13936 GCA_035299725.1 Thermoplasmata archaeon
CCGTCGTGAGACAGGTTTGTTGCTTTTTGGTGGAAGCGCTTTGATGCCTGAGGGGAAGGTCCCTTAAGTACGAGAGGAACGGGGGATCGGCGCCTCTAGTGTATGGGTTGTCTGGCAAGGCATTGCCCAGCAGCCACGCGCTATACGGATAACGGCTGAAAGCATCTAAGCCGGAAACCGTCCTCAAGACGAGGCATCTTATGGCCGTCGTAGTCGACGACGTTGATAGAGCGGGGGTGTACGCACGAAGTCCGCAAGGGCGACGTGTTCAGCCCGCCGCCACTAACCGCCATAGCCACACTAGCACCCGTCGGTGGTGCGTTGGCGGCTTAGCCGTCAAACAGGACGCGTATGATCGGTCCCGTGATTTTCCCGCGCAAATCGATCGGCACGGCAAGTGCTCTCGGTGGATTCTTGTTTCGATTCGTTTTCTAGGAGCCCATGTCCGATCTGTGGATCGGCGATGTCGGCATTCGGGTCACGAACCTCGAACGGTCGATCGAGTTCTATACGAAGGTGTTCGATCTCGACGAAATCGACCGGGGCGGGGACGACGAAGGCAAGTACGTGCTGTTCCGAGACCGGCGTTCCGGCCAACGGGTGGAACTGAACTGGTACGCCGAAGAGAGCCCGTTCTGGGCCCCCTACGTTCCCGGCGAGGCACTCGACCACTTCGAGGTTCGCGTGAAGAGCGTGCCCGAGACCCTCGAGCGACTCAAGAGCCTAGGTGTCCTGCCGGCCACTCGAAAGCTCTGGGTCAACCGGAAGGCGGTCGGGAAACTCAACCCGGATCCGAAGTTTCAGAAGCTCATGCAAGAGGACATGTGGCTCTCGCGGAAGGGGCATCGGATCACGTACATCCAGGATCCCGATGGCATCTTCTTCTGCCTCTACGACCACCCGGAAGAACCGTGGGACGGTCCGATCCCAGATCACTATTGAGTAAATCGGTTCATCGAGATGTTCAAAAGGATGAGCCCACGCGATTCCCTAAGCGCCGCTGATTTGCGGCCGTCACCGGAACGTTTACGTCGCCGGGGCGATTCGACACGGCGTGCGCATCCCGCTCGTCGTCGATTCGAATGAGCCCGAGGACATTCCCGAGCGGCTCCGCGAACTCGGGGTCGACATCGAGGTGCAGAAGATCGCGCCGGGAGACTATGTCCTGGGGCCCGTCGGGATCGAGCGAAAGACGCTGTACGATTTCTTCAACTCGATGGTCCGCAAGCGTCTCTTCGAACAGGTCCGGCGTCTCCGGGACGCGTACCCGCAGCCGCTCGTGATTCTCGAAGGGGACCTCGCGGAGATCTCGACGTTCCGAAGCCCGCAGGCGATCTTGGCGGCGCTCCTCGTCCTCGAGACGACCGAGCGGGTCCCCGTCCTGACGACCGCGGACAAGGAACAGACCGCCCTCGTACTGAGCATCCTCTGGAAGCGTCAGGACAAGGGGGCCGTCGAGTACGGCCTGCGGCACAAGCCGAAGGCGATGTCGCTGGAGCAACGGCAGCGGTTCGTTGTCGAAGGGTTGCCGAGCATCGGGGAGACGCTCGCGCGGAACCTCCTCGAGCGCTTCGGATCCGTCCGCGCCGTGTTCTCTGCGTCTGAGGACGACCTCAAGAAGGTCCCGAAGATCGGACGCATCAAGGCCGCGGAGATCGTGCGCCTCTCGAACGCGCCGTACGAGGGAGACCAGAAACACATCGAGGACGACCCCGCCGACCCCGACGTTTGACAATAAACTTATGACCGCTCCCCTCGTTTTGCGCGCGGGATGCACTCCACGGAGTGGGGTCGGAAGACTCATCACGAGCCACCGCCGAAGACGGGATTGCGGGCGCAGTTCGCCCGCGGATTCCACCTGACCCTGGGAAGCCTGCGCGTCCTGGCGACGGAGCCGCGGATGATGGCCCTGCCGTTTCTGGCCCTTGTCTTCACCGGCTTCGTGTGGCTCATCGTCGTGCTCAGCGTGATCGCGCTCGGCCTCCCTCCCGCGTCGTCGTCGAGCGGCTTCCTGTACCAGGAGATCTTCATCGCGTACCTGGTGACGTACTTCCTCTCGGTCTACTTCATGGCGGCCATCATCGGCTCGGCGGCCATCCGCCTCCAGGGCCAACGGCCGTACGTCCTCGACGGCATTAGCGCGGCGAATGCGAGCTTCTTCCAGATCCTCATCTGGTCGTTCCTCGCGGCGACAGTCGGCGTGCTCTTTCGATTCGCCTCGATCCGGTACGACGGGGGCGGACGTTTCGTCTCGCGGGTCCTCGGCTACGGATGGCCCATCGCCACGTTGTTCGTCCTACCGACCATGGTCCTTGAAGGCGTCGGTCCGATCAGGGCATTCCGTCGGAGCCGGGCCCTTTTGCGGGAGCGCTGGGGCGCCCATCAGAGCGGCGTCCTCGGGACGGGCCTCGTCTTCCTCCTGCTCTTCACGGTCGGCCTCGTGCCTTTCGTCTGGGGAATCGTCGGAGAGCCGGGGAGCCTCGCCTGGCCCGTCGCGGCGGTCCTGTACTGGCTCGTCCTCAGCGCACTCTGGTCCGTCGTCCACGGAATCCTCGTAACCACGCTCTACCACTATGCGACCGACAGCGAGGCGGCGTTCGGCTTCAACTGGCAGGCCCTGAATCACCCGTGGATCCGGTAGACGAAAGCTCCCGGAACAAACGCGCGAGCTCGCGCGACGGCGCGTCCGTCTTGACGCCGCGCGGATGGAAGTGGGTCCGGGTCGCCCGATGGCCGATCGCCCGCAGGCCGTCGATGAACCGGTCGAGTCGCGGTGGCGACCGATGCTCATGAGCCGCGAGTTCGTCCGTCGTGACGAAGAAGGGCGCCATGTCGCACTCGGTCTTGAGAAGTGAGAGGAGCCTCGCAGACACGACAGAAGTCCACGCGGAGGGCTGAAGCTTACGGACCACCGCGGCGTCCCCGAGGGGACCCCGCCACAATGGACCAATCGCGTCGCGGTTCGCTGCGGTTGTCGCGACTAGGTCACCGGATTCGCCGCGAGCCATGTAGCCAATCGGAGCTCGGGCCGAGCCCGACGAAACCAGCACCAGGGCCCGAAGGAAGTGTTCCGCGGAGAAGGCCAAGATGGGACGAACCTCCAGGCCTCGCTGGTTCGCGAGCCGAGCGCAGTAACCGAGCAGGATTCGAAGGCCGATCTCCGCGCCCTGCGGCGAGCGAAGCGGGCGGGCACCGTACCGTTTCTGGCAGGCCTTCGGATAGGTTCCACACAGGACAGCCGTGTCGGTGGCGGTGATGCCGATCCCTGCCGATCCCCTGACGCCGTCGAATGCGGAGGCGAGGAACGGGGTCGGAGGGCCGAACGGATCGACGTCCACGAAGTCGTACCGCCCCTCGCCCACGAGGGAGCGCACATCACTCCGATGGACCTCTGCAACCAACCCGTTCCGGCGAACGTTCTCTTGGATCAGCCGAGTCGCCTCTGGCGACCAATCGTTGAACTTGACGCGATCCGCGCGGGTCTCCAGGGCCATCCGGATCCCCCAAGCGCCGGTCGCCGCGAGACCGTCCAGGACGGACCCGAGCGGACCGGGCCATTTCGCGAGGACGATCGCACTGAGGTCGCGGTTCACCGCCATCGTGGGATTGTAGAACGGCCACGGCCCAGCAGTTCCTGGCCCTTTTCGCCGCGCGACGTCCGGAACGACGAGGTTCGCGGCTCCCTCGGACACCGGTGCGACGGGAAACGGAAACTCCACGCGTCGCGATACGGGGCGGCCCGGATTAGGCCTTCGTCCTCAGAGGACCTCGCCCTTCATCAGTTTCACAATCTTGTACGGCAAGAGGTTTCGATTCACCATCGTGACCTCGAGGATCCGCACATCGTCCCGACGGCGGATGTCCTGGAGCAACGGATTGCGGGACTTCTTGTGGAGCGTGAGGAGGAGCGGCTTGTCCGCTTCGAGGGCGTCCTTCACCGCGAGCACGAAGTTCGGCGACTCGACCTCCATCTTCCCGACCTCGTCGATCACGATGACGTCTGCGTTCGCGGTCGCCCCGCGCAGCGCGTTCACGCCGACCTCCTCGAGCGCGCTGATGTCGACACCGAACCGGCCGACCATCGTCTTCGACGTTATCTCGCGGGAGGCGAACACCCGTTTCTCTTTCGACGCCCAGTCCATGACGTAGAATCCTTCCCGGCGGTTTCGCTTGACGATCGGCTCGGTGATCATGCCGCCGACCTTGAGGCCGTCGCCTTCGAGCATCTCGATGACCTTGAGAAGGCAGTAGGTCTTGCCGGCCCCGGGGAGGCCCGTAATCCCGATCTTGAGCGCCTCGCCCATGCCACCCACGCGGCGTCAGAAATATGCGTTGCGCTATAAAAGAGTCTTTATACGACCGCATCGGGAGGAACTCGGTTCCCGGAGGACAAAGGTGATAAGCCGAGGGCTCCGTTCGGACGCGAGGGACGCGTGAAAGTCGCGGTCTTCGTCATCGGCCTCGTGCTCCTGTTCGTCGGTCTGATCGGCGCCGCCTACGGATGGTTCGTCGCAACCGGTCTCGAGACGACCCACGCTTTCACGTGCGGCCCGGGCGGTCCAGGGGAACCGTACCCCGGATGGTGCGCCGCACTCTTGTCGTCGGCGTCGGGCTATCGGACCTTCGCGTACGGGATGGTCGCGCTCTTCAGCATCGGCGTCGTGTTGTCGGTCGCCGGCGGGATCATGAAAGAGGTTCCGCCCGCGCCGATGATGATGGCTCCCCCTCCCATCCCGCCGCAGGGCGCGCTCCACACGTGCAAGAACTGCGGAAGGCAGATGCCCAGTACGGATCGGTTCTGCCCGAGCTGCGGCACCGCACAGTGGTAGCGGCCAGCGCTCAGGAAGGGTGCGGCGGAGGCGGCGTCGGGAGCGGGACCGGGTTTCGCGTGGGCACGGGCTCCTCCTTGCGGCGGACCTTGCGGACCATCAGCGTCGGCATCTCGGTCCGCCGTGCGATCTGGTCCTGCCAGGGGCCAAATGCGAACTGCGTCAGCCGCCACTCGGTGGACGCGCCGAGCGCGAGGAGGTCGTAGTTCTTCGCCTCTTCGACCACGGCGTCGACGATGTTTCGCGCCTTGACGAACTTCTCCTCGAAGGCTACGCCGTGCGTGCGGCACATCTCCGCGAGCCGCGCGCTGTAGCCCCGTTCCTTCTCGAGCTCGCGGTCCGTCTGGACGGCGCTGAGGATCGTGATCTTCGCGCGGTGCTTCTTCGCGAGCAGGATCGCGTACCCCGTCGCGTACGACACATGCCATTCCGGAGCATTCATGACGAGGATGCGCTCGACTTTCGGCTTGAGCCCGGCGGATTTGAACACGACGACGTCGCACGGGGCCTCCTGGACGAATCGGTCGACGTTCGTTCCCAGGATCCGGCCCCGCCGCCAGCCCCCTCTCCATCCGAGGATCAGGAGGTCCGTCTCGTCCTCGCGGACGTTGTCCAGGATCGAATCGAACACCTTGTGGCTCACGTCGACGCGGGCCGTCGAATAGGCGCCCAGTTCCTCCGCGCGCCTCCGCAACTTGCCGAGATGGTAGCGGACCTCGCTGACGTAAGCCCGGTCGATAGCATCGATCGGCAGGGCCGGCGGCACCTCGATCACGTGGAGGAGCGTGAGCTCCGCGTCTTCGACCTGGGCGATCAAGGCGCCGAACTCGACGAGCTCGACCCGCTCGAAGTCCTCGATGGGAAGCAGGATTCGGTACCGTGGACGGCGCCGCGGCAAGATCGACTCCACGACCTTCGTAACGCCGATCACGATTTCCTTCCGTTCGTGCAGGTAGTGGACCGTGAGCCCGACCCCGATCCAGCCGAGCGCGACGAACCACGCGATCGGTTCGATCGTCCAGAGGCTGAGGGCGAGGACGAACTTCGTCGCGATGCCCAAAATCGGAATGAGGGGGAAGAGCGGCATCACGTAGTACCGCTTCACGTCGGGCATCGTCCTCCGGAGGACAATCGCCGCCCAGTTCACCATCAGGAATAGGAGGAGGAACATGACGTCGGCGCTCGCCGCGACCGTATTGAGATCGAGGGTCAGCGTGATGCCCACGATGATGAGCCCCGAGACGGCAATCGAAACGTGCGGAGTGCGCTTCCGAGCATGGAGCTTCCCGAGGACGCGGGGGAGTCCGCCGTCCCGGCCCATCGCGAACGCGACACGGCTCGAGGAGAAGATCAGGGAGTTCAGGGCTGCCAGGGCTCCCAGGGCGACGCCGAACACGATGATCTGGGTGCCGTACGGCATCACCTGCGCCGCGATCTCGGCGATCGCATTGTTGTTGCCCACGGCTCCCCCGGGTGACGCCTGAAGGAGCAAGCACGATGCACTCGGGCCCCCGCTGCAATTCCCCGAAATCCCGATCGCCACAAACGCGACCAGGATGAAAATGAGGGTCGAAAGGCCGATCACGATGAAGTGGGCGCGCGGAATGTTCTTTTCCGGGTGGCGCACCTCTTCCCCGGTCTGCGCGATGATCTCGTAGCCCTCGAACACGATGAACGTGAAGCCCATCGCTCCGAGGAGAGAGACAAATTGGAGAAAACCGGAGTCGCCGTGGAGAAACGGCTGGAAGTTTGCCGCCGGCACGCCGGTGTGCGTCAGGTGCAACAATCCTGCGATGATGAAGACGCTTACGACCACCACGAGGGCGATCGTCACCGCGGTTTCCGATTTCCCCGTGAGCTTGGTCCCGCGGTAGTTCAGCCCGATGAAGACGCCCGCGGCGAGGACGGCGAAGAGTTTTGTCAGCGCTCCTTCATCGAGGCCGTAGAGGACCAGGGACGGAGTGCCGAGAATCGTCTTCAAGGCGAGGACGATGCCGAATCCAAATCCGTAGATGTAGAACGAGGCGACGATGCAATGGCCAAACCACGACATCCAGCCTCCGAGGAAGCCCCATGGGTCGCGCATCGATCGGCGGATCCAGAGATATCCGCCGCCCGTCTCGGGAAACGCGGAGCCGAGCTCCATGTACGCCATGGCGGTGAACATGGTCACGACGAAGTTCAGTCCGAATGCCAGGACGAGCGAAGGACCCGTGATCGCGAAGCCGGGCCCGACGAGTAGGAAGATCGTCGTCCCGATCGTCGGGCCGAGCCCGATCATCGTGATTTCCAGGAGCCCGAGGTCCCGGCGAAACTTGACCTCGACCTCGCGGCCCTGCGCCATCGGGTCGCGGCAGAATGGGAGTCCCTTATTAGTTCTTGGTGGACCCGCCGATGGCTTTCAAATACATGAGTGGATAGTCGAGTTCCGGCACGTAACGGAGCGCGCCAACGGCCCGCGCGGTGCCGACCCGCACCGCGACTTCGACGTCCAACAGGTCCTCCGTCAACACGCCGTATCGGTAAGGTCCCCGGATCCTCATCCGCTTGCGGTCGATCCGGACCCGGACCCGTTCGACCAACGGCTGCACTCTCGTCGCGGCCTCGATCGCGCGCTCGAGAGCTGGCGCGCTCTCCGAGGTCAAGGGCGTTCCGACATATTGATGGGCAATCGAGCCGAGTTTGATTCCCGCCTCGAAGGCGGCTCGGTCGCGGTCACTCCCGTCGAAGTACTCGCGGGTTGGGTCGTCGGCCATCACAGTCCCCGGGGCGCGACAATGCCCACGTCGGCATAAGGCCGACGGACCTCCATCGAGATTCACGATGCGATCGCAAGTGATTCGTCGATGTTCAAGGGAACGTATCAAAAGTCGATTGACAGCGGCAAAGGCTTAATTCGGTCGCGAGCTTGAACGGAGATTCCTCTATGGCTCGGAAGCCAATCATCGGTGTAATCGGAGGCGGGAGCACGGCGTCGGCCGACGGCCTGGCCCTCGCCGAGGAAGTGGGATTCCTCATCGCACGGGCCGATGCGGTCCTGATCTGCGGTGGCCTGAACGGCGTCATGGAGGCGTCGGCGAAGGGCGCGAAGCGGGGAGGTGGTTTGACGATCGGCGTCTTGCCGACCGGGAACAAGGCGGATGCGAATTCCCATATCGACCTGCCGATTGCAACGGCGATGAGCACCGCGCGGAATCTGATCATCGTCCGCACCGCCGATGCGATCATCGCGGTGAACGGCTCATATGGCACCTTGAGCGAGATGGCCCACGCCTTCGATTTGGGCAAGACGGTATTCGGCCTTCGGACGTGGCCGATCGAGAAGGCGGGTGTGGAAGCGAAACTTTTCGTCTCGGTCGCCACCCCGCGCGAAGCCGTCGAACGGGCCCTCGAGTATGCCCGCAAGGCGATGATTGCAGAGAAGCCGGGACCGGGCTTCCAGAAGTGATTGAGCTCGCGGGGCGC
The DNA here is from genome assembly GCA_035299725.1 of Thermoplasmata archaeon. Classification (GTDB taxonomy): domain Archaea; phylum Thermoplasmatota; class Thermoplasmata; order RBG-16-68-12; family RBG-16-68-12; genus RBG-16-68-12. The sequence continues at coordinate 8,295 of DATGWB010000170.1, forward strand.
GACGCGGACTTAAGGTCCGCAGGCTTAAGTGAGTCTGGGAGATTTCATCCGCATGCGCCCTACGATTCGGCCCGCCGACGTAGAATCGTGGGGCGTCCCTCCGAGGCTCGCAAAGGAACTTGCGGCCGGAATCGAGGAAGCATCCCGACGGTACCCCGGGCCTCTCGATTCGCGCGCCCAGGAGCAATTCTGGCTCAAACTGCGTTCGCTGCTCCTTACGAACCCCGCCGCTCGCTGGCGATTCGACGCTCACCTCGCGCTGTACCATCTCGCGTACGAGGACCGTCGTCGGGAGGATGGCCCGGGGCCGGCCTGGGTGCCTTCCAAGGCCGATGTGCACTCCTCGAACATCGGCCGTATGATGGCGGAACGACGGCTCACTTCGTTTGAGGACTTTCGACGATGGTCCGTGGACCGGCGGGAAGACTACTGGTCCACGATGGTTCGCACGCTCGGCATCGTGTTCCGGACGAGGCCGACTCGAATTCTCACGGAACCCGGCGACCCGCGTCACCCGGAATGGCTCGCGGGCGCGCAGCTGAACATCGCCGAGAGTTGCTTCAACGCCGCCCCGAACAAGACCGCGATTATCTTCGGCCTCGAGGGATCGAACGCGATCCGCAAGATGACGTACGGGCAACTGCGTCGTCTGAGTTCCCGGATCGCGAACGGTCTCGACGCGCTCGGTCTGCGTCGGGGGGAGCGAATTGCGCTGTACCTTCCGATGACCCCGGAAGCGGTCGCCGCGTACCTCGGCATCGTGCTCTCTGGGCGGTGCGTGGTCGGAATCGCCGACGCGGCCGCGCCGCCGGAATTCCAGAAACGCGCTCGCATTGCGGACGCTCACGCGGTGTTCACGGTCGATTCGTACCTCCGTGATGGGAAGGTGCATGACATTTACTCTAAGGTGATTGAGGCGGATGGCCCCCAAGCGATTGTCATCCCCCGCACGGGAGAACAGCCACATCTGGCCCGCAACGACATTGGATGGACGGACTTCTTGAGCGACCGGGACACCTACGACGCGGTCTCCGGTCGGCCCTCCGACCACACCAACATCCTGTTCTCGTCCGGGACCACGAAAGATCCGAAGGCGATCCCGTGGACACAGACGACGCCGATCAAGAGTGCCGCCGATGCGTATCTCCACCAGGACGTCCGACCGTCGGACGTGCTGGCTTGGCCGACGAGCTTCGGGTGGATGATGGGTCCCTGGCTGACGTACGCGAGCCTGGTGAACCAAGCGACGATGGCCCTGTACGTCGGGGCGACCACGACCCGCGCGTTCGGGGAGTTCGTTGCCCGGGCCCGCGTCGCGATGCTCGGGGTCGTGCCGAAACTGGTCCGGAGTTGGAAGACAGACGGATCGATGGAAGGGCTCGATTGGCACCGGATTCGGGTGTTCAGCTCCACCGCGGAACCGTCGACCCCGGAGGAGATGCTGTACCTCATGTTCCTCGCGGGGTACCGGCCGATCGTGGAATATTGCGGCGGCACGGAGATCGGCGGCGGATACATCACTGGGACCGTCGTGCAGCCCTGCGCACCGTCGACGTTCACGACTCCGGCCTTCGGTCTCGATCTGGAAATCCTCGACGGAGGCCGCCCAGCCGCGCGGGGAGAGGTCTTCCTCGTCCCTCCGTCCATCGGTCTCTCGACGGAGCTCCTCAACTACGATAACGACGAGGAGTATTACGACAACGTTCCGAAAGGTCTGCACGGAGAGGTGCTCCGGCGACACGGAGATCAGGTCGAGCGCCTCGGCGGCGGCTACTATCGTCACCTGGGACGAATCGACGACATGATCAACATCAATGGCGTCAAGACGAGCTCCGAGGAGATCCGGAGTGTGCTCAGGAACGATCTCGTGTACGACACGAAGCCGATCGCGGTAGACGTCGACCGGTCCGGACAGCACCGGTTGGTCGTGTATGCGGTGCCCCGAGATCCCGGGCTCCTCGGCTCCGATGAACTCCGGGCACAACTCCGCCGTGACTTTCAACGATCCATCAAGGAGAACCTCAATCCCCTCCTGGCCCACGTGGAGGACGTGGTCCTCGTGTCCGAGCTCCCGCAAGCCGGACCGGGAAAGACGCGGACGATGAAGGAGCTCCGAAGCGACTACGCGGCGCGGATCGCGCGCGCCTGAACTTCGATCGGACTCACGGGCGATCCGTTGGCTCCACCGCCGCGGGTGGCTCGACCCCGGGAGCTCGTGGGCGCACCGGGCGTTCGAGCGCGCGATTGATCGTGATCTGCGCGATGCTGCCGTAGTACTTCGCCACGTGCTCGAGGGGTCGAAGGACGATCTGGAACAACCCGTTCGAGCGAGACGGTCCGCCCTTCGATGAACGGCTCGGCCTCGAACTGGAGCTGCCGGCCGCCCGAATGTCCCGGGTCAACGCGTCTTGGCGGTCGAGGGCCTCATTCGCCTTCGCCAGGTCGTTCGCGAAGAACGCGGTCATCGTGAGCTCGATCACCTCCTCGATTTTCCCCTTGAGGTTCCCGATCGTCTTCGCGAATTCCCGCGGGATCCGTCGGTTCGGTTTCAGGAACGGAGCGACCCCCGCCGCAAGTTCTTCCCACAGGTCGCCCACGTTCTCCAGGCCGACCGTGACGACCCGATCCCCGAGGAGATGCCGCGGCTCCGTCACCCCGATCCGTCCGGAGATCGTTCGGTTCTGGGCCGCGAGGAGGAGCTGTCGCACGACGAGCCAATACAGGCGGTCGACCTCGAGCTCCATCCGCGCGACTTCCTCGATGTTTCCTTTCGCGTCGCCGGAGATCACGCCGAGCGCGAGCTTCTCCATCCGCGACGTCAGATAGTGCAGCCGTCGGAGGAGACCGTCGATCGGGAAGCGCGTCGGCTCGACGAAGTTCTCGATGGTCACGAACTTGGGGCCCTGATTGACGATCGTCAGCCCTGTGAGGCCTCGGACCGCCTCGTGGATTTCCTGCAGCTGGCTCGGGGAGAGTTCCTCCCGACTCCGGAGGCGAATCGTGTTGCAACCGACGATGTAGTTGCCGGTGATCATCCGCGTCAGGGCTTCGGGCCCGCTCCATTCGTCCGCATCGATTGTGGCCTCGGCGGCGACCGGGTACTCCTCGAGCGGACCGACCCTTACCCGGAGGCTTCCGTCGTCCTCGATCGCGAGGCTCACGAGAGCACCCGGCCGGATGCCATTCGACGCCGCCCAGTCCTTCGGGAGGGAGACCCCGAGACTCGAGTACCCGAGCTTCTGGACCTTCCGGGTTTCCAGCTCCATGAGTCACGTAAGTACCAACGCAAGCAAATACGTACGCTGTTCGACCTGAGGCAGACACGTCCTGTTAGAGAGTCGACGTCTCGGGAGACGGGGCGTCCGGCGCTCCCGGACCCGCCGTTCCAACGAATGAGTCCCAAATCCTCATGAAGCCCGACGGAATCCGACCTCGCGAATGGATCGCTCGGTGGATGTGCTTGTTGTCGGCGCTGGTCCGACAGGGAGCACCGCCGCGAAGTACGCGGCTCGCGGGGGCGCCGAAGTCCTCATGATCGAAAAGCGGTCGGAGATCGGTACGCCGGTTCGATGCGGGGAAGGCGTCGCGAAACGGTGGCTCGAGGAGATCGGGCTGACGCCGAGCCGCGAATTCATTTGTCACGAGGTCGACGGAGCGCGCATCATCGCGCCGGACGGGACGACCCTGGTCCTCGATGAGACCCGCGCCGGCAACGAGTGCGGATACATCTTGGAGCGGGATCTGTTCGACCGGTTCCTTGCGCGCGAGGCCGCGAGGGCCGGCTCCGAGATCATGATCAAGACGAGCGCGGTCGCGCTCCTCCAGGAAGACGGAGGCGTCGTCGGGGCGCGGTGCGAGCACATGGGCGACACCTTCGACGTTCACGCGAAGGTGGTCATCGGGGCCGACGGGTTCGAGAGCCAGGTGGGACGATGGGCGGGCCTTGAGACGCACCTGCGGACGAGGGACATCGACGCGTGCCTGCAGTACACTCTCGTAGGCGTTCATGGCGATCCGCGGCTGAACGACTTCTACCTCGGGAGCTGCGCCCCCGGCGGCTACGCTTGGGTGTTTTGGAAGGACAAGGACGTGGCCAACGTCGGGATTGGCGTGAACCTCTCGAAGATCCAAGAGCGCGCGGATGCCAAGAAGTATCTGGACCGACTGATCGCGCGAACCCCGGGCCTCGCCCGCGGGGAGATCGTCGAGGAGGTCGCGGGGGCGGTGAGCGTCTCCCTCCCGCTGGACCGCACGGTCGCTCCTGGCGTCTTGTTGGCGGGCGATGCGGCCCGACTGATCGACCCGCTCACCGGCGGCGGGATCCTCAACGGCTGCTTGTCCGGGCGGTACGCGGGCGAAGTCGCCGCCGACGCGATCGAGGGGGAGGCGACCGAGGAGGCGCTTCGGGCCTACGATGCGAAGTGGCGCGCGCGAATGGAGGAGGAGCTTGCGCGGCATTACCTGATCAAAGAGCGCCTCATCCGAGTTGACGACGAAACAATCAACAAGGTCTTACGTGCAGTCTCTGAACTAGGAGTGAATCAGCTTTCCACCACTGCCGTCCTGGAGGCAATTCGCGCGAAGTATCCGGAGGTCCTCAAGGCATTCGAGGGCCTTCTGTGATTCAGCAAGACGTGGCTTGGACGGCCGCGCTCAGTCCTTCGACAAGTCCTCGCCGCCCTCGAAGACCTGCTGGACCTGACTGTAGATCTCCTCGAAGCCGAACGTCAGTTCGGAGGACACGGGGTGAACGCGGCGGTAGACGCCGATCACCTCAATGCTCTTCAGGAACTCGACGTCGAGAAGGGTCTTCGGTGTTGCGGCCTCCTCAAAGAGAGCTTCGTACAGGGCGAACGGGTCGAGCGACCATTTCACGATCCGCTCGAGGTCCGGCTCGGGGAGGAGATCCGCCTTACTCAGGACGTTGACGAAGGGCAAACCGTGGCGGAACTGGACGATGGCGTTGAGGAGGACGGAGGAGATGAAGCCGCTCGGGTTCTTGACGAGAGCGGGATCGTTGAGGTAGACCAGCGCGGAGTCCTCGCGCCCGAACGCATCGATCAGGACCGGGCCGGACGCCCGGAAGGTGAAGAGCTCGATCTGGCCCGGCGTGTCGATCAGGACGTAGTTCGTTTCGAATGTCTCGAGGACGTCCGCGAGTTCCTTCGCGTTCATCGCGGCCATGTCCGCGGCGGCGACCTGCGCGCCGTTCGGCCCGAGGCCCTGTTCCGCCATGACCTCCTCCAAGTTGACGTAATCGCGGACGTCGAGGTCGGGCGAGTACTGCAGGGCCTCTGCGCCCGGATCGAGGTTGACCGTCACGCAGTCGAGTCCTTGGGAGTTCATCCACAGTTGGAACGCGTAGACCATCGTCGACTTCCCCGAACCCGCGGTGCCGAGGAAGTACAGGTTGCGGGCCATGGACGCGCCGAGTACGAGGTTGAATGAGATGAAGGTTCGCGATGGCCGAGCAAGACTCGAGCGGAGAGTTTGAGTTGATAAACGGGCCTGAAGGGATTCGAACCCTTGACCTATCGGTGTCCCTCGGACGTTCCGATGGAGCGTGCCGATAAGAGCCGATCGCTCTACCTAGCTAAGCTACAGGCCCGCGCCGGCGCCTATTAGCCGAGTTCAATTAAACG
>DATGWB010000171.1:0-19204 GCA_035299725.1 Thermoplasmata archaeon
CCTCTCGGTCTGAACATCGTCGAGATCATCAAGGCGATCAACGACAAGACGAAGAGTTTCGAAGGGATGAAAGTCCCCGTCACGCTGATCGTCGATCCGAAGTCGAAAGCCTTCACGATCGAAGTCGGGACCCCCCCGACATCCGCGCTCATTACAAAAGAGCTGAAGGTCGAGAAAGGCTCCGGCGACCCCGGCAAGACCCGGGTCGGGAACCTGTCGCTCGCGCAGGCAATCAAGATCGCCAACATGAAAGCGGACGCGATGCAGGCGAAAACCCTGAAGGCGCGGGTCCTCGAGGTCGTCGGCACCTGTGTCTCGAATGGCGTGACCGTCGAAGGGAAGCCCGCGAAAGAGTGTTCGAAGGAGATCCAAGCGGGCAGGTACGACAAGCAACTCGCCGGCTGAGGTCAGCGGGCTTTCGGGAACGCCTTGCGCTCTCGAGCGCTCGGTTGCGACAGGTCGAGGAGCATCGCTTCGAGCTGGATGCGGACGAAGTCCATGTCGCCGACCCAGAGCCCTTGGAGTTTGTCCGACGCGAGTTCCCCCTCGCGGTAGAAGGAATTCAGGATAAACACTTCCTGGTCGCTCGGGAACACGTACGTGTGGGCGAGCCGCGTGGCGGACAGCGGCCGAGACGGGAAGTGGAACTGGACGCGCATGTTCCGTCCGAGGAGGCTCCCGAGTTCCGCAAGGTCCGCGCGGTTCGCCTCGTTCAGTACGACCCGCACGACGCGGCGGGACCGGCCGAGGGCGTCGAAGAGGAGCCGCAGGATCTCGGGGGCGACAGGGAACGGACTCACGCACAGGATCTGTCCGCTGCTGGAGAGGACCACCTCGCGGAGCTTGCGACCGATTGACTCCGTCCCTTTGTAGATCCAGAGGTCCGTCTCGTTCTCCCGTGCCTTCGAAGGGACGCTCTCCTTCAACCCGCCGACCATTTCGGCCGCGGCGACGAGATCGTCTCCTCTCGACTGCCGCGCCTCCTCCGCGACGATTCGAGGCGCGCGGGCCCGATATCGGTTCGGGCGCTCCCGCGACACCTCGATCCAGCCTTTCGTCTGCAGGGACTGCAAGATCCGATAGACCGCCGGATACTGCACGCCGAGGAGTTGGCTGACGTGCTGAGCGGTCGCGACGCCGTTCTGGAGGAGGCTCAGGTACGCACGCGATTCCTTGCCGGTGAGACCGAGGGTCTCGAGGGCCCGCGCGACGTCCTCCTCCCGCACGCATCGGTCTAGGGGCGATGGCTACAAAAGGGTTATGCAGTTATCATCGGCCGACTGATAATTCCTTGGCGACGCCGCTCGGATTGTCGAAGGGTGCGACCGACGATGGAGAGCGTCGAATCACGTCGGTAATTCTCCGAAGATGGACCCGACGTCGCGCGCCCGCAAAGCCTTATTAGGGCCACGCTCTTTGGCCGCCTCTCCTCTGCAGGAGGCCACCACGGCTGCACGCACTGCAGGAGGCGATTTCCCTTGGCGGACAAGCATTCGGTCGAGACCATCAAGAAGCTCTTGGAGGCCGCCAAGCCCCGTGCGTTCAAAGAGTCCGTCGAGGTCGCCGTGAACCTTCGCGATGTTGATCTTTCGGTCCCGAAGAATCGCGTCGAAGAGGACGTCGTCCTGCCCAAAGGACGGGGGAAGCCGATCCGCGTCTGCGTCTTTGCGTCGGGAGAACTCGCCTTGAAAGCGCGAAACGTCGCGGACCTCGTGATCCAGCCGCAAGAGATCGAGGAGTACGCGAGCGACAAGCGGAAGGCGAGGACGCTCGCGACGTCGTACGACTTCTTCATTGCAGAAGCGCCGCTCATGCCCGTGATTGGCAAGCGTCTCGGCGTCGTCCTCGGACCGCGAGGGAGGATGCCTCGTCCCGTGCCGCCCACCGCGGATCCCACAAACCTGATCAACTCATTGCGGAACACGGTCCGGGTCCGGAGCCGCGACAAGCGGACATTCCATGCGGCGATCGGGACGAGGGACATGCCCCCGGAGGATCTCGCCGAGAATCTGGACGCCTTGATGCGCCGCGTCGTGGGCAAGCTGGAGCGCGGACGATTCAACATTCAATCCGCCTACGTCAAGACGACGATGGGCCCCGCGGTGAAGTACCTCTGAGGTGGTCCTACGGCGCACGTGGCTCCCTACAAAAAGCAACTCGTCGAGAAGCTCGCGATGCGTTGCGCGCAGGCCCGCGTCGTCGGGATCGCCAACATCCACGGGATTCCCGCGCCGCAATTCCAGGCGATCCGGAAGAAGCTCTCCGGGCGCGCGACCATCACGGTCGCGAAAAACAACCTGCTGCGTCTCGCGTTGCAGCAGGCGAGCGAGAAGAAGCCGGACCTCGTCAAGCTCAGTGACACGATCGAGGGGCAGACGGCCGTCGTGACGGCGGACATCAATCCATTCCGGCTCTTCAAGGAACTCGAGGCGACGAAGACACGCGCGCCCGCCCGAGGGGGCGAGGTCGCGCCCGAAGACCTCTGGGTCCGCGCGGGCGAGACGCCCTTCAAGCCAGGTCCGGTCGTCGGCGAACTCCAGAAGGCGGGTATTCCCGCGGCGATCGAACGCGGCAAGGTCATGATCCGCCAAGACAAGCTCATGGTGAAGGCGGGTCAGCGAATCCCGAGGGAGGTCGCCCAGCAGCTCGCGCGGCTCGAAATTTTCCCACTGGTCGTTGGACTTGATTTGCGGGGTGCCTACGAGGCCGGCACGGTGTTCCGGCGGGACGCGCTGGCAGTGGACGATACGGTCGTCCGCGGACAGATCGCCCAGGCCTGGCGGGAAGCGCTCGCCCTCGCGCTCACGATCGCGTATCCGACCAAGGAGACGATCCGCCCGCTCCTGGCGAAGGCCCACGCGCAGGCGCTGGAGCTCGCCGTCGAGTCCGAGTTCCCGACGAAAGAGTCGATCAAGTTTCTCCTTGCCAAAGCACAAGCTCAGATGCTCGCCCTTGTCGCGCGCGCGCCCGGCGCGGCCGACGAAGCGCTTCGCACGATGACCGGATGATCAAAGAACAAGGAGGTGACGACGAATGGAATATGTGTATGGGGCGTTGGTCTTGCACGCGGCCGGCAAGCCGGTCAACGAGGAGAACCTGAAGAAGGTCCTCACCGCGGCCGGGGTGAAGGTCGACGAGACCCGCGTGAAGGCCCTGACCGCCGCGCTCGAAGGCGTGAACATCGACGAGGCCCTGAAGGCCGCCGTCGCGATGCCGACCGCCGCTCCTGCGGCAGCGCCACCCGCCGAGAAGAAGGAAGAGAAGAAGAAAGAGGAGAAGAAGGAAGAAGAGAAGGTCTCCGAGGAAGAGGCGGCTGCGGGCCTGGGTGCGCTCTTCGGCTAGGCCGAGGCCGCCCGCACCCTTTTCCATTTCTTGGAGGCCGAGCGGGAGCGATCGTCAGGCGGCGCCTTTCTGCGCGGCTTCCTTGGCTCGCTTGCCCCGCTCCTTCGCCGTCAGCCCGGTTGCGCGCTCGAGGAACGCGTTGTATGCCTTGATCGTGTCCGTGGCGACGTGGTCCGGAACGCCGGGCTTCATCGTCGTGTCGACGAAGAGCTTCTTCCCGTCGGTCCACACGACCAGCTTCTCGAGGGCGCCGTGGGAGACGATGACCTTCCCGCCGTCGGTCCCGACGTCACCGAAGACGTCCGCGGCGATCTTCCGCAGGCCGTCGCCCTCGAGGTTCTTGCCCGTGCCCCGTTTCAGCTCGTATTCGCGCATCCGGATCGCGATTCCCGATTCACGGACCTCGTATGAACGTTACGCATCGAGGACCGCAAACGGGTCTGCGGACGTCATCATGAACGGCTGCGTCTCACCGTAGGCGCGCCACACGTCCTGGCAGTCGCACGACAGGTCGGCGAAGTCCGCGCGGAGGCCGAGCGAGAATTCTTCGATCGCGTTCACGACGCGCCGATCGCACGTTCCGCAGTTGTGGGCCCCGCGGACCATGCCGCCCGCGGTCGGGTGGCTCTTCACGTGGGCTTTCAGGTCCCGCGTGCGTTCGAGGACCTCGACGACGGACCAGAGCCACGGGGGACGGTACTCGCCCCGGCGGAAGAGCCGGTCGACGATCGTGCGGCTCTGGACGTTCACCGGGTTGAAGGAGACCGTGTCGCTGTACGGATCCGCCTCGTGTCCCGATCGGACCGCGTCTTCGATCGCCTCGCGTTCCGTCAGGAAGGGCGGCTTGATCAGGAGATACGTCTTCACGGTCGCGCCGGCCTCGCGCGCCACGGTCGAGGCCCGCGCATGTTCTTTCAGGCCCCACACCTTGTTGACGGCGTACCGCAGGACGTTCTCGTTCGTCGATTCGAGCCCTAAAGCGATCTCGAGTTCGTCGACGGAACGCAGGGCGTGGTCGAGCTGGTCGCGCCGCAACAGATGGGCGAGCGTCTCGACGATGACCTTGTCGCAGCGGTCTCCGAGTTCCGTGAGGATGCGCTCGCGGACATCGGGAGACACCTCGTGGTCGTCGAAGAAGTTCCCGGAGGTGTAGACCTTCACGAGCGGCTGCCCCTGATGGTTCTTCAGGACCATATCGAGCTGATGGCCGATGTCCGCGGGGCTCACTTCCTGGGCCACGTCGTTCACGTATCCGCACATCGAGCAACCGCTCGAGCGCGCCCAGTAGCAGCCGCGAGTGCGGAAGATGATCACCCACGCATCGACAATCTTCCCGTGGAGCAGGTCCTTCTCGGTCCACGTGGAGATGTATTCCCGCGGGTCGAACTCGCGGGGCCGTCGTTCGTCCTTCACGACCTGCTGGAGCCGCATGGCCCGGCGTCGAACGTCGCCGCCCGGAAAAACCTTTGCCGGCTCAGCGTCGATCGCGCACGGCCGACAGGCCCATAATAGCGCCGAGCGCGACGAACACGAAGGCGAAGAACCGCAGCCCGAATGCGAGGTCCGCGGCGACGGCGATCCCCGTGCGATAGGAGAGGGCGGCCGGTAGGTCGACGAGCATCTCGTACAAGACGAAGAGGATCACGCCAAACGCGACAAAGCCGATCCCGCTGCCAGGGCTTCGATGTCGATGCGTGACCGTCGTCGCCGAGGACGCGGTCGCATAGTACAGCGGTTTCGCGACTTCCGCGGGCGTCGCGGTGTCGACTCCGGTCACGACCGCTGCGGACTCAGGTCTGGGGAGGTCGGCGGGCGCGTACCGGCGGCAGGAATCGCACCACCACCGTTCGTATTGACGGATCCAGCGCAAGGCCGCGCCACAGGTCGGACAAGCGAACTTCGACTCGCTCACCGGCGCGTACGCCCGGCAGTGGTAGCAGTACCACCTCCGGTATCGAGCGATGTACGTGAGCTCGCGGCCGCACGTCGGACACGGATGGAGCGCGTGCATCGGCTCGACGACGGGAGCGACCGAATCAACGGGCTGGGATTGGGGGATCGAGACGAACGAGGACGTCTCGATTCGTTCCGCGACGGGTTCCTGAGCGGCATGCGTTTCGACGACCGGTGTCTCCGTCACGGGAGAAGCGCTGGCGGGCTGTTCGCTCTCCGGTTCGTCCTCGATGGCCGCGGTTTCCGCGAACTCGTCAGGCGTGTGTAAGGGCTCAGCTTCGATTTCGGGTCGTTCGATCGGAGCCGGTCCCGCCGGCGCCTCACTCTCCGCTGCCGGCTCTGGTTCCGCTTCCGCCTCCAAGGTGTCGAGATAACTCAGAAGCCGTTCGCGGAGCTGCTCTTTCGTCCCGGTCGGATCGAGGTCGTACGCCTTGCACAGATCCATCAGCGCCGGCTTCTTTGCCTGGAATACTTTGAGGCGAACGATCGGGGGTCTCGGTCCTGGCTCCTTCGGTTCCTCGCGGGGAAGCTCTTCCTCCACGATCTCCTCCGGTTGGGGCGACGCCTCGGCGAGGGCGGGAGTCGTCGGGGTCGTAGGTGCATCGTTCTTCTCGGCTTCTGCGGTTGATCCGACGTCCGTCGGCTTCGCCGCTTCCGCCGCCTCCGACACGTCGGCATGGGTCTCGGGTTCTGTCACGACCGCGGTCGGCTCGGTCGCGTCGGCCACCGGCCGAACATCGACCGGCCGGACATCGACGGGCATCGTATCCTCGAGTGATCGCAAGACAAGGCCGTCGGCGGGGTACGCATTGCACCGGTAGCAGTAGTGGCGGTCATATTGGGCCACGTACGACAAGATCCCACGGCAGGTCGGACAGATCTTCGCGCCGCGATCGCCATAGCCTTCGGGCGCGTAGTTTCCGCACGCGTAGCAGTAGTGCCGCTGATACTGCTCGAGGATAGCGAGCTCGCTACCGCAGGTTGGACAAGGAAGACTGATCACGCAACGCATCGGAGGCCGGGTGCGGCGAATAAAGGCTTTTCCATGATTTCCAAAAATGAGACTCTTTCGCGTCGCTGCGCGCTCGGCCACCCGGAAACCCTTTTACCGAAAGGGACGATGGACTCGATGCGCCACCATAGCTCAGTCGGTAGAGCAGCCGCCTTGTAAGCGGCAGGTCGGGAGTTCAATTCTCCCTGGTGGCTCTCCGGCGCGCGTTTTTCTCCAGGAGGAGTCCGGCGCGGTTCTTCTCGCGCGGGACCTCACGGAACTCGACATCGAGGCCTGAGGAAAGGCGCGAGGCCTCGGCATGCAGCGGGACGAGGTGGGGTGTCCGCACTCGGTACTTCCCTCGCATTTGGCGGATGACGAGCTGCGAGTCGCCGCAGACGAGAAATGCTCCCTTGGAGCCGCGTTTCCGATCTAAATCTTGCAACTGTCGCAACAAGAAGAGGAGACCGTGATATTCCGCGATGTTGTTGCTCCGCACCGGCCCCTCGGGTGTGTGCAGGTCCGGCACGTCGTGAACGGATTCGTTTTCTCCAATCACGAAGGCCGCTTTCATGGGTCCATTCTGCGCGAACTGATTGCCGGGACATGCGCCGTCGAAGAAGCACAGCGTACGGGATCCGTCGCGAGATGCGGCCGTGGCGCCCGGGATTGCGGGCGAGTTCTTGAGGATTGGCCGGCCTACCCAGGATATAGACACGTCGCCCCGCGTCGTCCTCTGAGTTCGCCCCGCGATAACCGGCCGAAAAGGGTTACGTACCCGCCGCGGCGGTACGCCGCGTTCGGAAGGCCAACCCATGCGATTCCAGTGGCGAAGGATGAAAGACGCCGCGTCGGCCGAAGCCCGATCGTCCGATTCGCTCCACATTCTAACGGAGTATATCCTCCACATGTCCGTCACCTGTCTCGGGGACGAGGATGTCACCCCACTCTACGAGGAGTACATCCAGGATTCTCGGCTGGGAGATGCGGAGAAAGCGGAACTCACCGCGATCTACCGGAGTTTGCACTCCGTCCCTTCGATTGTCGCTCACGGCTGAGTCCTCGACGATCTCGGGACTCGTGAACTGCAGGGCGCAGCGTCGTCTGCCGCTCAGTGCGGTCGAATGTCGGTCCGCTCTCAGGTGCAGCAGCCACAACGGGAGTCCGCGCAGCACGGTCCGCTCCCGCAGCAGCCTTCTGCGCGGAGTTCCTCCGCGAGCGCCTTCGCCAGCGTTATCTCGATGGGCATCACGTCTTCACCTCCGGTCCCGGTTTTCTTGCGATGAGGGTGACCGCGGACGCCTCGATCCCGCTCGGGCCCGTCCGCCAGGGCCGGTCTTCCACTATCCGAAGTTCCACAAATCCTGCATGCCGGATGGTCTCCAAGTACTCGCCACGGACCATCGCGTTTCCGACGCAGCCGCAGTCGTCTTCGATCGGGCCCAGGTGCCGTTCTTGGACCACGTCCGAGATTACGAGTCGACCGCCCGGCTTCAGGATCCGGAGCGCTTCGGCGAACACGGTAGGTTTGTCGGGGCTCAAGTTGATGACGCAGTTACTCAGGACGACGTCCGCATATCCATCGGGAAGCGGCAGTTTCTCGATTGGCGCGAGGACAAACGATGCATTGCGGATACCGTGGGACACCAATGCGGTTGTCGCGCGTGCGACCATCGTTGGCGTCATGTCAATCCCCGTCGCATGTCCCGTTGGACCTACAAGGCGGCTCGCGAGGAACACATCGATTCCGGCCCCGCTTCCGAGGTCCACGACGGTCTCGTCCGGACGCAACTCCGCGTGCCGGACCGGATTTCCACTGCCCAATCCGAGGACGGATTCGACCGGAATCCCCTCCAGCTCGGTCGGCGAATAGCCGATCGCACAACAGGCGTCGTTCTCGCAACAACCGCGCCCACTCGCCGCGATCGAATACCGTTCCCGCACTTTCGCGCGGACTTCCTCCGCCGTTGCATCCATAGTATCTACTACCAATAAGTAGTAGCCAACATTAAATACCCTCCCTTCCTTGTCCTACTGGATGTCGGAAGTCAAGGCGCGGGCGAACGCTCTCCTCCAGGAGTCGTTCGGGCCCTCCGCGGAACGGATTCGCAACACCTTGCGGGACCTCGGTTTCAGCGGGTACGCGGCCGAGGCGTTCTGTGCACTCGTTCAGATGAGCCATGCGACGGCGGGCGATCTGGTCCTGAAGACCGGGATCCCGGATTCGAAGATCTACTACGCGCTCGACGAGCTGGCGGAGAAAGGCCTCGTCGAAGTCCAGGACGGGAAGCCAAGGACCTATCGGGTCGTGCCGGCGAAAGAAGTAGAGATCCGACTGAGTCGTCTCGTCGAGGCTGAGTACGAGAAGCGACGGGCCGCGACGACACGCCTCGGCTCCCTGCTTGAGCCGCTCCGCGCGGCGACGAAATCACCCGACACCGACGTGGCGTACATCGTGAAAGGCCTCCCGAACGTCGTCGCCCGAGCAAAGGCCCTGATCTCATCGGCGCGGAAGGAGATCGTCGTGCTCGCCGCCGACGAAGGGATTTTCCGCAAGCTCGAAGACGATCTCGTGCGCGCCGCCCGGCGGCGGATTCGTGTCCGGCTTGCGGTGCCGGAGATCTCGGTCACGAAAGACCTCGAGAAGGCCGCGGAGATCCGTGCGATCGTGTGCGAGTGCGTCCTCGTGGTCGTGGATGGCCAACAGGTCCTGACGATGTCTCGGACGGCGGACCATGACGCGTATGCGATCACCTCGACCGACCCGACGTTGGTCCGGCTTGGGCTGGACTATTGGGAGAGTCCGCGCTGCTGTGTGATGTGATTCGGGTCGCCGCTACGAAACCGTTCCCTCCATAGAAAATGCGAATCGACGCAAACGTGAAGTTATCGGGACAACGAGGAAAAGGGACACGGTTAAATACCGTGCTATGCTGTATTCAGTCCGGTCCCGGGAGGGACGAGGCGCCCGATGCTCCAACCTCAAGAACTCGTGGTCGCTCGACTCCTTCCCACGATTCGCGCGCGGTTGGCCCGTGAACTACTACATACGTACAAGATGAAGCAGGTCGACGTCGCCCATTCGATGGGGATCACGCAAGCGGCCGTGAGCCACTACAACACGCAAAGCCGCGGCGTGGACCAGGAAATGCTCCGACTCTTCCCGGAGATCAAGCCATACGTGCACGAACTCTCCTCCCAGATTGCCCATGGAATGACCCTCTCGGACCAGATCGCGAGCGTGAACGAGTTCTGCTCCGGCCTCATGCTCACGGCCCGGTTCTGCGAATACCACAAGAGCCTGGGGGACATCGATCCCCACTGCACGGCCTGCTTCCCGTCGCCGCCTCGACCATAGCGGATCACTTCGACTTGCGGGATCCTTTCAGGCTCTCGATGTCCGCTTCGACCATGAGTTTCGCGAGCTGCTTGAACTTGGTCTTCGCCTGCCATCCGAGGACCCGCTTGGCCTTCCCCGCGTCCCCGCGCAGGTTGTAGATCTCCGAGGGTCGGAAGTTCTTCTCGTCGATCGTCACGTGCGCCTCCCAATCCGAGATGCCGGCGACGCGGAATGCTTCCTCCACGAACTCGCGCACCGAATGCGCCTCGCCCGTCGCTCCGACGAAGTCGTCCGGTTCCTTGTGTTGCAGGACCCGCCACATCATGTCGACAAACTCCGGGGCGTATCCCCAATCCCGCTTCGCGTCGAGGTTTCCGAGGGTGACCGTCTTCGCGAGGCCGTGGTGGATCTTCGCCACCCCAGTGCTCACCTTGCGGGTCAAGAATTCGAGACCGCGTCGCTCCGATTCGTGGTTGAACAAGATGCCGTTGGACACGAACAACCCGTGGGCCTCGCGGTAGTTCACGCACGCCCAGTACGCGTAGACCTTCGCGACCCCGTACGGGCTTCGGGGATGGAACGGCGTGCTCTCGTCTTGCGGCTCCCGGTCCACCTTGCCGAACATTTCGCTGGACGAGGCCTGGTACACCCTCGCATCCGGGGCATACGCGCGAACCGCTTCGAGGACTCGCACGGCCCCAAGGCCCGTGATCTCCCCCGTGAGCACGGGTTGGACGAACGACGTTCCCACGAACGACTGGGCGGCGAGATTGTACACCTCGTCGGGCTCCGATTGTTTCACCGCCGCGTTCAGTGAGGATTGGTCGATGAGGTCGCCGTCCAGCAGGGACACGCGGTCCACGAGGTGCTGGATGTTGCCGATGTTCGGAATGCTCAGACGGCGAACGAGTCCGTGCACGTCGTAGCCTTTCTTCAGGAGCAGCTCCATGAGGAACGAGCCGTCTTGACCCGTGGCTCCCGTGACGAGGGCGGATTTCGCCATTGCGCGCGGAACCCCTCACCCGCTCTTTATCGTATCGGCACGACAGCGTGGACCGATCGGCGCGAGGGCTAAGCGACGCCCGTCGCGAGGCCTTTCATCTTCTGCACAAAGACCGTTTCATCGAACGTGCGGGCCCGTGCGATGCAATCGTCCTTCATCGACCGCAACGCGGATTCGTCGAGCTCGCGCAAGGTGCGAACAAACGGATCCGGATCGGGCGGGAGCAAGAACCCGGTCTTGGCGGGAATCACGGTCTCTCGGTATCCGCCTTCGTCCGTGGCGAGGACGCACTTTCCGGCCGCCATCGCTTCGACTGGTGTGATCCCGAAATCCTCATCGACCGCCGTCGTCAGGAATCCGCGGCACCGCGCGTACAAGTCGACCAAGCGGTCCTCCGGGATCTCGCCGAGCAGGGTCACGTTCGGAGGCGGCTTGAGGCTTGCCAAGTACCGTTCCGCCAAATCGCCCGCCGAGTACCCGCCGACCAAGACGAGCCGCTCGCGAGGCAGTCGGCGGAAGATCTCGAGCTGGAGTTCGATTCGCTTCTCCGGATACATGCGGCTCACGGAGAGCCAAAAGTCCCCGATCTCCTGAAACCGAAATCGGCTCGTTGCGACGGGCGGATAGATGACGCTCGCATCGCGTCCGTAATATTCCCGGACCCGTCCGCGAACGTTCTCGCTGATGGCGACGATCTGGTCGCACCGGCGGACGGAGCGTCGTTCGAACCAGGCGTGAGAAGCGGACCACGCCCGCGCGATCCATCGATTCGGCGGCCGGAGTCGCCTCAGCATCGCGCGTCGTTGATCGTAGAAGCTCCGCGTCGGGGTGAGGCAGTAGTAGATGTTCGGATGGTGTCGGCCGCCCGCGTAGTGGGCCCAGTTGCCGATCAGAAAATGAAAGTCGTATCCGTCGAAGCGGGCGCGCGTGAATTTCCAGGACGCGTGAAGTTGCTTGAGCGGAGGCTGCAAGAGGATGTCGCCAAGGGAGATCACGCGGACTCCAGGGAATCCCGCTCGGCCAGGTAGGCCCGCATCCGACTGAGTCGTGATGATGTCCGCGCCAAGATGCTTCGCGAGGGTGAGGGCGACGCGCTCCCCGCCGCCGATCGTCTGGAGGTAGTCGTAGAAGACCGCGATCCTCACAGGTCACCGGGCCCTTCGCAGGACGAGCATCGCCACCGCTCGGGTCTCGGGGATCGAATGCTCCGTTGCGGCCTCGGACTCGGTCGCCTCTCGCCACGTCTTCCCTTGGCGGACCGCGTATCGCTCCACGTCCCGGGTCCATCCCGCCGTGGCCCGCTGCAACCGCTCCCGGTCGTAGGCCCGCTGGTGCCGGTCCTCCTCGGGGACGCCGTACGGGACGGTGAGGAAGAGTGTGCCGTTCGGACGGAGCAGCGACCGCAGACCGGTCATCAACTGAATGTCGTCGTCCGCGGCGCGTCGCGGGTCGTACCAGCCCAGGCCGACGTGCTCGAGCGTGGAAATCACCGTCGCGGCGTCGAACGATTCGTCCCGGAACGGCGGTCGCCTCAGGTCCGCGAGGACGAAGTCCGCGCCGCCCCCTTGAATCGGGAACGGAGCCAGGTCCACCGCGGCCACGCGGTACCCCATCGAGGCGAGGAAGAGCGGGAGGGCCGACCAACGCGACCCGACGTCGAGGATCCGACTCCCGGGGGGCACCTGCAACCCGCGGATGACGAAAGGGATCTCCGAAATGCGCTCCGTGAGGACGAGGGTCCGTTCGATCCCGCGAGGCCACACCCGGACGAACATCTCGCGGAGGTAGGCGTGGCCCTCGAGCAGCCAACCCACGAGCCGCCACCGGTAGGAATGGCGGAAGCTAGCCGGCCACGCGAACTCCGGAATTTCCGGAAGACGGCTCATCGGAGATCCCCGGGCGTTCGCTGCATCCGGCCGCGATGCGCTGAGACGCTATTTCCTTCCATCGGGTCCCTCGACCGCCGAGCGCACGACCGATCGCATGCCGTCAACGAAAATGTGCGAATCAAATGCCGCCGCCCGCCGTTCGCAAGCTGTGCGCATGCGTTCGAGGTCTGCGACCGTCGTCGACGAGATCGCGGAAGCGAGGGCCGCCGCCGTTGGAGGCACGAGCCATCCGGTCTCTCCCGGGACGATCGTTTCGCGGTACCCTCCTTCGTCCACCGCCACGACGGCCTTCCCGGCCGCCATCGCCTCGACCGGGGTGAGTCCGAAGTCCTCGTCCTCTGAAGTCGTGACGAGGCCGCGGCAGGTGGCGTACCGATCCAACAACTTGGCTTCCGGGATTTCTCCGAGGAATTCGACGTTCGTCGGTGGGTCGAGGGAATGGACCAGCCGATCCGCATCGAGGCCCAGCTGAGGTCCTCCGACGACGACCAGACGCTCCCGAGGCAACCGACGGAACGTCTCGACGAGGAGCTCCAGGCGTTTCTCGTGGGACAGCCGGCTCACCGCGAGCCACGAATCGCCGACGCGCCCGAACCGGTATCGCGACGTGTCGACGGGCGGGTAGACGACATCGGCCTGGATGCGAAGGAAGCGCTCGATTCGGCCCGCGACATTGCGACTGTTTGCGACAACCGTCTGGACAGCGGCGACTGCAGACTCGTATTCGGGTCGCCTCCGATCGATCCACCGTCTCGCGGCCCACCGCTGGACCCGCGGGAGCGAAGCGAGGAACGAGTCGTGGAGATCGTAGAACACGCGAACCGGCGTGTGACAATACCAGACGGTTGGGCGGAGCCTCGGCGCGGCGAACACGGCCCAGTTCCCCGAGAGAATGTAGACGTCGTGATCGGGGATCGCGGCCTCTCGAAAGGCCCGCGCCTGCCGGTCTTGGCGCATCGGAGGGGACTGCGGGACCCGGGCGATCTCCGTAGCGCGGACCTTGTGCATTCCTGCGCGCTCGGGCAACGTCGGGTCCAGGTCCGTGACGTACAGATCGGCATCGAACGCCGCGGCGAGGGTGAGGGCGACGCGCTCCCCGCCGCCAATGAAACGAAGGTGGTCGTGGAGAACCGCGACCCGCATGGACTCGCGGGATGCGGTCGCCCGCCATAAAAGCGTGCGGCTCAGCACGTCGTCGGGGTGCAACCCCACGCGATCCAGTAGAGCCGCGCGTAGCCGTTGTCGAACACCTTGATGAACGGCGCCACGTCGAACTTCGCGATGACGGCCGGGTCCATCGGAGTGGCGGTCTCCCACGGTGTGAGGCGAACGCCTGCCTCCATGTCCTTGTCGATCCAGATGTACGTCCCGTTTTTCTCCCCCGACGGGGACGTGATGTTCGAGAGCCCGGCGTATGGGACGTTTGCGAAGCCCGGCAAGAACGGATCTCGTGTCCGGTCCCACGTCGCGTTGATTCCGCCGAATCCGAAGACCGTGGTCGACCCCTGATGATCGGACACCACGAGCCCGCCTGCGTAGGCTCTCGCCCAATACGCGGGGTCCAACGCCGCAGGAATCGTCCCCTCCCGCCAGCCCGCAAGGGTCGAGGGAGGCGGGATGCCCGCGACCGCGTTGGCGACGAGGAGGACGCCACCGATCCCGAGCGCGAGCGTCCGTTTCCCACCGCGAAGGCCCGCGAGGTCCATCAGGCGGAAGAACCCGATTCCCGCAAAGATCGCCATTGGAATCATCAGGTACTCCGTGTGTCGGTACGGAATGAGGACGCGCGGTGCCGCGGCGATGCCCACGGCGGCCGAGCCGAGGAGCGCGACGAGCCAGCTGTTCGCCTGCAGCCCGTCCGGGAGGAAATCGCTGAACGGGCGGCCGCATGCTGCGAACGACAGGAGGAGGACGAGCGGGACGAAGTAGAGGAGGCCGATCGCGGGCACCCGGAAGGTCGTCCCCGGAACCCCGCTGACGACCGAGACCACCCCGATCACGAGGAACGTCCCCGCGGCCGCGGCGTACGCCGCCGCGGGACGGCGAAGCGCCGGATACCGTGGCCGATACCGCCAGGCGAGGCGGGCTCTTGCAAGAACAATCCCAGCGAGGAAGACGAGGCCCGCCGGGAACAGGGCGAGCAACGCCCACCACGGTTGGATGCTCACATCCGGCAGGATCGACTCCCGAAACGTCGTCGCGTACCCGAGCCAGTACACGAACGTGCCGGCCATGAGGACGCTCGCGAACCCGACCTCTCGCTTCGCGCCCGGCGTCCACCGCCACGGACGCGCGAGCCCTTGAACGACGATCGTCCCGAGGACCATGATGAGGAAGAAGTACAGCGAGAGATGGTGCGTCGCGATGAGGGTCGCCGTGACTAGGAGGAGCGGCACCATCGCCCGACCGTCCCTCCGAAGACGCACGAAGCAGAGCAGGCCCGCGACGGCGAGGAGCTCCCCAACGGTGGCCGGCGCCGTGTGCGCCGTCGTGTAGGCGACCGGGATCGCACCCGCAAGGAACGCGGCCGCGAAGAGGGCGAACCGGTCATCGCCGGTCATCCGACGGCCAACGAGGAACATCGGGAGGACCGCGAGGGCACCAAGGACGGGGACGAGCAAGTTGATCGTCGTCGGCACGTCGACGCCGCCAAGGTCGACGACTCCCGCTTGAACGAAGAACATCCCCGGGAAGTAGGGATACGTCACGCCCCAACCGTAGTACGGGGTCGCGACGTGCGCTCCACGGACGAGCACTCGCAAGATCGCGAAGTACTCGCCGGTATCGGAGCCCCAATAGAGGAAGGACCAGAGCGGCGCGAGCCGCACCGCGATCGCGATGAGCGTCACCGCGGCCAGCGCGATGGCCGTCGACTTCCTCATTCGCTCGCGAACCGGCCCCCGCTACTAAAGGGTTATCCGCGGTTCGTCGCGCGTCCGGAAAACATTGACGCAAACTATTTCACCGCGGCCTTTCTGTCCCGCGCGATGGCGCGCCGCTGCCCGGAGTGTTACGCCGAACTGCCGGAGGACGCGGTATGGGTGTGCCCGACGTGCAAGTACACGCTTCGGACTCCCGCCGCCGCAAAGGCCGGCATCGCATTCATGGTCCTCGGCTTGGCCCTCCTGGGCGCTTTCGTGTACGGTCCAGATCAGATCGGTCTGCGGTCGGGCTTGGTGCCGACGGACCTCGCCAACGTGACGATCGCGAACTTCCCCCTGCTCGTCGTCGGCGCGTTCGGGATCGGCGCCTTCCTCGTCGCGACCGCGGCCCTGAAGATCCGATCCGAGCAGGCGAAGGTCTTGTCCGCCTAGAAGAAATCGTCGAGCTTCAGATCTTGCGTCTTGTCGTTCGTGAATAACGACGTGATCGCGTCTTCGATCAGATCGATTCGCTGGCGCAGATAGTTCGAGACTTCGAACTGTTGGCTGATCCGCTTGGAGATTTCGAGGTACTTCTTCACCGAGCTCTCGTGGACCGTCAGCGTGAGGTTTCCCCCGCAAGCGAGGCATTTCCCCCGGAGCGGGATCCGGCGATACTTCTCCCCGCACTTCGTGCAACGGACCTGCTGACTCGAGAACGCCTTCAGGTTTCCGATCAGGTCCGGCAGGAAGTGGTGGACCACGATCCGCGCGACGACGTCGTTCGGGTCGACGGCCCGGATTCGGAGCGCGAGCTCGAGTTGTTTGTCGATCTTCTCCGCCATCGAGCCCTCGCCATACGCGGACGCGAGCGGGCCTTGCGCGACATCGGTCGTCTCGTGCGTGAAGGAGAACCCTTCATACTGCAAGACGCTCCCGATCCGTTTGCTCACCGTGTCGATCTGCGGCTCGATTTCCTTCGGATGCGCAAAGCGTTCCGCGGCGTCGTACAGCGATGTCGGATACGCCGGCATGACATCGAGGTTGTGGGCCTCCTTGTCGATCTCGTTCGGATCGATGCGGGACGTCAAGACCAGCGGCGCGTCCATGAGCCCGCCGCGTTTGTCGGGGAGGAACGCGCGGGAGAAATTGACGAGACAATCGAGGAGAAGGATCACGGAATCTTCGTCGCCGTCGCAGTTTCGCCGTCGCGCCGCGATGAGGTACGGATGGGCGAAGCACGCGTTGGCGTCCGTGAATCCGACGATGCGCGCCAAGACGCCGCCGCTCGTGTGCGGGGCGAGCGTGACGACGAGGTGGCCGAGCAAGTCCTCGGGCGACTTCGCGCCGTAGAAACGGCCGAGGCCGTAGAGCCGCTCGAGCAGGTCGTCGATGAATCCCGCCACGCGGACCAGGTATTCCCCGCACGAGCGCGCGGCGATGATGTCTTGCGGCCGCAGCTCGACGGTCTGATCGTCCCGCTCGAGGGGACGGCCGCTGCGGTCCCGCGTGTATCCGAGGCGTCGAGCGGTCTCGACGGAGATCCCCACTTCGTGCGGCGTGAAATGCGTGAGCGGCAGGTTCGTCATGTCGAACCGAGTCGTGCCGTCCTTGAACACGTAGACGTCGTGCTTCGCACGGAGGACGCCTTTCTCGATCGGCTCCGGCGTCTTTGTCCGCGAGATCATCCCCTGGACGGCCTTGATCTCCGCCGGTTTCGTCTCGCCGGTCCGTTCGAGCGCCGTCCGCAGGACGTCGGCCAAGGGGATGCGCTGCCGCGTCGGCCCGTTTCGGGAGACTGTGTGTCCCCCGCACGAACATTTCGGGAGAAACCACCGCTTGCCGCACGACGCGCAGATTCGCAGGCCCACTTCGACCTCGATCGTCTCCTTCGAGGCCGCCTCGAGCAGGAGACGCTGGGCCCCTCCTTCGTGGCCGATCGGGAAGAGCGAGTGGGGCGCCGGTTGCATCTTTCGAGGGGCCGATTTCTCCGGGCGGGCCATCCGAGCGCCGATTCGCGTGGGCCCGCGGGCTTTGATGGTGAAGCCCGCGAGCGCCGACACGAAGGCGAGGGGATCGTCGCTCGCTGGAGCCGGGCGGAGACGCAGCACCGGTCCCGCCTCGATCCCGAGCGCCGCGAGCAGTGCAGTGGTGTGGCGCTCCACGACGACCTCGGTTCCATGAACTCGGTAGGTGGCCCCGAGCCGCACGAGCCACTCCCGCGGTTCCTCGTCGCCCGGCACGACCAGGTGCCCGTCGTCGATTCGCCCGTGGGCCGCGACGAGTTCGCGGAGGCGCGTCAATTCCTCCACGGTCAGATCGTGGAAGAACAAGTTGTGTCGCGGGTGGAGCGGGATGCCGAGTTCCCGAGACCAGATGATCGCCTGGGGTCCGTCGACATCCTCCCATCCGTCCGGAAGATGGCCGAGCTTCTCGCGCAGGAGCGCGCCGTACCATTCGAGGGAGAACGCCCCGGGCATCAGGACGTGGTTGTTCTCCAGGAACTCTCCGAAGGGCACGAGGATTTCCCCGAGATCTGCGATGACCCGGACGTGTGGCGTGAGACGTTTCGCGGCGTCCGCGTCTGCGACCTCGACGAAATCGCCGGAGTCGAGGACGACGAGCGGTCCCTCGATCCGGTCGCACGGCGTGACGGCGCCGGCCTTCCCCGGGCGTTCGGTCTTGATCTGCGTTCCGACCGCGATGAAGTCGTCGAGGATGTGCATCGTCGCCGGATGGAGGGCGAGGGCGGCGAGGCCCGTGGCCCGCGTCCGACCGTATCGGAGCCGCAGGCCGCCGGGTCGACTCGGGTGGCAGAGGACCGGCCGGCCCGCGACGATGTTCTGGATGAACACCTCGCTCGGCTCGACGCCCAATTCGTCTTTCGTGTCCTCGGGCCGCGACTCCTTCTGCGCGAGGTATTCGTCGATGAACTCCCATCCGTCGATCCGGAGTTTCTTCACGTGCTTCTGGATCTTCGGCGCCTTCAGGCACATCCCGTCCGCGATAACGAGGCACGCGCCCCCACGGATCCGGTTCGTCTCGATCCGCGGGAGGTCGCGATGCCCGCTGATTTCCGCGTCCTCGGTGCCTTCCCCGTTGATCGCGACGGGACAGTTCGACACGATGAGCGAGATCTCCTCGTCGGACGGCGTGTACTGGAGGTGTTGCGCCTGGCGGTACAGCGGGATTTCCTCCTTGAAACGCTCGACCTCCTCTCGCGTCGGCACGTAGCGTCCCAGGCCGAGCTCCCGCCGTACGATGTCGGCGATCAGCACGCTCAACGCCTGGCCGGTCCCGCCCGCGGAGCGGATCGGACCGGCGTACGACAGGTCGACGTACGAGGTGCCGTCCCGGTTGCGCTTGATCTTGACGCCCGCGAGGCCTTCGAGCGGCGCAACGAGGATTCCTTCCGTCAGGATGGCGAGGCCGACCCGAACCGCCCGCTCGACGGCCTTCTCCTTGCTCGTCGCCGGTCGCACGGCCATTTCCTTCGCGACGAGGATCGCTAGCTCTTCCCGGTCGTGGGTCTTCGCCAGTTCCCGGATCCGACGCGCGACGCCTTCGACCTCGTAGTGCTCGAGGAGCCGTTCGACGCGCGATGCCAGGTCGTCCGTCAGCGGGATCTCCACGTTCAGTTCCGGATCGAAACCCCGCGTCCTTGCGGCCCGGGCGACCGCGTATGTCGCCTCGACCTGCTTCAGCAGGCCCGCGAAATAGCCGCGGACCTCCTCGGAAGCGACCGGTGAACCCATTCCATCCCTTCGAGAGCGCGAGCGGCGGGTCGTATCCGGGGTATCTCGTATATGTCTTTGCGTCGCGTGA
>DATGWB010000172.1:0-4351 GCA_035299725.1 Thermoplasmata archaeon
ACCGGCATGGATCGTGAGTCCCGGATACAGGACGGCGATTTCCGAGATCGGCCCGACGACGAGAATCGTCGGACTCGCTTGCGGTCCCGAGTAGGCGCCCGGTCCGCTACCTTCCCAGGTGCCCACGGCCCATCCCGCGGCAGGGTTGACCATCGGCGTCAAGGAGAATCCAACTTCGTACCAGCCGGTCGCCGGGGACATCGAGGACTCGGCGGGTCCTTGGAAGCCGAACGTGAGGAACGCCTGATGCCGGTAGACGATCTCGACGGTCCCGGACGCGCTGACAGTCCCGTTCCGATCCAATGCGTCGGACATCCAACGCTCGGTTGCGTTCGAGCCGCCCAGGGAGGAGGGGAATGAGTACGCGCTCCCCGCATCGACCCAGGTCGTGAGGTTCGCGTTGTTCGACCGCGCGAGTGCGAACTGCAGGTAGCTGACGGAAGGCGCCGCGTACCCGGAGCCGCCGCCGGTGACGCGGTAGTTGAAGGAAGCGGAAAACTGATGCGAGTAGTGGAAGGCGAGTGTTTTGGAGAACGTGGCAATCCCCGAAACCGTCTCGTTCGTCGCCCATCGTTCGTTCGCGCCAGAGCCGCCGAGGAGCACGGACACGGACCACGCGGTTCCCGCATCGACAGTCAAGATGGTGGGAGTCGTCTGCAACGCAACAGTCACGGTCTGACCACCCGCGACGTAGGTCAAGATGGGCGGGATGTACCCGGAACCGCCACCCTGGACCGCATAGTCGACGGTGAAGCGCACGGTCTCCCCCATCGCCGCGATGAACGTGCCCCATCCGCTCGCCGTGCCGTATTCCCCCGCGACCCAGACGATGCCCGGCTCCGACGGATCATGCGATGCACCGAAGTAATCGCCGTACCGGCACACGGAATTGCTGGGGCACCCGCTCGTCTCCGGGCCCTCGCCTGCACGGATGACTTGAGACGCACGAATCGTGTTCGGTGGGTCGTGCACCGACCGGGTGGCCACCCTCATTTCCGGATAATCGTTCGCGGATGAGTAGCCGAAGACGACGACCAGGTTCCCAACGGCATCGGTTCGCAGGGCAGGGTAGAAGACGTACTTCCCCGAGATGCCGATGTCGAAGTCCTGCGCGATCGTGGCGTTTGCCGTGTCGACCTCGATCAGTCGGACGCACGACCGGACCTGGTTGTCGCCCGTCGGGGTGCACCCAACGCCCAACGAGAGCCACAGGCGGCTGTCCGCCCACATCGCGTCTTGCACCCGGTTGTCCGCCGTGTCGAGGGTGGACCTCGTTCCGAGTTGAGGCGCCCGAGGAGGAATCGCGGCCGATCGGATCCCGAGATTCTGTTGAGTGACAAGCACGACGCCTGGCGGGACGCCCGTGACGGTGAAGAGGGTCAAGGTGCTGGTGGGCCCGCTCCCGGTCGACA
This sequence comes from Thermoplasmata archaeon, assembly GCA_035299725.1. Taxonomy (GTDB): domain Archaea; phylum Thermoplasmatota; class Thermoplasmata; order RBG-16-68-12; family RBG-16-68-12; genus RBG-16-68-12. The sequence goes on from DATGWB010000172.1 coordinate 1,413, forward strand.
CCATGAATTGCGTGTTCGTGGAACGGAGGGATTGGACCGGGTGCACGGAGAACAAGGTCGGGTCCGGACCGAAACTCATCGTCCGGGGCGTGGTCCCGCTCAGGAGATCCGTCTTGTTCAGCACCCAGTACTGGACGCCCAGATATGACGGGTTCCCGCTCGTGCACGAAGAGAAGTCGTTTGCCGAAATGAGGACGACAAGATCGGTGAAGCCGAGGAGCGGCTGATCCGCGCAGCCCGTGATCGTGGAGACGCTAGACGCATTCCACAGGCCCGTAGGGTCGTCCGACCTGGAGACCTCGAGCAGGACGCTGCCCGTTGTGACGTCGGTGATCGAGGCGAACCAACGTCCGCTGGCGGTGTCGAAGTGGACCTTCGGATCGCTGATGAAGTCCGTCGAGGGGACGCCGAAGAATGTGTTGAGCGGGAAGGTCCGCACCTCGACTCCCTGTTTCGTCCAGATCCGGCCAAGGACGTTCACCATCTCGACGACATGGTTTGGTCCGACCGCAACCTGGACGTCGGGAGGGGTGAGGCGATTCGTGTACGGACCGTTCGTGCCGAAATGGAGGCCCTCGAAGCCTTCGACAGGGACGGCGGCATCGGGCACCGAAGGCCATGGTCCGGCTTGGCGTGGACGAGTCGGGCGGTCTCCAGCCGCCGCTTGGGAGTTCACGTTTGATGCCAACGAGACTTGCGGTTCTGCGGGAAACGTCGCTTGGCGAGGACTCTCTTCGCGGGATCGGGTCGCCGTCTCGAAGGTCGATCTCGCAGGGGCAATCGCGAGCCCGACGATCACACAGACCGCAAGGACCAGCAGGCACGGGTGGGAGGACGCCATGCTTGCAGAACGATGGTTTGAACCGGGCTTAAATCCACTCCCGAAAATAGCCCGGCGGCCGCGAATCGCGACCGCAATGGACCGAGGCATTGTTCGGAGAAAGCGCCGGAGAGACGCCCGAGCTGGGATTCGAACCCAGGTCTGAAGCTCCGCAGGCTTCTAGGATGTCCAAGCTACCCCACTCGGGCGCATCGGTCGCATCGCGACGCCGATATAACTCTTATCGCTCGCGAGACGGCACGGACTCCTTGAGCACCTCGATCGCCCGGAGGAAAATCTCCTCGATCAAGCCGCTCGCGTACACTTCGCGCAGCAACCCGCGGTCCCGGTAGTACTTGATCAGCGGCGCCGTCTGCCTCTCGTACGTCTCGATCCGCTTGCGTACGACGTCCTCCCGGTCGTCCGCGCGAATGACGAGCGGGGTGCCGCACTTGTCGCAGACTCCGGCCTTCTTCGGCGGATTCATGAGGATGTGGTACACGGTGTCGTCCTTCGGACACACTCTTCGGCCCGTGTTGCGCTTGATCAGCTCTTCCGGCTCCAGGAAGAAGTTCACCGCGGCGTCCAGCTTCGTCATCTTGGACAGCGCCTCCGCCTGTGCAATCGTCCGTGGGAAGCCGTCGAGGATGAAGCCTTTCTGCGCGTCCGGTTCCTTCAGCCGGCGTTCGGTCATCGCGATCACGATGTCGTCGGGCACGAGCTGACCGGCGTCCATGTAGGCCTTCGCCTTCTTCCCGAGGTCCGTGCCCTGCGCGACGTTGTGCCGCAAGATGTTGCCCGTCGAGATGTGCGGCACGCCGAGGTACGCCGCGAGCTTCGCGGCCTGGGTTCCCTTGCCTGCGCCGGGGGGTCCGAGGAGGACGAGTCTCATGTCGCGGCGAGAACGAAGTCAGCGGTCAAAAGACTTTGGTCCCTTCGGGCCACGGATCATCCGCTCGGCCGGACGTTTCGGAAGACCGCATAGAAGGAAGCGATCGAAGCGAGGTAGAACGCCGTCGCCAGAAAGATCGGGATGTCCAGGTAGCCGGCGGCCATCAGGATTCCGCCGAGGACCGTCGTCACGCTGTTCGGCAGGCGCCAGATGATCGAGTTCACGGCACTCGCGAGGCCGCGCTGTTCCGGCGCGACGATCCCCATCAGGAACGAATCGCCGATCGGCGCGGACATGTTCATCAACGCGGCCCGGACCAGATACAAGCCGCCGGCGGCGAACGCGTTCGTGACGAACGCAAGGCTGAACATGAAGACCGTCGAGGCGCCCTGGGCCATGACGATCGCCCGCACCGGGCCGTACCGCCGCGCGAGGGAGGCGCTGACCGTTGCCGCGAGGCCGATCGTCACGTTCGCGAGGGCGAGGAGCGGGCCGCTCCACGTGTCCGCCACCCCGAACTTCAGGAACAACCACGTCGGCACGAGGGGGATGAAGAATCCGGCGCCCAGGCCGATGAGGCCGTTGATGCCGGAGAACTTGAGGAGCGGTTTCCAGTCCATCCCCTTCGGCCGCGCCTCGCGCGTCCGGAGCGTCTCGCGGACGTTCCGGAGGAGGATGTACAACGCGATCGGCATCACGAACCCGAGGCCGTCCGTGATGACCAGCGCGGCGACGTGGATCGTGTGGCTATCGATCCCGGTCCGACCCTGGATGAACGGGAACGACAAGGGGAGCGCGAACCCGATCCCGGAGAAGACGTTGTTCAGGACGAACGAGAGGGCGAACGCGGCGCCTCGCTGCTCCCGCGTCGTCTGGTCGGCGATGATCGCGTTCCACGACGAGAGGAAGGCGCCTTCCCCGACGCCCGCGACAACGGCCGCGAGGACCAGCCACCGTACGTCGGTCGTGAAGGCGAACACGAGGATTGCCGGCGGCAGAATCACGCTGCCGACCAGCAGGAGGCCTTTCCGCCCGCGGCGGTCCGAGTACACGCCGAGCGGCGCGGCGCTCACTACCATCGCAAGGCCCAGGGCGCCGAGCAGCAGCCCGACGATCTGCGTCGAGACGCCGATCTCCGGGAAATACGCCGTGATGAAGACCGTGACGTAGCCGAAGCCGATCGCACCGAACCCGTTCGAGAAGACGATCCATCGGACCTTGCGCGGG
>DATGWB010000173.1:0-4495 GCA_035299725.1 Thermoplasmata archaeon
TCCACTGAAGGCGTGCATCCCATCCCTTCATGACAGGTTCCCATCCGTTCCCTTTTTCTGTCGTTCGGGGTGACTCCCTTCCGGCATCCGTCACGCCTCGGCGGTTCATGGTGGGATGACTCCTTCCTTGTCGCCCGTCGATACGGAGACGACCTTGCCGGTCATCTTGTCGACTTGCTTCCGGTGGTCTTCGATCTCCTTCACCCGGTCCCGCGTGAACCACTCCTCGATGCTGCGGACGACCGCGTGCTCCCGACTCAGGAAGTAGCCGTCCGCCACGAGGCGGTCGATCAGTTCGAGGTAGTACCGCGGGATGCGAATCTTGACCGTGTCGCCGCCCTCGCGGATCGTCTGGATATACGCCTGGACCGCGTCCCGGACCAGTTGCGAGCGGTTCCCGTGCGATGTGCTCCCCTTCAGGAACGCATCGATCAGCTCGAGGTTTTCTTTCTCGAGCCGCAGGGTGATCCGCTCGTTTTCGTCCATCCGAATCCCTCGCCTGAACAACGGGAACAGGTATGACGAGGTCATACACCATTCCTCGCAATTTTCGGCGTGTTATCCGCGGTATCCTGAAGCACGGTACATATACTTGTTGTCAATTGTCATACGACGTAGGACAAAGGGTCTCCATCGCGACACGGAATCGTGCCTGGAAAGACCGCTCGATTTATATTTGGTATGCCAAATGGAAGCCGCCTCTCGTCGCCGACGAACGAGGTCGAGCGGCCCTTCGAATCCTCCGCGAAAAGCTTTACGAGAATCGCTCCTATGTGCGCGCGTGGCCAAGAAGTTGCGTCGAGCCGGCGGTCGGCGGAAAACGCCCGAAACCCGCCGCACGGCCAAGCGCAGCCGTCGCCCCCGACCGCGGCCCGAGCCGAAGGCCCGTCGATCTCTCCCCCGGCGTGGGAAAGCGAGATCTCATCCCCGCCCCCGCACGGCGGCGAAGCCTCGGCGCGGCGGAGGACCGGTCGACCTGCGGCAGATCGAGGCCAAGTGGCAATCCGCGTGGGAGCGCGAACATGTATACGTCGCGCGCGCGGAGGTCGGTCGGCCGAAGTGGTACTCCACCGTGCCGTACCCATACATGAACGGGTACCAGCACCTCGGGTTCGGAACGTCGTTCCTGCGGGCCGAGTTCCAGTCTCGATTCCGGCGAATGCTGGGTTACAACGTCCTGCACCCGCAGGCGTTCCATTGCACCGGCCTGCCGATCCTGGGAGCGGCGAAGCGGATTGCGGAGAAGGAGCCGAAGCAGTGGGAGATCCTTCGGGCGATGGGCATCCCCGACCGCGAGATCCCGAAATTCGCGGATCCGATGCATTGGATCGAGGTCTTCCCCGCCGCGACCATGGACGACCTGAAGGCGCTCGGCGCGGCCGTCGACTGGACGCGTTCCTTCATTACGACGCCGCTCAACCCGCCCTACGATGCCTTCGTGCGCTGGCAGTTCCATCGACTCAAGGACGGCGGCTACGTGCGGATCGACAAGCACCCGGTCATTTGGTGTCCGAAGGACCAGGCGCCGATCGGGGACCACGATCGCCTCGAAGGCGAGGGCGAGACGCCGACGGAATACACGCTGTTGAAGTTCCCCTTGGCCGACGGCCGATTCCTCGTCGCGGCAACGATCCGGCCCGAGACCGTGTTCGGGCAGACGAACCTCTGGATCGATCCGGACGCGGAATACGTGGTCGCAAGGGTCGGCGACGAGCGGTGGATCCTCAATGACCTCGCGTCGAAGAAGCTCTCGGAGCAGGGGAAGTCGGTCGCGATCGAGTCGAGGATCCATGGAGCCGATCTGCTCGGCAAGGATGTGGTGGCGCCCGCGATCAACCGGGCGATCCCGATTCTGCCCGGCTCCTTCATCGACCAGGGCCGCGGCACCGGGATCGTGACGAGCGTGCCGTCGGACGCACCGGACGATTACGTGGCCCTGCGGGACCTGCAGCACGACGATGCTCTCCTGGACAAGTACGATCTGGACCCGGAGCGGATCCGAGCCATCCAGCCGATCTCCATTATCCGCACGCCCGGATGGGGCCCGTTGCCGGGCGTCGAGATCGTCGATCGCCTCGGGATCCGGAACCAGCAGGACCGCGAGAAACTCGAGCAGGCGAAGGCGGAGGTGTACAAGACCGGCTTCTACCGTGGCGTCCTGAACGAGAACTGCGGCCCCTACGCCGGCGTTCGGGTGGAGGTCGCCAAGGACGAGATTCGGAAGGAGCTGACGTCGAAAGGCCAGGCCGACCTGATGTACGAGCCGAGCGGGGTCGTCATCTGTCGGTGCCTGACGCCCGCGATCGTGAAGGTCGTGGACAACCAATGGTTCCTCTCGTACGCCGATCCGGCGTGGAAGGCGAAGGTCCACGAAGCGATCGCGTCGATGGACCTGTACCCGGAGGCGCTGCGAAAGTGGTTCGATTACGTGACGGACTGGCTTCGAGACTGGCCGTGCGCCCACCACCGCGGCCTGGGGACGATCCTGCCATGGGATTCGAACTGGGTCATCGAGTCCCTGAGCGACTCGACGATCTACATGGCGTATTACACGATCGCCCACGCGCTCCAGGGCGGGCACCTGCGGTCCCAGGTCCCGTGGGCCCAGCGCCTCGACGACTCGTTCTTCGATTTTGTGTTCTTCGGGAGCGGAACCGCGAAGGCCGTCGCATCCCGCATCGGCTTGGATGCGAAGGCGGTCGAGGACCTCCGACACGAGTTCGTGTATTGGTATCCGCTCGACCTACGCAACACGGGGAAAGACCTGGTCCAGAACCACATGGCATTCTGCCTCTTCGGACACACCGCCATCTTCCCGAAGGAGCTCTGGCCCCGCGGGTTCGGCGTGAACGGGTGGGTGCGCCTGGCGGGGCGGAAGATGTCGAAGTCGCGTGGGAACGTCTGGTACATCCGCGAATCGGTGCGGGAGTGGGGCGCCGACGTCATCCGCTTGACCGTCGCCAACGCCGGAGACGGCCTCGACGACCCGAACGTCGACATGGACTTCGCGGAGTCTGCGAAGACCCGCATCGGAGAATGGCTCCGGTTCGCGACCGCGAAGCACGCCAGCCGCCGGGAGCACCATGGGATTGACGCGTGGTTCCTGAGCGTCCTCAACCGTTCGATTCAGGCGAGCCGGACCGCGATGGAGGGGATGAACTACAAGGCGGCCCTCCGTCACGGCTATTTCGACCTGCAGGCGGCTTGGTCCTGGTATGTTCGCCGATCGGAGGGGCGGCCTCACGCGGACGTCTTGCGACGGTTCATCGATGTGCAAACGAAGTTGCTCGCCCCGTTCGTACCGCACGTCGCAGAGGAGATCTGGCATCGCCTCCAGGGGGAGGGGTTCGTGGTGAACGCGCGGTATCCGGAAGCAGTCGCGGGCGAGATTGATCCGCGGGCAGAGGCCGCCGAAGCCCTCCTCCAATCGACCTTGGCCGACGTCCGGGAGATCCTGAAAGTCACCGGGATCGCCCCGAAGCGACTCGCGCTCTATACCGCCCCCGCGTGGAAGATTCAGGTCCAGAGCGTCGCACGGGACCTCGCGAAGCAAGGCCCCATCCCGATGAACGTCCTGATGGAGAAGGTCCTGGCCCAACCGGGGATGCGGGAACGCGCGAAGGAGGTCGCCGCATTCGCCAAGAAGGTCGTGGAAGACTTGCGGCACGCGAAGCCGGACGACCTCGACCGGTTCAGCTCGATCGACGAGTTCGCGATGTTCCGGGAGAACCTCGGCTTCCTGGGGAAGGAGCTCCGCGTGACCGTCGACGTGTTCCGCGCGGACGATCCGAAGCGCTGGGATCCCGCGAAGAAGGCGGACCACGCTGTCCCCGGACGGCCTGCGATCTACGTGGAGTGAGTCGATGAAGATCCGGCGGCCCTCCACCCCGGAGGTGCCTTTCAAACGAAGACGGAGCCCGCCGCCGCAGGCGACGAAACTCCTGACGTACTCGCTCGCCGCGGGAATCGTCTTCATGGTCCTCCTCGCGATCGTCTTCCTCCCGAGGATGTTCCCCGACCAGCCGCCCATCGAGATCGTGAGGGGGTTTCATTTCGAATCGCAGAACGGCACGCAAATTTACATCGACAGCGTGACAGTCTCCCTCGAACTCTCAAGATTCCGCGCGAACTTCTCGGTCGGCGGCGTCGAGACGGCGCGCCTGGGTCCCGGCCTAGGCGGGGGGAACGCGACGTTCCGATTTGTTGACGGGAGCCCCGCGAACGGACTCTTGGATTCCGGAGACTACTTCCAGGTCTCCCCGCCTCCGACGGGATGTTACCGGCTGGAGATTTTTCAAGTGGATGTCGGTCGGCTCACGGGATCGCTGACCTGGGGCGCGTGCCCCTAGCGCAACGTTTAATTGAACTCGGCTAATAGGCGCCGGCGCGGGCCTGTAGCTTAGCTAGGTAGAGCGATCGGCTCTTATCGGCACGCTCCATCGGAACGTCCGAGGGACACCGATAGGTCAAGGGTTCGAATCCCTTCAGGCCCGTT
>DATGWB010000174.1:0-2466 GCA_035299725.1 Thermoplasmata archaeon
GGGAATCCTCGACGTACCTGAAGGGAGCGGCCCACCAGCCGGTCGAGTGGTACCCGTGGGGCGAGGACGCCTTCCGCCGCGCGAAGGAACTCGATCGCCCGATCCTCCTGGACATCGGGGCCACCTGGTGCCACTGGTGCCACGTGATCGACCGCGAATCGTACGAGGACCCGAATCTCGCGTCCGTCATCAACGAGAACTTCGTCGCGATCAAAGTGGACCGGGACGAGCGGCCGGACATCGACGCGCGCTACCAACAGGCGGTCGGCGCGATCGCGGGCCAGGGCGGGTGGCCGCTCACCGCGTTCCTCACGCCGGACGGCAAGGTGTTCTACGGGGGCACGTACTTTCCGCCGAAGGACGCGTACGGGCGGCCGAGCTTCCGGCGAGTCCTTCTCGCGATGGCGGACGCGTACCGCACGAACAAGGCGGACACGCTGAAAGAGGCGGAAGCCCTGCATCGAGCCCTCGCCGAGGGCCGGGTCTCCCTCGTGGAAGAGGGCGCCGTGAACGAGGCCATGTTGAAGGAGAGCCTCGACTCGCTTCGCGGCCAGTTCGATCCTGTGAGTGGCGGCATCGCCGGCCAACAGAAGTTCCCGCACCCGGGGACGATGGAATGGGTCATGGCCCGCTACCATCGGACGCGGGAGGAAAGCCTCCAGAAAATCTTTGCGCGCACGCTGTCGTCGATGGCCAAGGGTGGCGTCTACGACCAAATCGGCGGGGGCTTCCATCGGTACTCGACGGATCCGCGTTGGATCGTCCCGCATTTCGAGAAGATGCTGTACGACAACGCGGGCCTCCTGGCGAACTACGTGCACGCGTGGCAGCTCACCCGCGACCCGCTGTACCGCGAGACCGCCGAAGGGATCCTCGCATGGTCCGAAGAAGTCCTCTCGGACCGGCAGCGCGGTGGATACTTCGCAAGCCAGGACGCGGACGTCGGCCTCGACGACGACGGCGACTACTTCACGTGGACCTTGGACGAGCTCAAGGCCGCGGTGAATGCGGACGAGGCCCGGGTCCTCGCGTTGTACTTCGAGGTCGCGACGCGGGGCGAGATGCATCACGACCCGAAGAAGAACGTCCTCTTCGTCGACCAAGAGCCGGAGGCGATCGCGAAATCGATCAGCCTGTCGAGCGATCGCGTGCGGGATCTCATCGCGAGCGGCAAACGCAAGCTGAAGATCGCGCGCGACAAACGTCCGATGCCAGGCGTGGATCACACGATCTTCGCGTCGTGGAACGGGATGATGATTACCGCGGTGCTCGAGGCCGCGATGGCGTTCGATCGGAAGGACGTCCGCATGTTCGCGCTGAAATCGCTTCAGCGGGTCCTGTCGGAGATGTGGTCGAAGGATCGCGGGATGTGGCACGCGCTCGCGGACGGCGAACGAAAAGTCCGCGGCCTTCTCGAGGACCATGTGTACGTGGTGGACGCTCTCCTGTCCGCATACACTGCGACGGGCGATTCCGCGCACCTCCGAAGCGCTGAAGAGATCATGGTCTTCACGTTGGACCACTTCTGGGACAAAGCGGGCGGCTTCGTCGACATCGCCGCGGAGCTGCACGACAACGTGGGCCTCACCCTCAAGGAGGTCCGTCGACGTCCGGTCGAAGACTCCCCGTACGCGGGGCCGAACGCGGTGGCCGCGCTCTGTCTGGCCCGTCTCCACGCGCTCACCGGGAACGACGATTACCGGTTGCACCATGACGCGTTGATGACGGCATTCGCGGGGGAGGCGAGCCGGTATGGTCCCGTCTTTGCGGGCACGTACCATCTCGCCGCGGAATTATGGATCCACCCACCTGCAGAGGTCGTCCTGCTCGGGCCACGCGACGATCCGCGAGCCCGCGCGTTGCAGGAGACCGCGAGGAGCACGTACGCCGCAGGCAAGACCGTGCTCGTCGTGGACCGCGACGACGCGTACGTTCCGCCCGCGGTCGAGCCGATGCGGAAGACCAAAGAGGCGAAGGCCGGTCCAGTCGCCTTCGTGTGTCAGGGACAAGTGTGCTCGCCGCCGACGTCGGATCCGACACAATTGCGAACGACCCTCGAGACCGGCGCACCGAAATCGTGAGTCGTCAGGAATGCAACCTTAAACAAGGTTAACATATTAGGGATGCGTACTATTTCGTACCATGGCCTATGAGCCCCTGCGTAACGCTTATGTCCCCCTGCCCGCAAGGCTCATGGTCCGCCGTCGCCTCTCTTGGAACCGAGGTTCGACAGCATACCCGCCGACCCACCGAATGTTCTCCTGATCGGGTGCGGAGCGGTAGGTTCCGTCGTGGCCAGACACCTCTGCGCGAGCGATTCGGTGGCCGGGGTCATCCTCGCCGACGTGGACGGCGAACTCGCGAAGCGCACCGCGTCCCGGTTGAAATCTCCGAAAGCCCACGCGATGCAACTCGATGCGAGCGACGCCGAAGGCCTGCAGCGCACGATGCGCGGCTGCGGCCTCG
>DATGWB010000175.1:0-12335 GCA_035299725.1 Thermoplasmata archaeon
TGTCATCGACCTCGCCGGCGCGGGAATCGTCCTCCTGGGAATCTACGTCTCGACGTCCCGCCGGGCGGCGGCATTCGCCCGCGCGGCCATGGGGCAAGGGATCGCCGACCCGGATCCCGTCGACCCACCGCCCCGAAAGACCTGAACCGCTTCACTTCGCTGCGGTCTTTGGCCGGCTGAGGCCCGCCTTCTGGGCCAGCGTCCAGAACTCGTCGTCGGTCACGCCGCGCCTACGCTCGGCTCGGTCGCGGAACGCATTGACGAAGGCTTGCTGGTCTCCCTTCGATCGCGCTTCCGCGAAATCCTTAATCAGCTTCACGAGTGCCGCCACTTGTTCCGGAGTCGCCCCGACCCCGCGGCCACGCAGTTTCTCGGCAACGGCGAGGGACCCGGTGTGTTTTCCGAACACGAAGGTGCGTTCTCTCCCCAGCTTCTCCGGTTGCATCGGCTCGTACGTCGCGGTGTGCTTGATCACGCCGTGGGCATGGATGCCGGATTCGTGGGCGAAGGCGTTGTGGCCCACGAGCGGTTGATGCATCCCGACCGGGATCCCGCTCAGCGTCTCGACGAGTTGGGACAGCTCGTAGATCCTCGAGATGTCGATCCCCGTGTCGTAGCCGTACAACGCCTCGAGCGACAAGACGAGCTCCTCGAAGCTTGCATTCCCGGAGCGTTCCCCGAGGCCATTCACGCAGGTGTGGGGCACGGCGACGCCCGCCTCCACCGCCGCGAGGCTGTTCGCGACCGCGAGTCCGAAGTCGTTGTGTCCGTGGAACGAAAGCTCGGTCGGCTTCAGTCGGCGCTTCAGTTGCTCGAAGAACCAGGTGATCCCGGGTGGCGTCATCACGCCGACCGTGTCGCACACGACGGCGCGGTGGGCTCCTGCCGCGGTGCACGCATCGTACAGATCCACGACGAAGTCGAGGTCCGCGCGGAACGTGTCTTCCGTCACGAACGAGACGTCGACGCCATGGGCGACCGCATACTCCGTCTCGCGGACGGCCGCTTCTTTCACCTGCTCGCGCGTCATCGCGAGCTTGTGCTTGATGTGGAGGTCGGAGCCGGCGGTGAAGAGGGCAATCTCGTCGACGTCGCAGGCGATGCACGCCTCCACGTCCTTCCGGACCGTCCGGGCCGCGGCCATGATCGTGGCGTCAAGTCCGGCGTTCGCGATCATCCGCACGCCTCGCGCCTCCTCGCTCGAGACGACCGGGATCCCGACGTCCATCATGGGGACGTGGACCTCGTCCAGGACGCGGGCGATCCGGACCTTCTCTTCCGGCGTGTACGCGACCCCGGGCGTCTGTTCGCCGTCTCTCAAGGTCTCCTCCCAGATCCGGATTCCTTTCGGGATCCGCGCCGCCAGGCCCGCCTCGACGAGGTAGTTGTGGACCAGGCGTTCCTCCGGGATGCTGCTCCCCCGCTCTTCGCCCGTGTAACGCCCCGCCACGACTTGAAGCTCTCGCGTGGTGGGGTTTATCGGCGCGGCGGCCGTTCTCATCGCGGTGCCCCGACCGATCAAGTCCGGCCTCGAGTTCGAAGCCTCGTTTCCGGTGAAAGGCCGAGTCCTGGAAACCATCCTCTGCTCGGATTGCGAGGCGGAAGGGTACATCCGCCTGCGCGTGGCGCGGGACCCTCAGAAAGGGTGGGGGTATGATCCGAAACTCGGCGCGACGTTCGTGGACATCTACGGCCTCGACCCACGGGATTCGTACACGAAGGTCCGTGCGGGAGAGTGGGCCGAAGGACGCGTCGTCTGCTTCGGCTTCCTGAAACGAGTCCGAGGGCGACGGACCTCGATGGTCGGACGCGTCCTCGAGAGCGGCTCCCGACTGGTCGGGGCCGTCCGCGTCAACTCGCGCGTCGAAATCGACTTCGGGTTCTTTCGGTCCGAACTCGCCTTTGCGGACGAGGAGGAACGCCGCAAGATTCTGAAAGCGGCTCGCCTGAGGAACGGATCGTTCGTCGCCACCGACGTGGGCGTCGACATCGAGCTGAAGCGCTGGGGAGCGAAAGAGACGATCTTGCGGCACGGCTGAATCCGCGGACCCCTTCGTGTACTTAGGACCGTTTCTCGCGGAGCCGCTCCATCGCGGCTTTGTGCTCGTCGGTCCACAAGAGCTGGATCGCGTGTTGCGACTCCAGGAGGAAGCGGTTGCGGTAGGGCTTCTCGTCGCCCTCCGTCAGCGCGCGCTTGATCGCCTTCACCGCCGAGCGAGGCTTCGAGGCGAACGTGGTCGCCAGGGCCTTTGCCTGGTCGAGCGCACCGCCTGGAGAGGCGAGGTGGTTGACGATCCCCAGCCGAAGGGCATCGAGTGCTTTCACCTCTTTTCCGCTCACGAGGATCTCGAGCGCCCTCGAGCGGCCGACGATCTTCGAGAGCCTCGCGGTCGCACCGTGACTCGGCATCCATCCGAGGTCCACCTCCGGGTGCGAGAAGATCGCACTCTCGTCGGCGATGCGCAGGTCGCACGCGAGCGCGAGTTCCGCGCCCGCACCGCGGGCCGCCCCGTTGATGGCGGCAACCGTCGGCTTCGTGAGGTGCTCGAGCGCCCAGAACGCGTCTTGGCCTCGGCTCATCTCGTCCTGCGCGGCCTTCTGCGAGAGGCGCGACCATTCGACCATGTCCAGGCCCGCGCAGAAGTTTGCATGTCCTCCTCCCGCGAGAACGACCGCGCGAACGGAATCGTCCTTCTCCAGGTCCACGACTCGGGCGGCGAGGTCGGCGACCATCGAGAGGCTCAGCAGGTTGCGCGGGGGATTCTCGATCCACAGGACCGCCACGGCTCCTTCGCGGGCGATCCGCAGGCGGGGCGCGTCGGGCATCGGGCCTCCATGGGCTCCTGCGGCGGATAATCGTTTCGCGACGGCGTCGCCCGTCCATCAGGTTTTAGCCCTCGCGCCCGATATCTTCCAATCATGAAGGGGGAGGCGACGCTCGAGCGGCCCTGGCTGGGCAGTTGGCCGCAAGGCGTTCCGACGTCAATCGACTATCCCGAGATTTCGGTGCACGAATTGCTCCGCCGCGCCGCGAAAGAATTCGGGGATCGTCCCGCGATCACGTTCTATGGCAAGTCGACGTCCTTCCGCGACCTCAATGCAGCGGTCGATCGGTTCGCGGCAGGCCTGCGCGCGATCGGGGTCCGACCGGGGGATCGCGTGTCCCTCGTCCTGCCGAACACGCCCCATTTCGTCGTCGCATTCTTCGCCGTGCTGCGGGCGGGGGCCATCGTCGTGCAGACGAATCCGCTCTACACGCCGCGAGAGTTGGAGAGCTTGTGGACCGACGCGGGTGTGGAGACGGTCATCGCGCTGGATCTGTTCTGGCACAACGTATCGAAGGCCCGGAAGAACGCGCAGGTGAAGCACGTCGTCGTGTGCGACGTCGGCGAGTTCCTGAAGGTTCCTCTGCGGCAGCTCTACCCGATCAAGAAGCGGCGGGATCTGAAGAAGCAAGGCCACTGGCCGCTCGTGATCCCTCGAGAACCTGGAATCCACCGATTCGCGGACATCGCTCGGACGCCGGCGAGTCCGGCTGCGGAGGCCCGCGCAAACCCCGACGATGTCGCGGTGCTCCAGTACACGGGCGGCACGACCGGCACGTCGAAGGGGGCGATGCTGACGAACCGCAATCTCATCGCTAACGCGATGCAGGTCGCCGCCTGGTTTTCCGCGGGTTCCCACCGGCCGGAGAAGCTGCTCGGCGCCATCCCTCTGTTCCACGTCTACGGCTTGACGGCCGTGATGCTCTTCTCCGTCGTCAGCGGCATCGAGGTCGTCCTGTACCCGAACCCGCGAGAGATCGGCGCGATCCTCAAGTTGATCAACAAGACGAAGCCGAGCCTCTTCCCCGGCGTCCCAACGATGTACATCGCCATCCTTCGGCACCCGAAGCTCGCGAAGTACGACCTCCGTTCGATCCGCAGTTGCATCTCCGGGGCCGCCCCCCTTCCGAACGAGGTGCGCAAGCAGTTCGAAGCCGCGACGGGAGGGCGACTCGTCGAGGGATACGGCTTGACGGAGGCATCGCCCGTCACCCATTGCAATCCGATGAACGGCCTCGTGAAGGAGTGCATCGGCATCCCTTTCCCCGACACCGACGCGAAGATCGTCGACCCCGAGGACCCATCACTCGAACTCCCGCAAGGCGACGTCGGCGAACTCGCGGTGCGCGGTCCTCAGGTGATGAAGGGGTACTGGCACAAGCCGGAGGAGACGGCGATGGTGCTCCGCAACGGGTGGTTGGTCACGGGCGACCTCGCGCGGATGGATGAGGACGGCTATTTCTACATCGTCGACCGCAAGAAGGACATGATCCTCTGCTCCGGATACAACGTGTATCCTCGGGAGGTTGAGGAGGTCCTCTTCATGCATCCGTCGGTCGGAGAAGCCGCGGTGATCGGTATCCCGGACGCGTACCGCGGCGAGTCCGTCAAGGCGTTCGTGGTCCTGAAGAACGGGAAGACCGCGACGCAGGAGGAGATCATCGCGTTCTGCAAGGAGCGCCTCGCGGCGTTCAAAGTGCCGAGGTCCGTCGAGTTCGCGACGGCCCTTCCGATGTCCCTCGTCGGCAAGGTGTTGCGACGGCAGCTGCGTGAGCAAGAACTCGCGAAGACGAAGGCCGCATCGGACTGAAGACCGATGTCGCGGCCCTTACCGAGGACCGCAGTCGCTGCCGCGGCGCTCGCCATCATCAGTGGCGGCTACATGATCATCGATGCAATCCACCGATTCGTCGTGGGAGATTTCTTCCGGATCGGCGGCCAGCTAGGACCGTGGGCGGTGTTGGTCAGCGCCGTCGGGATCGACCCGCTCTCCATCGGCCCGGTCTTCCTCGTCATCGGGGTCGCGCAGGTCGCGGCGGCCTCTCTGTTGCTCCTCCGCCATCCGTGGGGGGACATGCTCGTGCTTGCGTTTGCCGTCGGGACCCTGTGGTACCTCCTCTTCGGCACGATTTCGTCCGTGATTCAGATCGCGTTGATCGTGGCCTCGAAGCGACGGCACGTCACCGTCGCCCAACCGTAACGGGACTCGGCTCAACCGAACCGAATCGAGACCTCAGGAGCGTCGAGGAATCGCCGCAGGTCCTCCGCCTCGTCGCGCACCGCGGTCCGGACCACCGCGGGGAGCGGACCGAAGGGCTTGACTCGAACCTGCAGCCGGCGGCGCGTGCGCTCGGAGGACCAGACGGCCGCCACCCGGCCGTCCACCAGCACGACCGGGGAGAGCCACCCTTGCGGGCGATAGACGCGCGCGTGGTGGGCACGTCCGACGAGGTGGCGGTGGTCCTTCTGGCCCAGGAGGAAAGAGTCGAAGGACGGCAAGAGTCGAATGGCCGGAGCGTCGAGCTTCGCCTCCCTCAGCGCCGGAAGGTCGTCACGAAGCACCCAGCCGGTTTGCCCGTCGAGATCGACCGCCGCCAGCTCCGGCTCCAAGCGAGTCCAGACTTCGCGAGCGTCCGCGGCCCGCAGTCCAATCCAGATGTTGAAGTCCGCTAACGTCGCGGGTCCGTCCGCCCTCAGATACCGCCGGAGAAGTTCCAGCTCCGCTTTCTCCGGAGGCAAATCGTCCCAGTCGGGAAGCCATTTCTCCGGGCGGACGAATGTCGCCTCGCCATCGCGGATCGGACCGAAACAGGCCTGGCCCCGGATGCAGGCCAGGAAGATGACCCCGTCGAGCGAGAAGACCGTGCGGCCGATCCGGAAACCGGTCGCGTTCGCCGGATTGCCCCATCCCCGTCCCGACTTCTGGGCGATCTTGACTCCGAGTGATTCACTGATCCGCTCGGCGATCTCGGGGCGCGTGCGGGGTCGATCTAGCGCCTTCCGCATCGCGCCGATGAGTCGATCGACCGCGTCGGTTGGGATCTTCGCGCGGGCCATCCAGGCGATCCATCGTGCGTCCCGCCGGGCGCTTCCCTGCAGGAACACCGCGAAATCCCGGGAGGGGATGAGGTGGAGCGTGCCTCGAATGCACCATGACTTCACGAGCGTTCGGTCTCGCCACAACGCATTGTCGACGTCGGCCATACGGAGGCCGCGGGTCCGCGCCCAGAACGAAATCTGCGCCGCGGAAAGGAGTTGGGCTTGTGCGCCACCCATGTCGCCCGCGACTTGGACCAGGGCAGAGGCCGGTGCCCGATCGATCAGGTGATGACGAGAGAGCCGGAAGGCCGAGACCTGTTCCCGAGTTACCGACAGTGCATCGATAACCGGCGTTCGATCAGTCATCGGAGACTTCGGCACCCTGGTTTCTCAGATAAGGTTTTTCGGTGGCGTGTCCATAACGTCCGCCTTCTCCGAAACCTTAAGCCCGACCGTGGGTTCCTCGATTTCTAGTCTGGGGCCAGCAGGTCATGGGGAAAATCGAGCGACCGAGCTTGGAGAGCCTGATCATGGACTTCGCGATGTCTCTCACCCGCCGCGCGACGTGTAAGCGCGCCCAGTTCTCTTGCGTTGTAACCTCGGAGGACATGACCCAAATTTATGGGTTCGGATACAATGGCACCGCGAAGGGATTCTCGCACGACGACTGCAGGTTTGACCAACCCGGAAACTGCCAGTGCGTACATGCCGAACAGAACGCCCTCATCAAGGTCCGTGTGAACGACCCACGGAAGGTGGTGTTCGTGACTGGCCAGCCGTGCGTTACGTGCGCGAAGCTCATCATCAATAGTGGCGCATCGAAAGTCTACTACCGAAGCGCGTATCGGAGCGACGAGGGCCTCGAGCTGTTCAAGAAGGCCGGCATCGAAATCGAGCGGGTCTAGTCAGCCTTCGAGCTTCTTCGGCAAACTTGAGGATCGGTCTCTCGGTCGACGATCAGATCCAGATGTCCAGAATCAGACGATCCAGATGCCCAGGATCAGACCCATGGCAAGATACGACACGAACGTGAAACCCACGTTGATCCCGACGAGCTTGCGAGAGCGACCCTCGAAGATCGCGCCGGCGACCGTCGTTGTCATGAGGAAACCGAACCAGACCAGGAATCCGACGACGAGCCCGCCGGCAACGCCGCTCGGCAGGCCCACATTGGCTAAGCGTCCGTACTCCAGGAAGAGCGCCAGGACGAATGACGAGATGAAGGCCCCGATGAGGCCCGCGACGAACCCTTTCGGAGCCTGCTTGCGCATCGCCTCCTTGTCGGCCTCGGTCTTGCCGAGCGCAGCCATCCACGCCTTTCCGAACAAGGGCTGGTACCAGATTCCACCGAGTATGAAGCTCACAATTGCCGCCACGATCACCGCGATGTAAAAATTCGCGTCCAACATCAACGCCATGCCGGCTTCCTCCCTCGACCGCGGGACCGCGTCACTCTGTTTATAGTTTTCTCAGAATTCGGCCACACAAAGCTGAAGAACGAACATTCATCCGACTGGAGGGTCCCCGGCTATGTTATGGCGGTCCAGTCGAGTCCGGGACCGAACGGGGCGCAGGGGCGGGTCGCGGAACGGGAGCGGGGGCGATCGCCTCGGTGGGGGCTTCCGGTTTCGGCGTCTTGAGGAGGTCCCGAATCACGGGCGTGAATGGATCGACGAGGCCGCCTGCGAATCCTCGCTCCCCCAGCCGGAGAACGTCCGATTCCTGCAGGCCTCCGCCGACGTACATGTCCAGATCGAGGCCCTCGAGCATCGAGAGGAGCGCAGGGTCGGGACCGAGTTCCGAACCGAGCCGCCGCAAGTCCATCACGCAGACCGAGGAGAAGCCGATCCCGCGCAAGGCCCGCACGACATCAGGGAGGTCGACTTGGGCCTCCCTGGGCTCCCTCCACACGACGTGCCCGTCCCAATCGAGGCACGGGAGGACCTCCGACGACAACGCATAGAGGACCGCGAAGGAGTCGAGCGAGCCGAGGGTCTTCGAGCCCGCGACCACCCGCTCCACGTCGAGCATGTAGCCGTCCATGACCTCCTCCGGCTCCCGGCCGCCGGAGTCGAGCCACACGTCGCATCGCTTCCCCAGATGCCGCGTGACGTCGAAGTTCGGGTTCGCGCGGTTGATGCCCGCGAGGTCGAGCATGTAGATGCGGGACGCATTGTACCGCGGTCCGCCGATCGCATCCCAATATTCCTGGAATGAGACCCGGTATTCGGTCGGCGTCAGCGCGCCGGCCTCCCACCGCACGCCCGTGACCGCCGCGACGCGCCCCGGGAGGAAATCCAATAGTTTCATGTCGACCAATGGATCCGTCTGGATCGGGAGGATCGGAATCGACATGGGACCTTTCTTCGGCGAAGCGGCCTCCGGCTCCCACACGCCCTTCTTCTCCCGCTCGAATTGCGCGCGCGCTGATTCCGTGTCGAAGAAGATCGGAAGTCCCTCGTGGCCACATGCATGGCACACGTACGAACGGCTGTCGCTGTCGACGCCCGCGATGGGGCCCATCACGAGCAACTTTGGATGGACCCGACCGCTCCCGCACCGCCCGCATGCGGCGAAATCCGACGGCCCGAACCGCCCCGGCATCGGACGCGCCTCACTCGACGCGAATGACCTTCACCCGTTTGCCGATCCAGTCTGGCGGGAGGTACACACGGCCCGAGCTCCCGCTCTTCGCGACGACCTTCTCGAGCATTTCCTGGCCGAAGACTTCGAACTTCGATTCTCTCCGGACGCGAGCCATCTCCGGACCCCCGCCCGCCTAGGCGTCCGCGAAGGATAAGCTTTGCCCAGCGCGATTATGTTGTAGCTACTCGGCGATGAGCAAATCTCAAGACGAGCCGAACGCATGCCGCTTCAACCATGCCGTCTCGCCCGACGCCGAAGCGACGAACCGTCTCGTCGTTCGATCTGTACGCGCAGGCGATGCTGGACCACTGGCTCGGCAAGAAAGTCGTGTTCGAATTCGAACGCGACGACGGGTACCGCAGCCGCTCGCTCGTCGAGGCGTACTTCACGCCTCCTGCGAAGTGGTCGAAGATCGAGCGCGAGGCGATGCGCGAGGTCCGGGGTCGTGTGCTCGACGTCGGATGCGGCCCGGGTCGACACTCCGTCTACCTCCAGCGAAAAGGTCACCGCGTCGTCGGGATCGACGCGTCGCCGACCCAGGTCGCGCTGGCCCGCGTCCGGGGCCTTCAGGAAGTCTACCAGGGTAGCGTCCAGCGTCTGCCGCGCGGCCTCGGGACCTTCGACACAGTGATGTTGATGGGCAACAACCTCGGCCTCGCAGGAGACCTCCCGCGGATGCGCCGATTCTTGCGCGAGGCTCGAGAGATCACGAAGAGCCGCGGCCGGATCATCGGCAGCACCCGGATCCCGGGCACGTGGATTCCGTACCATCTCAGCTACGTGAAACGAAACATCGCGCGCGGTCGGCCGCCGGGATTGCTCTCGCTGCGCGGGCACTACAAAGGCCGAATCGGGGATTGGTTCGACCTCTTGCTGCTCTCGCCCGACGACCTCGCGGAGCTCGCGCACGCGACGGGCTGGGACCTGGCCCGGGTCATCTACGAACCCCGAGATGATCCAACAAGCTATGTCGGGGTCCTCGAACGCCGTTGACGGAGGCGCGCGAAAAAGAGAAGAGACGCCGTCGGGAGATTGCCCATTTACGGCGTCGTGAGCCACGTGGGCGGTCCGCCCGACGTGTTCGCCCATTCCGGAGGACCGAACGGCGCGGTGTCGTTCAACCAGGTCGGCGGACCCGGAGGGACGCCGTTCACGTCAGCACTGGGGTGCCCGGTTACGTTGGCCCCCGAGTGCGTCCCCGAGGTCGCGTCCACCGCATGCTGGTTGGCCTGCGACGGAAGAGTGACCCCGAGGGCCACGGACGCGATGAGCCCGAGGCCCATCACGAGGGCGATCGCCGCGATGCCGAGAACTTTCGTCATGCGGGTCGTCAACTCCGTGTTAGCGGCAGCTGCCGCGAGGTCACTAATATATTATGGGACACTCATGAAAAAGATAACAGAGGGCCGCTCGCTGCCGCTCCTTCGAGAAGCGAACGAGCAATTGTCTTTTCGATTAGGGGCGTGAAACCAGCGTCCGGGAAAGGTTCATCCCGCACGACGCGCTTCGCAGCGATTGCATGCCCTTCCTCGACCAGTTCCGCATCGAGGCCCTCCCAAAGAAGTGGGCGGAGGAAGGCAAGCTCTGGCAGGAGACGTACTTCCCGGAGATGCCCGAGGTCTTCGACGCGCCGAAGTGGTCCCGGCACTATCCGGAGACGCCGATGCCCCGCCTCAGCGTCATCATGGCCAAACCGGACGGCTTCGCCGGGTTCGCGCAAAAGGTCGTCGGGGCGACGGCCGCGACCGGCAACCTGACCAACCGTCTGTGGACCGCGGACAAGATGCCCGACGCGCAGTTCATGACGGCGTTGAAGATCATCCGCGCGCAGGCCTCGACGGAACTCGGCTCGATCCAGCAGCACCGGATGGTGTACGAGCAGCTCGACACCGGATCGCTCACCGGACTCGACAAGGAAATCGTCGAAGGGATCCACCGCACGGACCCGGACGGGGACCGCCTCGAGTCGATCTCGTTCTCGAAGAAGCGCGTCTGCGTCGAGGAGCTGCGGCACCACATGCAGATGGCCGGCGTCCTGACGCTCGATCCGACGTTCGACAAGGCCCGCTGGGGACGCCACTGGGCAACGGAGACGATGGAAGAGCTCTTCGCGATGAAACCTGGCGAGCACGTCCTCGATGCGTTCAACATCGAGTTCAAGAGCCTCATGGATTCCGCGACGTTCATGTCGTTCATCGACCGCGTCGGGAAGTTCCAGCTCGAGATGCAGCACCACTTCCTGTACGGGCCCATGGCGCTCTCGATGCCGTGGATGCGGTTCCTCGAGGAGTCGTACCACCTCGCGGCCGGGGAGACCCTCATGAAGGCGATCGCGGTCGCGGGCATCCTGAACGGCGGGAACTTTGGGATCGAGGATCTGCAGCAGACCCTCAACATGTGGTACCCGCGCGGGCTCGAGATGTTCGGTTCCGAGCTGGGCGGAGACCTCGTGAAGGGCGTGTTCAAGACGCTCAAGAACCGCGAGGCCCAGACGATCTACATCGACGAGGTCCTCGGCAAGGTGAAGGACGCGAACCTCGCCGTCATCCAGGCGAAAGCACGTTGTTCCCGAGACGAGGCGGACGCCGCGTTACGGAGACTCATGCAAAAAGGGGAGTCGGTGCACGGGCTCACGAAAGACGATCTCCTCTTCCTGCCGGATCGCCGCTTCTTCCGAATCCGCGGCCTCGCGGAGTTCGGCGACTACTGCAACCCCGGTTCCGACGCCGCCGGCGTGGGGTACGTCTATCTGCCGTATGACATCCACGGAAACCTGCTGACGGATCGCGGGAAACCGGTCGACCGTGACACCTATGTCGACTATCTGCGCGCGGTCCTCCCGGCACGATACATGACGAGCCGCCACTGGGAGTTCGTGAAGTCCGATTTCCTGTTCAACGAGAAATGGGGAACGCCCGAACACGCCCCGGCAACCTAATGACCGCGATCCCTCGGCCCTCTTGCGGTTCCATAGTCCCGTGAGATGGAAAGTTGGGTGGCCTAAGCCCTACCATTTAATAATCGGTGGACCATCAATCGGAGCGAGGCGGAACGATGGACCTCACGTACATTTCGATGGAGAAGAAAGACCGGGTCGCGATCGCATGGCTGAACAAGCCGAAGGCGAACACGTACGACGCAGACTTGATGCGCGACCTGAACACGATGATCGATGACGTACGATTCGACGACGACGTCGACGTATGCGTCATTGCGTCGAAGCTCGACGGCGTCTGGTCCGCGGGCGCGGACATCAACCTCCTCGCGTCGTCCACGCCGGACTACAAGGCGATGTTCTGTCTGAACTGCCAGGAGACGCTGAACAAGATGGAGAGCACGCCCAAGCTCTTCATCGCAGCGATCGACGGACATTGCGTCGGCGGCGGACTCGAAATCGCCATGGCGACCGACCTCCGTCTCGCCTCGGATGGCGCCTGGCGGCTCGGGTTGCCCGAGGTGACGCTCGGCGTCCTTCCGGGGACGGGAGGCACGCAACGACTCCCGCGGCTTATCGGGAAGAGTCGCGCGATCGACCTCATGACCACCGGCCGCATGCTCACGCCGAAAGAGGCGCTCGACTGGGGCCTCCTGAATCGCCTCTTCCCCCGAGCGAAGTTTTGGGAGGAGACCATGGCCTTCGCGAACGGCCTCACGTATCCGCAGCACGCTGCGCGCGCGGTCGGCCTCATCAAACGCTCGGTCACGGAAGGCATCGAGATGTCGATGTACGAGGGCTTCGCGCTCGAGCGGGAATTGCAGAATCGCCTCTTCGCGATGGCCGATGCGAAGGAAGGCTTTCGTGCATTCTTGGAGAAGCGCAAGCCA
>DATGWB010000176.1:0-4194 GCA_035299725.1 Thermoplasmata archaeon
GTCGAAGCCGCTCGGGCGTGCATGGCGAAAGTCGACATCGACCCCACCGAGATCGGCGCAATCTATGTCGGCTCCGAGTCCCATCCGTACGCGGTCAAGCCGACCGCCACCGTCGTCGCGGAAGCGATCGGATCGGCCCCGGTCCTGACGGCCGCGGACTTCGAGTTCGCGTGCAAGGCCGGGACCGCCGCGATGCAGACGACGATGGGCCTGACCTTGTCGAAGATGATGAAGTACGGCCTCGCGATCGGTTCCGACACGAGCCAGGGCGCCCCCGGGGACGCGCTCGAATACAGCGCCTCGGCCGGAGGGGCCGCCCTCCTCATCGGGACAGATCGCTCGGTCGCCGACATCAGCCACACGGTCTCGTTCACCACAGACACTCCGGACTTCTGGCGCCGCGAAGGGCAGCGATACCCGAGCCACGGCGGACGTTTCACCGGCGAACCGGCGTACTTCAAGCACGTCGTCAATTGCGCCCAGCTCTTGTTCAAGCGAGCCGGCACGACCGCGGAGGATTACGACTACGCCGTCTTCCATCAGCCGAACGGCAAGTTCCCGGTTCGCGCGGCGAAGCAACTCGGATTCAAGGAGCCCCAGATTGACACGGGCCTGTGCGTGCGGGACATCGGGAACACGTACAGCGGCGCGATCATGGTGGGCCTCTGCGCGATCCTCGACGAGGCCGAGGAGGGCGATCGCATCTTCGCGGTCGGCTACGGCAGCGGTGCGGGCTCCGACGGCTTCGACCTCACCGTGACCGACGAGATCACGAAGATCCGCAGGGATGCCACGCCTTCAATCAAGGAGATGATCGCGGATCAGGTCTTCGTCGACTACGCGACGTACGCGAAGTACCGCGGCAAGATTTTGATGCGGGAGGCCTGAGTCGGTGCGGGACGTCGCGGTGATTGGCGTCGGCGAAACGGAGTTCGGAGAACTGTGGGACCGCTCGTTCCGGGACCTCGGCATCGAGGCCGGTCTGAAGGCGATCCAGGACGCGAAGCTCCGCTCCGAGGACATCGATGCGGTGTACATCGGCAACATGTCGGCTGGCAAGTTCATCGATCAGGAGCACGTGTCCGCCCTCGTCGCCGACTACGCCGGCTTGGCGGACATGCACCTCCCGACGGTCCGCGTCGAAGGCGGCGGCGCGTGCGGGGCGATCGCCCTCCTGCAAGCACGCCTCGCGATCGCGTCCGGGATGTACGACATCGTGGTCGTCGGCGGCGCGGAGAAGATGACGGACGTCGGCGAGGTCCAGGCCGCGGAGATCCTGTCGTCCACCGCGGACCAGGAGTGGGAGACCGTGTTCGGCGCGACGTTCGCGGGCCTGTACGCGATGATGGCCCGCCGCCACATGTACGAGTACCACACGACTCGGGAACAGATGGCCGCCGTCGCGGTGAAGAATCACAAGAACGGCTCGCTGAATCCCGAGGCCCAGTTCCAGAAGGAGATTACCCTCGAGACTGTGCTGCAAGCGCCGTGGGTCGCGGAGCCGCTCGGGTTGTTCGACTGCGCGCCTCTCTCCGATGGCGCCGCGGCGGTGGTGCTGTGCGAGATGCAGAAGGCCCGCAAGTTCACCGACACCCCGATCCGAATCGCCGGCTCCGGCCAGGCGAGCGATTTCCTGGCGCTGCACGATCGGCGCGATCTCACGATGATGGACGCGACGGTCGTCGCGGGCAAGCGCGCGTTCCAGGAGGCACGACTCGAGCCGAAGGACGTGCAGGTCGCGGAGGTGCACGACAACTTCACGATCTCCGAGATCCTCGCGATCGAGGACCTCCGGTTCGTCGAGAAAGGGAAAGGCGGCCCCGCGACCGCGGACGGCCTCACCGCGTTGAACGGCAAGATCTCGGTGAACACCTCGGGAGGCCTGAAGGCCCGCGGTCAACCGGTCGGCGCTACCGGCGTTGCGCAGGCGGTCGAAATCGTGAGGCAGCTTCGTGGGCAGGCCGGAAAGCGCCAGGTCGTCGGAGCCCGCCGCGGGCTGACGCACACCCTGGGCGGCACCGGCGCAACCGCCGTCGTCCACATCTTCGAGCGGGGGGACTGAGATGGCCGTCCCTCGTTTCTGGCGGGAGATCCAGAGCCGGTACAACCTGATCGGCACGAAGTGCGGGAGCTGCGGCAAGGTCGACTTTCCTCCGAGGGCCGTCTGCCCGACGTGCGGTCGCCGATCCGTCGGGAAGATGCAACGAGTGCAACTCAAGGGCAAAGGCGCGGTCGTGACCTACACGGTGATCCACGATGCGCCGGCCCAGTTCGAGATGCAGAAGCCGTACGTGATGGCGATCATCCAAATGGACGAGGGGGTCCGGCTCACCTCGCAGCTGATCGACGTCAAACCGGAGAACGTGAAGATCGGGATGAAAGTCCAGGCGACGTTCCGGAAGCTCGGCCAGGAAGGCGAAGCCGGCGTTATCCACTACGGATACAAGTTCCGGCCGACCACCTAAGCCCGCGGGCTTCGACCGACACAGGATCGAGAGTCCACCGCTATGACTTGGTGTCAGCGTCTCGCGCGACTGGTCGTTGGAGGTGATGCCGAATTCCATACCGAAGAAAGGCGAGCAAGATGAACACCGCGTCTTCGCCCCGCGAGGTCAAGCGATACGCG
The DNA here is from genome assembly GCA_035299725.1 of Thermoplasmata archaeon. Classification (GTDB taxonomy): domain Archaea; phylum Thermoplasmatota; class Thermoplasmata; order RBG-16-68-12; family RBG-16-68-12; genus RBG-16-68-12. The sequence goes on from DATGWB010000176.1 coordinate 2,627, forward strand.
ACCTTTTCCACGGTCACGACGCGCTCCACAAGGCCTTCCTCTTGCATCTGTCGGAGTCGGCGGGCGAGGACCCGTGGGGTGAGCCCAGGATTGTTGCGAAGGATCTGACCGAACCGAGTCAGCTTCAGAAACGCCATGTCTCGCAGGATGAGGAGCGTCCACTTGCGCCCCAGCCACTTGACGCTCTCCCGGATGGGGTCAGCCTGGTACGCCAGGAGCGGATAGATCCGCCGCTCGTCTTCCTCCGTTCGAGTCCGCGTTCGAGCCACTATCCGTTCAGCCCCTGCCAGACCTATATACTATCCAATGGATATCAGTTTGCGCGACTGCGCGAGGCTCGAGCATGGCGCGGAAGAGGGCTGCAAAGGAATCGGATCGGGACGGATCGATGGCGTTCTCGGAGTTCTCGAGTACGGAACCCGCGGTGACGCGGAACTTCCTGGAGAAAGTCTTCGGCTGGCGGTTCGAGTCCGTGAAGTTCCCGATGGGCGAGTACCTCTCGTTCCGGACGCCCGGCGGCGGTCAAGGTGGAATCCGACCGACGCAGGCCAAGGAACTTCCGGGGAGCACGAGCTACGTGCGCGTCGACGACCTCGATGCGGCGCGCAAGAAGGTCGAACGGGCGGGTGGCGAGATCGTCCTTCCGCGGGTGGACGTCCCAGGCATGGGGAGCTTCTTCTGGTTCCGCGCGCCCGGAGGACCGATCCTCGCGGCGTGGCAAGACTCTCCTGCGTTGCCCATGGAGCGTGAGTGAATGGCGAATGCGAAAGAGATTGTGACGGCGTATCAGAGAGCACTGGGGAAGGCCGACTTTGTGGGCGCGCGGCGGTACATGCACGACGATCTTTCGTTCGTGGGTCCGTTCGAGTCGTTCACCAAGCCGGAGCCATACTTGGAGGCGCTCGGGAAGCTCCACCACATCATTGCACGGGTGGAGCCGAGGAAGACGTTCGTCGACGGCGACGACGTTTGCCTGTTGTACGACATGGTCACGAACACACCGGCCGGGACGGCGTTCATCTGCGAATGGTATCACGTACGCGGAGACAAGATCGCCTCCGTTCGCGCGGTCTTCGATGCCCGGCCGTTCGCGCCAATGTTCAACCGATAGGATGCGATAATGCGGGAGAGGAGATCCCAAGAGATGGCCGAGAAATCGAAATACTTCACCCCGGAGTTCTTCGCGTTCTTCAGCGACCTGGCGAAGAACAACAACAAAGAGTGGTTCACCGAGAACAAGGAACGGTACGAGAAGGCCGTGCAGGAGCCGAGCCTGCTTTTCATCCGCGACGCCGGATCGCGCCTGCAAAAGATTAGCTCCTACATCGTCGCGGACGCGAAGCCGTTCGGCGGATCGCTGTCCCGCATCTACCGCGACATCCGATTCTCGCCGGACAAGAGTCCCTACAAGACGGAGGTCGGGATCCATTTCTGGCACGCGAAGGCGCCCGGTCCGGAGGAGATGGCGCCCGGCTACTATCTCCACATGTCCTCGGGGGAGACGATGGCCCACTCCGGCGTCTGGCATCCGGACGCGCCCATCCTGAAGAAGATCCGCGATCGGATCG
>DATGWB010000177.1:0-3624 GCA_035299725.1 Thermoplasmata archaeon
GTTCCCGACGACATGGACACCCTCCATAACGTTTTCGCGTTGCAGATTGGCCCGTGACGTGGGCGTCGGCGCGAAGAGCAGGTTCGAGAGCTGGTCCGCGACGATCCGGTTGATTTCCTCGGGCATCGCCTTGTCGAACGATCGGATGCCCGCTTCCACGTGCGCGAGAGGACGGTCGAGTTTGCTCGCGAGGAGCGCCCCCGCGACCGTCGTATTCGTGTCGCCGTGGATGATCACGAGGTCCGCGAGCTTCGCGACCGCTGCGACCTGCCGCATCGTCGTGGCGACCTGCAGGTGCGGCGGTTGCTCCTTCAACTCGAACCGATGGTCCGGCTCCCGCAACTCCAAGTCTCGGAAGAAGATCCGGTCCATCATCAGGTCGTAATGCTGCCCCGAGTGCACCAGGACATGTTCGTGGTCCAGGGCGTCGAGCGCCTTTACCACCGGCGCCATCTTGATGATCTCCGGCCGGGTGCCGATGATCGTGACGATGCGACCCATAGAGCGGACGCCGAAGTAAACGAGGGTCGATAATAAAGATAGTTCCGCGCGGATGAAAGTCGAAAGCATCATTACCGCCGGTCCAATACGAGCCGCGTTGTTCGTCAGTGTCGTCACCACGGTCCGCAACGAGGCGAGGAACATCGCTGCCCTGTTGGACAGCCTCGTGGTCCAAGAGCCTCCGATCGAGGTGATCGTCGTCGACTCGCACAGCGAGGACGCGACGCGAGACGTCGTTCGGACGTACGAGAAACGATACGACTTCGTCCACCTGTACGTCTTCGGAGGAACGCGAGGGGCCGGGCGGAACTTCGGGATCCGGAAGGCGAAAGGGGAGGCCGTCGCATTCGTCGACGGAGACGCGATCGCAAACCCGTTTTGGATCCGCGAGCTCCGGGTGGGCCTTCGGCATTACGACATCGTCGCGGGTCGGACGATTCAGATTGGCTACCGACCGTTCGAGCAGCTCGAGCGGGTGGAACTCATCGTCGGAGGGACCGACGTCACCTATCCGTCGTCGAACCTCGCCTACCGCAAGGCCGTGCTCGATGAGATCGGGGGCTTTGACGAGTGGTTCGTCACCGCCGAGGACATCGATTTGAACATCCGCGCGGTCCGTGCAGGCCACACGATCGGCTTCCGGGCGGATGCGATCGTGTACCATCGCACCCGTGACTCGGCGTTCGACTTCCTGCGGCAGGCCGTCTGGAACGGGGCAGGCCGCAAGCAACTCACGTTGAAGCACGGGGTGCTGTGGAACCGCTACCGTCCGGGGAACATGCTGCGACAGAAGACCACGTTCTGGTCGCTCCTGCGGTTGAGTGCCGCGTTGCTCGGTTACGTCGGATACAAGTTCTTCGGGGAGCCGTTGCCGTTGCCCGCGTGACCGCGAAATGCTTATGGGCCGCACCCAGCATGGCGCGCCAATGCCCGATGTCTCCGTCGTCATCCCGACGATGAACGAGGAGGCCTCCATTGGCGCTGTGATTGACGAAGTCGAGACCGCGCTCGTCGGATGGCCATTCGAGATCCTGGTCGTCGACACGGACTCGCGCGACCGGACGAGGGACCTCGCGACCGCGAAAGGGGCCCGCGTCGTGCCCGAACCGCGCCGCGGCTACGGTCGCGCCTACAAGACGGGCTTCGCTGCTGCAACCGGGACGTTCGTCGCCACACTCGACGCCGACCTGACATATCCCGCGCGCCGATTTCCGGACTTCCTGACGGCGCTCGCCGAAGACCGCGCCGACTTCGTGTCCGGGGACCGCCTCTCCAGCCTTTCCGACGGCGCCATGACCGGGATGCACCGCGTTGGCAACGAGATCCTGAATTTCGCGTTCCGGAGCCTGTACGATTCCGGGATCCGCGACTCGCAGTCCGGCATGTGGTCCTTCCGGCGGTCCATCTTGTCCCGACTCCGGCTCGTCCACGACGGGATGGCGTTCTCCGAGGAACTCAAGCTTGAGGTGATTCGCGCGGGACTGCGGTTCCTCGAAATCCCGATCGAATATCGGAGGCGTGTCGGCGAGAAGAAGATCCGCAGCGTGAGCGACGCGACCGGAAATCTGATCTGGCTCGCGCGGAAACGCGTCGCTTGGGTCCCGCAGTCGCCTTGATCACTCCGCCAGGATCTCGGCGAGTTTCTGCCATTCCCGCACGAAGCGCCGCGGGTCGAAGCTGCCGTCGACGTAGCGGTTCAGCGCTTTGTGGATGCCCGGATCCACGTCGGAAACCATGAGTTGCCATGCCTCCCAATGTTCCATCGACTTCCACGTCCAGGCGCCTTCCAGATCGAGGTGGTGTGCCCCGTGGTCCTCCCAAGTCAGACGGACGGTTCCGAACTCGATCGCCAGCTCGTACACGAGTCGCGCGAGGAGGACCGACTCCTCTTTCGGCATCGTGAGTTCGTCTCCCTTCCGGAGCCGCCGCGGGTACTGGATGCGCAACGCCGTGAGACCTTCGGCGGCCGCGAGCGACGCGTTCGTCTTGTCCATCGTCAGGAAGAAGACCCCTTTGCGGAAATCGATGCCGCGGAGGAACGCCTTGAACTGGTCGCGGATCATCGAGTCGGCGTTCACGATCGTCAGGCCGTCCGGCGACAGGTGCAACTGTTCCGGATTCGTCGGGCCGACGACCAGGACGCTGAGCCCCTGGTAGCCTTCCGTCCCTTTCAGAGTCGTGATCTCCTGCAAGGCTCGGTACCCGCGGCGCCCGGCGTGCGAGAGCCGGTTGCCTTTCTTCATGTTCGCGGCGTTCTCGAGTTCCTTCATCACGACGCCCGGGATCACGAGCAGGATCCAGTTGACGCTCTCCTTGTACGGCCGCACGTGGATCCGGTGGAACTCGTCGAGGAGGTGCTCGCCGAGGATCGATGCATACAGGATGTTCGTGTCGACCCCGAGGATGATGTCCTCGTACTCGGCGAGGCGCCGCGCGATCGCCGTAAGACCGATCGGCTCGACGAATCCCGCGCACAACAGCGCGGAATTGAGCCAGTCCAGATATTCCGGCGAGTCCTCGAGGACCTTCACCTGATACGACGTCGGCGTCCCTTGGATCTCCACGAGTGGATATTCTTCCTTCGAGCCCCCGGTGCCGATCGACGCCACCGTCAGCCGCTCGATTCGACCCTGGATCGCGCCGAGGGCGAGTTGCAACGCCGGGAACTCCGCGATCTGCCCTTTCTCGAGGAGCTCCCGGAAACTCACGTTAGGCCTCCGCGAGCAGCCGGTCGACCATCCACTTCGTCTCGAAGCGGCGGATGTCCTTGTACGTCTGGCCGACGTTCACGAACACGACCGGCTTCCCGATCGTCTTCGCCATCGAGAGGGCCGCGCCGCCTTTCGCGTCCGCGTCGATCTTCGTGAGGACGATCCCGTCGAGGCCGACGGCTTCGTGGAACTGCTTCGCCTGCTCGATCGCATCGTTGCCCGCGAGGGCGTCGCCGATGTAGAGGATCAGGTTCGGCTTGGCGACGCGTTTGATCTTCTTCATCTGATCCATCAGGTTCTGGTTCGTCTGCATCCTTCCTGCGGTATCGATCAGGACGACGTCCCGGCCGCGCGCCCGCGCGTGCTCGACCGCGTCGAAGGCGACCGCGGCGGGGTCCGCGCCCGCGTTGTG
>DATGWB010000178.1:0-4252 GCA_035299725.1 Thermoplasmata archaeon
AATTTGTACAGATGGACAGGGTCTTGGTCGCCGATCCCATCCTCCGGAGTTGCACTCGCGAAGAACGCGACGGATATCGAAGGGTCAATCGCGATCGGACCGACGACAAACACAACGCGCATGGTGTTCGAGGCGACCGACTGGTCCTTGGGTTCGGACTGGACCGTCGGGATCGGCGCGCCTTCTTTCGCTCCATCGTCGCAACTCGTTGTCGGGACCCGCAACTTGACGCCACCTCAGACAACTGCATTCGGAGGGTCGACATTCTACTTGAGGTCTATCGGGCCCTCGATTTCCCCGAGCGACTGTCCGGTTGTGAAAGGTCTCAACACGACGCAGGGCGTTCTAGCTGAAACTCTCGCATTATCGAGCGGTTCCAAACCCTGCTTCTTCTCGGATCCGGCTGTGTCTCCGGAAACGATCTCTGCCGGGCTATGGTCTGGCTCTTTCGACCTTACCGCTTCGAACGGAACCGTATTGAACATCACTTTCGCGGTGACAGCACAGGATGGCTCATCGCCGACGGTCATCTGTTGGAGCAACGCGTCGACAACCGGCGGGGACAACCAGATCTTCAGTTGCACCGGTGGGGATGTTTCTATCTCAGCGCCTCAGAGGATCAGACTCCAGGTCGCGTACGTTTCTGGTCCGTCAATTAGTCTGACTTACTCTGGAAGCACGTCCTCTCAGGACAGCTCGATAGTCGTACCTGTTCCCGAGTTCAGCGACATGATCGCCCCGATCTTTGCGACTGGAATGATTGTGGTCCTTTGTTCGTACCGACGCCGAACCCGCACAAGGTAAGAAACCAGAGGTCCTAACGAGCCCTCTTCAACCGTCGCCTATTCTCTCCGCTAAGGTACTTGTGGAAGCATCACGTTCGTTGGCTCGTGGAGTTGGGGGTCGTCGGGAAACCGAACGTTGGCAAGTCTACCTTCTTTGCCGCGGTGACACTCGCCCCAGTCCAAATCGCAAACTATCCCTTCACAACAATCGACGCGAACCGAGGTGTCGCCTTCGTACGCAAAGCTTGCCCTCACAAAGAGCTCGGCCGCGCTTGCAACCCAAACAATGCGCCTTGTGAAGCAGGCATGCGTCTCATCCCCGTCGAGCTGCTCGATGTCGCCGGTCTCGTCCCAAAGGCGCATGAGGGCCGCGGACTAGGCAACAAATTCCTCGACGACCTTCGTCAAGCAAGCGCGCTTGTCCATGTGATCGACGCGTCCGGAGGAACTGACTTCGAAGGGAACGCTGTCCCTCCGGGAACGCACGATCCCTTAGCAGACATTCAGTTCCTCGAGGAGGAGCTCGCCCATTGGATTGTCGGAATCCTCTCCCGCAACTGGGACAAAGAGGCCCGCCGCGCCGACCTGGAGGAGGCTCCACCTGAGAAGATCATCGCCGCGCGGCTCACGGGCCTCGGGTTCACGGAGATGCAGGTCCACTCCGCTCTGCGCGACACCGCGATGGATCCGAAGATGGCACGGTGGACTCCGGCGGACTTTTTCCGCCTCGCTCGGACGTTGCAACTCCGTGGCAAGCCGATGATTCTCGCGGCGAACAAGGCCGACATGGTCTCCCGCGAAGCGCTCCAGAATCTCTCGAAGTCAACCGGATACATGATGGTCCCGACGTCCGCCGAGTATGAGCTGGCGCTTCGCCGCGCGGCTTCGGGGGGGCTCGTCGCGTACCAGCCCGGGGGCTCATCGTTCGAGATCCTGCATCCGGAAAAACTGACCGCGGCTCAGGAAAAAGGTCTCGAGAAAATTCGAGCTTTCCTGAGAGAACGCGGGTCGACCGGAGTTCAGCAGTGCATCGAAGAGGCTGTCTTCAAGCTCCTCGACCTAATCGTCGTGTACCCGGTGGAGGACGAGCATCGCTGGACGGACAAAAGCGGCAACATTCTCCCAGACGCTTTCCTCGTGCCACGCGGTTCCACCGCGGTGGACGTAGCCTTTAAAGTCCACACCGACTTGGGTAACCACTTCATCCGCGCCATCAACGCCCGGACGAAAATGGTGGTGGGCCGGGACCACCCGGTCCAGGATGGCGACGTCATCAAGATCGTGGCGAAGGTGTGAGATGGCGAGCTACGATGTGCGCATCATCACGGCCTCGTACCGGCGCGAGCCCCGGACCGGCCCCGAGCAAACGCAGCTGCCGGTCATCCAGATCTTCGGGCGGACGAGGGAAGGGAAGAGCATCACGATCGAGTACTCGGGGTTCCAGCCGTACTTCTTCGTCGTCGAACCACCGCAGTCTCTCCGCGGCGCGTTCGGGAGGGATCCGCAGGTCGTCAAGCTCGAAGACGTGACCCTGCAATTCGAAGGCAAGCCGACGCCGTGCGCCCGGGTCGTCCTTCGCCAACCCTGGAAGACGCCCGAGTACCGCGAGAAGGCCCGGAGGTACGGGTCCACACCCCTGGAGGCCGATATCCCCTTCCAGCACCGGTTCATCTACGACATGGATCTCGGTGCCGCTGTCCGGGTCCACGGGAAGGAGGCGGATCCAGCCGGGAGATACACGACCGACCTGTTCCTGATCGCGGAGCGCTTCGAGGCGTGCGATCCCTTCCGACCGGCTCTGCGGGTGCTCTCCTTTGACATCGAGAACAGCATCACGGACGGACACATCTTCTGCATCGGCATCGCATACCGCGAGGCCGGCGAGATCAAGACCCTCGTCCTTCAGGGGAGTGAGCGGGAGATCGTGGAGGGGTTCGTCAAGCTCGTCCACGAGCTCGACCCGGACATCATCTCCGGATACAACATCGACGGCTACGACCTGCCTGTCCTCATCGATCGCGCCGCGAAGAACGGGATTCCGAGGCTTCAACTCGCGCGCGACTTCTCGGACTTCTTCCATCTCGGCGAGCGCTTCTGGCGAGTCGACGGCCGCATCCTGACGGACGTCTGGTGGGCCGTGCGGGCGGAGCGCCTGAGCCTGCACATGAAGCAGGAGACGCTCGACTACGTGGGACGGCAGCTGCTCGGTGAGGGAAAGCACGAGCTCTCGCGTCGTCATATCGACGAGGAATGGGCGAAGGACCGCGAGAAGGTCATCCGGTATTGTCTGAACGACGCAGACCTCTCGCTCCGGATCCTCGAGAAGATCGGCCGGGTCGAGAAGACGTTGGACTTGGCGGCGGTGAGCAAGCTCCCGCTCGAGGACGTACTGCACGGCCGCACGTCGAACCTGATCGACTCGATTCTCATCCGGGCCGCAGACCGCGCCCTCGTCGCAGTCCCGATGATGAAGATGCGCGGCGGCCGCGTCGAACAGATCGAAGGCGGGTACGTCCACAGCCTGCAGCCTGGCCTGTACGAGTGGGTGATCTCGCTCGACTTCCGCGCGATGTATCCGTCCCTGATCATCGAGAACAACATCTGCTTCACGACCGTCTCGCCCCAGGGGACAATCGAGAGCCCGACCGGGGCGAAGTTCCTCTCCGCCGACGTGAAGAAAGGCCTCCTCCCCGTGATCCTGGCGAGCCTGATGAAGGACCGCCAAGACGTGCGGACGAAGATGCGCGAGGCCACGGAACCCGAGATGCGCGAGTTCTACGATGGCCTCCAGGCGGCGATCAAGGTCCTCATGAACGCGTTCTACGGGGTCCTCGCGTCGTCCTTCTATCGGTTCAACGACCCGAAGGTCGGCGCTTCGATCACCGCGTTCGCGCGAGAACGGATCAAAGGGATCATCTCGGAACTCGAGGCCGATGGCGTGAAGGTCGTGTACGCCGACACGGACTCCGTGTTCTTCCAGTCGCCCACGCCCGGCTTGGAACCCTCCCTGGAGTTTGCGCGAAAGACCGCGGAGCGATTCTCGCGCGGGCGGATCAGCATGGAAGTGGACAAGGTTTACCGGAGCCTGTTCAGCCACGGGCGGAAGAAGCGGTACGCCGGGAAGGTCGCTTGGCCCACGGAAGGTGAGATCGTCGTCCGGGGATACGAGATCCGCCGGACCGACGCGTTCGACCTCCAGAGTGAGGCACAGCTCCTCGTGTTCGACAGGATCCTCGACAACGATCCGGACGGAGCGATCGAACTCGCAAGGCGGATCGTCGCGGAGGTCCGAGACGGGCACCCGCCTCTCACGAATCCGGAGAAAGATCCGATCGAGATGCTCGTGATCTCCCGTACCGTCAAAGAGGAGAACCAGTACGTGAACCCGGATTCGATGAGCAACGTCATCGCGGCGCGCAAGCTCGAGCAGATGGGCGAGGAGTTCATGCCCGGGATGAAGGTCTCTT
>DATGWB010000179.1:0-2342 GCA_035299725.1 Thermoplasmata archaeon
GGGGGGCTGTGGCATCACATCGTGGATGCGCGAGCCGACCTCCCCCAGATTTTCCAGGACCAGGCGGCCCAGATGGCGGGCACCGTCGTCTCGAATCCCGAGTTGAAGGTCTCGATCATGCCCGGCTCGGAGCTGGCTGATGCCTATACCGTCAAGCCGGTCCTGAACCGACTCCCCCGGCCGAAGTTCGACGGGGCCGCCTTCACGGTGCCGCTCCGCGACCTGATCGCAGGTGAGGAGCAGACCCTGGTGTTCCGTATCGGGGTCCCGTCACGGCCCGCGGGGAAGGCCACCTTGCTTCGATTCTCCTTGGTCGAGGTGACCCAGGACGTCGACGTGGCGTTCACCGACGACCAGCGCCTATGGAACGCGGAGACCAATCCGTACCCGCGCACGCTCTTGAGTTCCGCGGAGGCCACCGTCCTCATGCAGCGGGCGGTGCAGTCGCGCGATGCGACGGCGCTCCAGAAGGCGGAGACGATCATGCGGACCATGGCGACGGATGCGGGCGCGGCGACCGCCATCCGCGCGAACCCGACGTTGAGCGACGTCGCGACGACGATGCGGGACGCCCAGGCGACTGTGGCGCGGAGCGGGCTCCAGCTCAGCGAGGCGGCGAAGAAGGATTTCCTGCAAGCGACGACGATCATCGGAAAGAAGAAACCGAAGCGGTGATGAACGTGACAAAGTGTTCGGCGTGCGACAGCGAGAACCGGGAAGGCGCGAAGTTCTGCGACGTGTGCGGCGCGAAGATCGAGCCCGAAGCCGAGAGCTCCGAACTGAAGCTCGCCGCGATGCCTGCTGAGGATGAAGGCTCGGTGGCCCCGACGGACGTGGACGAGGCTCCGGTCGCCCCGACGGACGAGGGCGAAGAGCCGGTCGACTCGATGTTTGGCCCGGACGCCGGCGGCCCCGAACCCGTCGGAGAACCAGAACCCGCCGCCGATTCGATGGACACGGCGGACGAGGGCTCCCCCGACCTCGCGGACGTCGAGGACGAAGGCCCCGCCGAGGCAACGGAGCCCGAGGAGGAGCTCCCGACCGAGCCGCCCAAGGCGGGCTACCTGGTCTTTCCCGACAACACGGAACAGCCGATTCCCCCGTCCCAGTGGTTGATCGGCCGCACGGACCTGGCGAAGTTTCTGCCCGACCCGAAGAAGGCGAACGAGATTTCGCGAGGGCATCTCACGGTTTTCCAAGAAGGCGATCGGTTCTTCGTCGAAGACGGAACGACGATGGTGCAACGCAAGCCCAGCACGAACAAGACGTGGCTGGTCCGAGGCACCTCTCGCGTCTTGGTCACCGGGACGGGTCGCACCGAGCTCCAGAACGACGATGAGATTGACGTCGCGGAATTGGTGACGCTGCAGTTCGTGGTCAGATAGACCTGGGGAGCGTATGACCCTCTCCCTTCCCTGCACCTTGAAAGGTCGGAAGGGCCGCTATCAGGTCCTCAGCAAGATGACGGAAGGCGGGATGTCGACCATTTATGTCGGCAAGTCCAACCGGGGCGTGCCCGTCATCGTGAAGGAGGCCAGCGGCGTCGACCTTGCCCAATCCGACGAACGACTTCGGATCGAAGCCGAGATCCTGCGCACGCTGAGCTCGCCCGGCCATCCGAGGGTCGTCCGATATCTGGACGTAGGCAGCAACCTCGGACCGTTCTGTCTCGTGGAGGAACAACTCGAAGGCGAAACGCTGGCGGAGCGGTACAAGGATACGCCGGCTGACGCGGCGACCGCGACGCGACACATCGTCCAGCTCCTCGAGGCGCTATCGTACCTCCACGCCAGGAACGTGATCCACCGGGACGTGAAGCCCAAGAACATCATCCTCGACGCACGCCGAGAGGTTGTCCTCATCGACTTCGGTGCGGCGAAGAAGGAGTTCCACCAGTTCACCGGGTCCGGCACCGTCATCTACACGCCGGGCTGGGGCGCCCCGGAGCAAAATCTAGGAGAGGCGACCCCGGCGAGCGACCTGTACAGCGTTGGTGCCGTCCTGTTCTTCCTCCTCACCGCCAAAGATCCCCAGGCCTCGATGAAGCAGCTCGCGGCCGGGAAATCCGAACTCTTCCGGTCCCCGCGCGACCTCGAGCCCAGCGTCCCCTCGGAGCTCTCGGATGTCGTGACGAGGGCCATGTCGTTCGACCCGAAAGAACGGTTTCCGACGGCGGCGGACATGGCGCAGGCGATCTCCGGAGGGTCGGGGGAGTCGCTCGAGTTTCCACACCTCGTGGTGCTGGGAAAGAAGTGCCGCGTCAAGCGGGAGATGGAGATCGGCCGAGACCACAAGTCGTGCGACCAAGGTTGCACGAAGAAAGGCTTCGGACACCCGCCGGA
>DATGWB010000180.1:0-3159 GCA_035299725.1 Thermoplasmata archaeon
AGCGGCTTCCCGACGTTCGTGGTTCGTCGCGGAGACGAAACGCGCCATGTGGACGGCTGGAGGCCATGGGACGGGTTCGAGGAAATCCTGCGGGACGTCTATCCGCATCTCGAAGCCGCGCCCATCAGGGCCGATGAAAACACGACCAAGAGTCTTCTTCAACGCTACGGAATGCTGGCCACCTGCGAGCTCGCGGCAATCCTCGGCACCGCGGACGACGACGCCGAAATCCTCTTGGAAGAGCTCGAAGGCCGCGACGATGTCGTGCGTCGTACCGTCGGCCGCGGACTCATCTGGGAACTGCCAAGCGCCCGACGCGGGACCTCGAAGGCCGACGTCGCGAGTCGGACGCCCACCTGATCGCGGTTGCCACACCGCTCGATGGCGGCGTTCGTGGCGTACGCGGTTCGGACAGGATCAAGAACACGCGGAGTGCGAGGCGTCCCCTCGGACGGATCCGCGAAGCCTGCGTTTCCCGAACCGGTATGAACTCCAACCGCATCGCTCCGCCTCGGCGGAACAAGAAAAATGAAGAGAGGGGAGAAGTCCTCAGAAGGACTTCAGGAGCCCCCACATCGCGCCCGCGAAGACGAGCAGGCCCGTCACAAGGCCGACCGTGCCGCCCGCCACCGCGAGCAGCGCCACGCCCGCGATCCCCGCGACGATGGCCCCGTTCCGCAGGTTCGCCCGCGTCACCTTGTACCCGATCAGGGCCAGGGCTCCGAAGGCGATGAGCAACAGCGCCCGGACCCACGAGACGCCGAGCACCCGCTCCGCCACGACCGCGGCGACGAAGGCCACCGCACCGGCGAAGACCGCGAGCGCCCCGCCGAGGACGATCGGCAGTTGGTACGCCGGCATCCGCCCCAGCGCGCGCCACGAGGATGCGGCCCGCGCAGGCCACGATCGGATTTCGGTTGTTGCCATGTTGGTTCACCTCGCACCGCCGCAAGGCCGAGGCTACTTGACCGTGTTGGGACGTCCATCGAACCCCTCGAACTCTCTTTAGAACGTAATGTCGCTCGGATGGAGAACATAGATTCAGATACGATGGGGCGCGGGCGCCACGCTCTTATACCTCCGGATTGCCATCGAGCCGTATCGTTTCGATCGGGAATTCCGGGGGAGAGGAGGCCGTCGGTCTGGGGCGGCCAGCATTCGTCGAGCGTGCGATTGCCGCTGACCCAAAGTTCAAAGCCCCGAGGCCGGTATGCGGGACCGGGACCGTTCAATGCGCTGCGATGCATGCGGTACGATGAACAAGGACACGTCTCGATTCTGTCTGTATTGTGGCGCTCCGTTGACCACCAGCGGCGCTGAAGCCGCGGCTCCCCCGACCGCGCCGCCCGCGCCGTCGGCTCCCGTCCCGCATGCGAGCCCCGTCCGGCCGATGTACATGCCTCGGCCGAGGACCCCCGACTACGTGGGACTGTTCGGGGTCGCGTTCTTCTTGCTCGTCCTGGGAATCGCGTTCTACCTCAACGGCAACCTGCTCACGGAACTCCGGCGGTGGTGGGATCAAGTCCTCGCCGGGCGAGGCGCGTTCCGCCCTCCAGAGGTCGTGATCGTCAGTGCCGGGCTCTTCTGGGGTCTCCTGGGCGTCTCCAACTTCGGGATCGCCTTCCTCCGATGGTTCTTCACGCGCTCGCGGATTCGGACGCTCGGTGCGATCCTCGGCGGGATCGCGATGGTCATGTTCTCGTACTTCCTGTATCGGTATTCGGTGCGGGACATGAGCGGGTCGCTCGTCGTCGCGCTCGAGGCCGGGGTGATCGCGGTCCTGTTGTTCATCTACATCGGCGCGGGCCTCTACTGGACGACCCCGCGGTACCGGCCGGCCTACGAAGGCGTCTATCGTGCGCCGCGGCCATGATGCGGATCAGGGCCTGACGAGGTCAAACGACTCGGGTCCTCCGGGCGGAATGAATTCGCTGCCACACTCGCAGGTCCAGACGATGCCCGGTTTGCCGCTGATCTCGATTCGCGTGATGCTGTAGTCGAAGCCGCACCGCTCACACGATAGGATGACGGCCGGGGGATCGGGTTGGTGGCGCACCACGGGCGGTTGGGGGTGCACGACCGGCGGCTGGGGGTGGACCACGGGCGGCTTCGGCTTGTGGAAAAACCACTCCTTCAATCGCGCCAACCGGCGAACGCCTTCCGAACCGTTGACCGCCGACGCCGGCGATGGCGCCTCCGGCGCCGCACGTGAGCCCCCTTGTGGACCGTTCTCCATCGGTCCTCCGCCTCCCCAGATGGGTATCGCATGTCTGCTCCATAAAGGTCGCGGGCCTTTCTCTCGCCCGATAATGAGGATGAACCGCGAGGAGGACACGATTGCCAAGCTCAGCGGACTACCAGGGGATGCCGATCGCGCCAGCGAGGAAGCGGTTCAGCGGTTCCATCGACTCGCACACCTCGATGAACGAGTCGAGGAACTGCGGGCTCGTGACTTGGTTGTCGCGGAAGCTCCGGCTCGAAACGAAGTCCTTCCGTCGGAGGTCCTGGATGAGTGGATGATTCGGATCGTAGCCGGGCGGAGGCCGCTTGAGCGAATCGCCTTCGACCGCGACGCGGCTTCGGAGGACCTTCTTCCACGCGTCCGGTTCATCGACGATCCGATCGCGGATCTTCTTCAGGATGGGCGCGTCCGGATGCCAAACGCCGGAGTGGGCCATCGTTCCACCCGAGGACATGTGGAGATAGTAGCCGGGCGCCATCTCCTCCGGACCGGGCGCCTTCGCGTGCCAGAAATGGATCCCGACCTCCGTCTTGTACGGACTCTTGTCCGGCGAGAATCGGATGTCGCGGTAGATGCGGGACAGCGATCCGCCGAACGGCTTCGCGTCCGCGACGATGTAGGAGCTGATCTTTTGCAGGCGCGATCCGGCGTCGCGGATGCCAAGCCGTTCGGCGGATCGCTCTCCCGCATCTATCGGGACATCCGGTTCTCGCCGGACAAAAGCCCGTATAAGACGGAAGTCGGAATCCACTTCTGGCACGCGAAGGCGGCCGGGCCGGAAGAGATGGCGCCCGGCTACTATCTGCACATGCACTCCGGCGAGACAATGGCGGGCTCCGGGGTCTGGCATCCGGACGGCCCGACTCTCAAAAAAATCCGGGATCGGATCGTCGATGAACCGGACGCGTGGAAGAAGG
>DATGWB010000181.1:0-3421 GCA_035299725.1 Thermoplasmata archaeon
GAAACCCGCAACCGCGTAGATGCGCGGCGATCGGGGAAGTCGTCTCGCGGGCAAGCGCGCCCAGAGCGCTCCCGCGTACTTCTTCGCGACCCAGGCCAGGAACACGACCGCGGCCGCGGCCCCAAGGAGGTGCCAGACCGAGGGCCGGTACGGGGTCAGGAGGAGGTTGATGAACACGGTCGCGCCCCCGAGCAACACGATAGAGGTGATGTAGCCGCGTCGGGAGGTCAGCGGTTGGCCGCGAATGCGGGGCCATATCCACTCCGTGAGAAAGATCGGGATGGCGATGCTGACGACCGCGTGGTAGATCGTGAGCCACACGGCCCAGACCCAGTTCACGTCGAACCAGCGACCGTACCAGGCGAGCGTCCCGAGGTCCATCCAGCCCGGGTCGAAGAACGACTTCACCGCAAGGCCTTCTTCGAGGATCCCGTACGCCGCGCCGAGGAGCAAGATGCTCGGCCATCCGGTCTTCCATCGGACGGCGGTCTCGCGCATCACGAGGACGCCGGCGCCGTACAACCAGATCAGGAGGAGCGGTGTGATCGGATTCAACCACTCCAAGGGCGGTGTGGATCCGGAGAGCATCTCCGCGATGACGGGCGAAAGCAGGATCAGGGCAAGGAGGGGACGCCGGTTCGGGTGTGCCGAGGCGGCCATGCGACCTCGTTGTCCACGCCTGACTTAAAAACCGCAGGAACAAAGTTCCTGGGCACAAACGCACGCACCGAATCCTCGTGGGCGGGGGGTGGGCGTAAGGGGGAAGGCGCGTCGCTTCGGTCGACGACCTTGCCGCAGGCGCGTTCGTTCTGCTCGAACGTACACGCTTTCGGTCGCTGAGGGTGTGGAGTCAAGGCACAGATTGGGCCTCTCCACCGGAAGGAGGCAGGGAGTGTCTATACGCTCGCGCCGCAATGCAAGACCGGGATGGGGCCGAGGAGGGGCGTGTTTAGAATACCCAGGTCCTTCGTCGAGGGAGGAGGTGAATCGAGATGAGTGTGGCAGACAACATCCGCTTGCTGGATGCCGGGAACAAGGCTCTCAACGATCACGACGTGGAGCGCTTCCTCAGCCTCCACCTTCCGTCGGTGATTCAGCGAGACCCGCAGAACGTAGAGCCAGCGAAAGGCCGGGAGGCAGTCCGTGCGGGCCTTGAGCCGATGATCCAAGCCTTCCCGGACTTCCATGTCGTCCGGGAACGTGCGTTCGGGGAAGGTGACTGGGTCGTTGAGGAAGGACAGGCGCTCGGGACCCATCGGGGGCCTCTGGAGACCCCAGTAGGGCCACCAATTCCAGCAACGAACAAGTCGATCCGGCTACCGTACGCGTTCATCGCCAAAGTCGAAGGCGGGAAGTTCGCCGAGACGCACCTTTACTTCGACGTGGCGGGGATGATGGCTCAACTTGGGCTTTCGCCGCAAACGTCGCCGTAGCGGACGCGTGACGGACACGATGTTCGGACCGAGCTGTGAGCATCTTAGCGACAGCTCCGACCGAACCCTCACGGATGCGGACGGGCGTGACGCAGTGGGGCGTCCTCGCGCTACCGTGGGCAGAAGGCCCGCATCGCCGGGTGCGCATCAGCACCGGGTCTCGAGAGCTCAGCGCCAATCATCGATCACGAACACGCCCGGTCGATTGTACCCGGGCCGGCCTCGCTCCATCGCGACGCCTTGAAATGCCGTTCGAAAGCCTCGCGCCACCATCGCGCGGTAGGCTTCCTCGCGGGCCAGATTTGCACCTGCGACGACCTTCTTCAGTCCACGCGATGCCGCGAGATCCTGGCACGCATCGAGTAACGTGTCAAACGTCTTCGGAGCATTTGGGCCTGGATGGACGGCACCGAACTTGACGTAGCATGTCCCGCTCCCGCCCTCCGTCCCAGGACCGCAGTGACAGACCGCGAAGGCGACGAGCCTCTTGTCTTCGTGGACGAGTAAGGTCTCTCCCAATGACTGCGTGTCGACGGCCTGAATCTCTCGCCGCACGTCGAGGCCCGGGTACACCGCGTCCGTGAGTCCAGCGCAGGTCCGGAGGAGATCTTGCCTCGAACTCTTCGACGCGTCCGAATAAGTCGACGCGGCGCTCTCTCCTTCCGTCTTTCGAGGCGGTGCCTCCATAATCGCGGTGAGGAACCTTGGCCAAAAGCCGAATTTCTGGTAGAGCCCGATGTGTTTCCCGCTGTCGGCGAAGGTGAAGAGCCCCTCGTGGGTCGTCCCCCATTTCGCGAAGAGCTCCATCGTTGGGACGAGGAGTCGTTGCGCGATCCCCTGTCCCCAGTAATCGGGATGCACGGTCAAAGGGCCGAAGAATCCGACGGAACCCCAGTTCGTGACAAACTCGGTCGCGACGAGTCGCCCCTCATAATCCGCGGCGAAGGCCGCCGCCGGATCCGCCCGCCATCGCGTTCGAACGTAGTCCACGTCCCCGAAGGTATGTGCGGGATCCGGCATGTGGAGGTGAGTCCCGAATGCGATTCGGGTAATCCGATCGGCCTCAGGCAAATCCGCTTCCTCGAGCCGCCGCACCACGACATGTTCCGCCCCGCGTCCCTCTGTGACCATGACCTCGCCCCATCCGGACATCGTCATCTCGTCAATCAAGATTTGGTCGCCCTCGGCCGCGACCGATTTTAGTTCTTCCGGGAGGACCAGCAGGTTTGACGTTTCGCCCCGGGAGTCGCGACAGGGGCAAATATTGACGACACCCCCCGCGGTTCGGCGGATGCCCTGTGCGCCGGAACACCGTTGCCGTTCCTGACTGAAGGACCTCGGCCCGGATCGCAAACCCCGTGTCTAACGTGCCGCGCTTAGGGTCCGCGACCTCCACATGAGTCCCGAGGTGGCGAAGACCCAGACGAGGATGAGGATGACCCCCGCGAAGATTGCAGTGAATGCTCCGCTCACGGGCAACGACCCGACGAGGAACAGGATGGCCCCCAGGATTCCGACGTAGCCGAGCCAGCGAGGAAATGGTTTTCCCCGGATTGTCGCAAACCCGTACACGGCGAAGCCGGCGGCGAAGACGAGGAAGCCGAACACCTCGACGGTGCCGAACCCGATGACGGCTTGTGCGACGATGACAGCGGCCGTCTTCGAAACACCTCCCGTCGCGTACGGACCCGAGAGCACATCGAGGGTGATTGCCTCGCCGATGAACACCGCCGCTGTGACGACGATCCCCACGAGCCCCATGAGGGTCGCGCTGCCAACCAAGAGCCGGTCCTTTCCATTGAAGGCGGCCCGCAGCCCGACGAAATAGGGAATCGCGATGACCGCGGCGAGCCCGATGAAGATGTCCCCGGCGAGGAACGCGCTCCGGAAGGAGGCGAACTGGGCGAGGGTTGCATCGGCCTGGGACGGCCCCGACGGGAAATTGTAGGATGCGGCGAACGTCGCGATCACGAGGATGCCGAAGAGGA
>DATGWB010000182.1:0-9632 GCA_035299725.1 Thermoplasmata archaeon
GACCAGGAGCCCGGCTACGGACCGCCAGGACCAGCCGATCGCCAACGTCGCCCCGACGAATGCCGGGCCCGCGGCAATCCCGAGGCTCCCGCCCATACCGTGCCAGCCCATCCCTCGGCCTTGCTCTGCGACGACGCGCGAGATGATGGACAATCCCGTGGGATGGTATATCCCGGAGAAGAGCCCCAGCGCACCGAGGGAGAGCGCGAGGAACGGAATCGACGGACTTGCCGCGACCGCCACCATGGAAGTCGCGATCCCGGCCGCACAGAGGAGCAGCAGGCGGCCGGGCGGTCGCCGGTCTGCGAGGAATCCGAACGGGACCGCCCCCAAGCCGTAGAAGCCGAAACCCACGGCCGCCAGCAGGCCGAGGGTCACGTCGGTTGCGCCGAACTCTGGCTGCCAGGCAAGAAGGAAGATGGGGATCGACAAGATGTTCGCGTGGACCACGCCGTGCAGGAATCCGAGGACGGCTACGACGCGCCGATCCTCCCGCCGCATCCAGTCCCCATCGCCCAAGCGGCATAAGGACTTCTGCGGTCACACGCGCAGAATCGCGCGGACCGCTCCTGGAATCTCGAGGACCAGGCTCACGACAATCGCAAGGAGCCGCCAAAGCCCGCGTGGGAGGGACACACGACGAAAAGCGCGAGGGAGGCCTATGGTCGTTTGGTTATCGTTCGGCCCGCGCCGAACCGGTTCCGCGGGATGACTACCTGGTGGGAATCGAGGTCCGGACCGGAACCAGTTCACGCCTCGTCGTCCTTCGCCTCGTCGTCGGTCCCAGACTGCGATGCGGCCTCTTCGTCTTCGACCGCCTTCTTGACGAGCTTCTTCTGAATGAGCGGTTGGGGCGTGATCGCTTTGCGGATGACCCGGCGGGGGATGGCATCCGACACGGGAGCTCCGGCGGCCGTGGCCGGCGCAGCCCCAGCCGCGGCCTGCGAACCGGACGGCGCCTCGGCGGCGGACGCGGCTCGGACCGGTTGGCGGGCCACCGACGGGACCTGGACGACTCCGCTGCCTCCGCCACCGCTCGGCGGGCGTTGCACTTCCCGCATCAACGATCCGCACTTGTGGCACACGTTGGCCGTCACGGAGTTGAGGGTGCCGCAGGTCGGGCACGGCTTCGAGCCCATCTTGCGCATCTCCTCTTCCTCGCGGAGCCAGTCTTCGAACGTCACGAAGGTGGGCTGTTTCTTCCACCAGTCCTGGAAGTCCCGGTCCGAGAGGTCCCGCCCGAGCTGACGCGAGGCCTCTTGATGCAGTTTCGAGACGACCTCGTCGTACTGGAGGCGCATCTTCTCCTTGTAATCGACCATCTCGACCTCGCCGGTCGCGAACTCGACGCCGCACTCCGGGCACTGTTTCACGTCCACGGGGATCCACGCCTGGCAGTTCGAGCACTTCGCCATGTCCCGCTCGAACTCGACGCCGCACTTCGGGCAGGTCGTCGCGTCCTCCGGGATGAAGGCGCCGCACTCGCCGCACTCGACCATCTTGCCAAGGCCGTAGACCTTCCAGTAGACGGTGACGCCGGCCGCGATGGCGACCGCCGCGCCGAGGATGACCAAGAAGAGCCACCATGGGACGCCGAGGATCGGGACCGGGCTGCTGAGGAGCGGCAGTGTTTTCTTCACCGTGATGGGCTGGGTCCCGGGCCCGATGATGCCGGACGAGGGCGTGACGACGACGTTGTAGGAGCCGTCCGCCAGTCCGGAGGGCACGAGGATCGTGCCGATGAAGAATCCGTCGGCCTGGGTGACGGTCGCGTTCGACGCCATGACGGCGGCGCCCTGCCGCAGCTCGATCGTGAGGGCCACGCCCGCGATCCCGTTGTTCGTGCTTAGATCCCGGACGAATCCGGTGACGCCGAGGGACGCGCCCGGCTCGAGCGTTTGGCCCGCGCTCGGCGACAGCATGGCGATATACCCCTGGGGAGGCAAGACGTTGAATGTGACGGTCGCGGTGTTGTTCGCCTCCTGCGCGGCTCCGCCTTCGTTGATCCGGTTGTCGGGGTCGACCTTGAGGAGGATCTGCTGGTTTCCGGTGAGCGGGATGCCGCTGACATTGAGCGAGACGTTCAGGAAGGTCCCGATCGTGCGGCCATCGACTCGGCCGACCTGAAGGGCGCCGAAGAACGCGGCGATGGAGACGTTCACCGCCGCGGTCTGGCCCGCGTTGTACACGAGCACGTCGATCTTGAAGGGCTGATTCTGGGTCACGGTCCGCACGCCGGGGTAGTCGCTCTGATGGAGCGCCAGGTCCGGCGGCGTGAGCGCGTTCACCGAGAACGTCGCATTGTTGTTGCCCAGGACGTAGTCCTTGTTGCGGATGTCGGTGCTCGTCGGCGTCCGCAAGCTGAACGTCAGGAGATGGGCCCCGGTGGACGTCGGCCGCCACAGGACCGTCAGGGTCACGTCAAGGCCGGGGCTGATGTCGAACGTCACCGGTCCTCCGACCCGCTGGGCCCCTTCCCAGACCTCGAGGATCGCCCCGGTGGCCCGGTTCGTCCCGACATTGTGGGCCACCACACGCACCTGGGCGTCGTTGTTGACGACCGGGTCGGTTGCGAACTGGACGTCCGCGGATGTGATCGCGAGGTCCGGCCATGTGAAGAGCGTGAAGGTCCGCGGGAGGATGTTGTTCAGTTCGTTCGTCTCGCGGATCGCTCCGCCATCCGAGACCGAGACGAGCGGCGGATCGACGACGGCGGACACCGTGCGGCTCGATTCGAGGGCGCCGTTCGGACGCCAGACAATCGTGGCCGTCGTGGTCGCGTTCTTCGGGACGAGTGCGAGGACCGTGTCGTTGATCCAGACGCCGGCCGCCAGGTAGTCGAACGGCGGGAAGTCCATGAGGCCGTCGCCGTTGCGGTCCACGTTGTCCTCGAAGAAGCTCACCCGGACATTGTGGACGTCGACTTGACCCGTGTTCCGGATCGTCGCCGTGACCTGGATGTTCGTGTTGACCGGCTGGAGGGCCGAGGCGCCGTTGCCGCCGAGCACGGTCATGGCCGTGATGCTGAGGTCCGGCGTGAGACTCGAGAACGTCAGCTGAGCGACCGCGTTGGCCGTCAGGAGGAGCGATGCCGGCGAATCCGGCTGGTACGTCGTGACGTCGACGACCGCGGATCCGGTGACGAGATAGGAGTTGTTCAAGACGCGGGCCGAGGTCGTCCGGGTCTCTGCAAACGCCCGGTACACGATCGAGCCGCCCGGAGCGGAGACCGGCCACGTCGTCGTGTTCGCAAGGTAGATGTCGTCCACCGCAGGGTTCGGGACCGTGAACGGGGTCAAGGTGTTCGGGTCGAGGCGTCGAACGAGGATGCGAACGTTCGCGCCCGCGAGCGACGTCCCGGTCCCGTCGACCGCGTTCACCCGGAGCCACCAGTAGCGGCTCACCTGGGCGCCACCCGTGATCATGCCGACCCACCACGAACCGTTCGGATCGAACGTCTGGACCGAGGTGAGCTGGACGTTCTGCGTGCCGCCGAAGACCATCTGCGACGTCTGGACCTGGTTGAACGTCGTGTTGCGGATGTCCAGGTCGACCGTGTTCGCATTGCCGTCATCCGTGAGGAAAGCGAGATTCGTGACGCCGGTGAGGGTCGCGTCCCAGAGGTGGGTCGTCTGGACCGTGTCGATCCAGAGGCCGGGACCGAGGAACGAATCGCGCACGAGCGTGGCGCTGCCGCCGAACAGGGTGACGTTGGCATCGATCCTCGAATCGAAGATCGCGACGCTCGATGTGGGACCTTCCTCGCGGAGCGTTCCGGGGGAGCCCTGGGCCGTCAACGCGAGCGCGCTCCCTCGGCTGGCGACGAGGGTCCCGCCGTTCGAGACGTAGAAGGGGAGCGGATAGTTGCTCCAGACCGTGGAGTTGACCAGGGTGAGCTGGCCGCCCGATAGGATCTTCACGTACGCGCGCGAGCTTCCGGCGGACCCCTGGTCGACGTACAGGCCGCCGTCCGTGATCGAGACGGATCCGGAGATCTCGAGGCAGCTGGAGACGGAGACGGAACCGACGATCTGCCGGTTGAACGACCAAGCCGTGACACCGGTCGGGCAGACCTGAAGGCTGCTGAACGACATCGTGACCCATTTGGAGTTGTTCGCGGCGCTCACCGCTGGATAGGGGTCGTAGAATTCGTCGCCCGACGTGCTCGAAGCGGCGTACGTCACCTGCTGGTGGTAGTTCCCGAAGGACTCCGCGTTCGGCAGGCTGGCCGTCGTGATCTGGTCCGTGAAGAGAGGGATGAGCGCGAGGCCATTCGCGTCCGTCCGGTTCCAGGCGTTCGCTCCGCTCGCGGTCCGGCCGAGGTACCAAAGGGTGCGGGAGGTCGGCGTCGTCGCAAGCGCGTTGTCCGGATATTGTGCGGTCGTGCTGCTCGGACTGAGGGTCGACCAGACGGTCGCACCGCTCACCGGGATGCCGCTGGAGTCGACGACGGTCGCGTACAGCCATCGCATGAAGTCGACGTTCCCGCCCGCGGCTGTCGGCCGGAACGCCGGGACCCAATCCGATTTCGCGGCGGGGTCTTGCGTCCGGTCCATCGTCACGTTGTAGAGGTACGCGTTCGAGGTCCCGTCGACGCGGAGCTCGTTGTGCACGGCGGCCGTGTTGGAATAATCGACCCCGATGTACGAGTCGTAGGAGTAGAGGTTGCTCGTCGCGGTCAGCACGAGGTTCCCCGCTGTGCCGCCGGTGTACTCATAGAGGCGCTCGATTCGGGACCGGTACACGCCGGCCGTCGTGGTCGCCCATGCCATCAGGGGCGCATCGTTGTTGTCATCCGTGTTGAGGCCGAGATTGGAAATCTCCGAATCCGTGAAGCCGGTGATCTTCGAGTCCGTGACGTTGATCGTCGCGCTGGTCGCGTTGAACCAACCCGGGAACTTCAGGATGGCGCCGTTCTTCATCGTGAATCGGCTGCTCGCCCCGGAGACCGTCAAGGCGAGCTTGAGGAAGGGAGCAATCGAATCGGTCTGCGTCGTGACAATCGAGTTGTCGAGGACGAGTTCGCCGCCCGCGTTCACGTTGAGCGCGTAGCCTTCGTGCGATGTGTCTTTCGAGAAACTCAGGCCGCCGTCGGTCAACGTGAGACTGCCTCCCGAGTTCACGTTAATCGTGCCGTCGACGGAGTAGAGGATGCCGCTGCACACCTGAGCGTTCGTGATGGTCCAGTCGCCGGTGATCACTCCGCCAACCTGGTCGCAGGTCCCGGCGCGGGCCGCCGGAGTCAGCGCGAGGAGCGTCGCGAACAGTCCGCCGAGGGCGACCGACCAAACGATGAGGAGGGTGAGAGCTCTCGCATTCCGTTTGGCGGCGTTAGACATCCGAAGACCCCCGCACGTTGAGGCACCGGTCTACCCCTTGAGAAATGAGACCGGTGGGCATGATACGCTGCCCATCCGGGACCGATTCTTAAAAAGGTTCTCGGATGATTATCCAACCCGATACGTATCTGTTCTCACATCGGAAAACATTCCGCGTCGTCCGCGAACGTGATTTCCATATTCAGTCCTGAATAAAAACCGGTTCAATCGCTCGAAAGGGCCACCGGGCCGACACGGACGATCAGGCCCGTGCGGCAAAGGCACGCCAGGCGACCGCGAATCGCCTCCGTCGCACGATTGTCCCAAGCGCTTCGGACGGCCGTTCAACGCCGGATCCGACCCGCGCTTTTAGGTGCGCCATCAACCGCAGGCACGTTGACGCGCTCCTCCTGATTCTCACGCTATCACGGGTTGGTAACTACCACGAACAATTTATATATCGTCGGGTCGGGTGCGAGTCTGTTTCCCTGAGCCCACCGGGAGGCCACTTCATGAGAACCATCCTCCGCGAAGACGAGTCGGGTGTGTCCGAGGTCGTCGGCACGATCCTGATCCTCGCGATGACCGTCGTGCTGTTCTCGGTCATCATCGTCTGGGTGACCAACATCCCGACGCCCACGGCTCAGTCTCGGACGGACATTCAGTCCGAGATGAACCCGATCTACAGTGGCGGCGTCGAGATCGGCGTGAACATCACGCTCACCCACCAGGGCGGCGAGCCGATGTACCCTGTGCCCACGATTATCTATGTCATCTCGCAGCGCGGTTCGAATCCGCCCCAGACGGACACGGTCATCCTGCATCGGTTCAACGGCTTCCTCGTGACGCCGAGCGGCCTGTTGGACGGCACCGACAGCGTGTGGGATATCGGCGAGCGCTGGGAATACAAGAGCTTCAGCCTCCGATCCTCGGACCAGATCACGATCATCATCGTCGACAACCTGAAGAGCATCGTCCTGTGGACCGGCCCCATGAATGCCCCGGCCGGCACGCGTCCCCCGGTCTTCGTCGACAAGTGGACGGACGGGATCTTGGCCACGGAACAGATCGACCCGGTCCAAGCGACCCAGGGATTCTACATCTTCGCGAAGGTCACCGACCCGGACGGGGACCTGAATGTGAATTCGGTTTACGTGACGATCACCGCATGGTATGGGTCAGGCACCGCGTGTGCCGCCTCCCAACAGATGCTGGACAATGGGGTCTCCCCGGACCGCATCGCCGGAGACAGGATCTTCTCCTACGGAGGGACCGCCTGCACGAAGCCTCCGTATCCCGCACTCAGCTGGGCGGGATCGATCCTCCTGCTGAATGCGACCGACTTGCAAGGCCACAAGACGACGACTCGCCTCGTCTTGGACGTGGTTGCGCCGCTCACCGGTGGAGGTGGGAATGGCGGGACGATTCCGAGCCAGTTGTGGCAATATATCGGCTACGTCCAGATCCGCACGGGGGAAGTCTGGGTGTCGAACCTCAGTAGCCCGTACAACTCGCCGAACACGTACCAGCCGTACCGGGTCACGCGAGCCCAACTCAATGGGAACGGCGGAGCCCTGTTCCATTACAAGATGGTGAACCACGGCAACACCACAATCTTCATCGATGGATGGAGTGAGGCGTTCTTCCAGAACACCCAGTCCGCGAGCGGTGCCGTCGCGTTCATCGTCGCGCCGTGCAGCACGGCGATCGCGGCGAACGCGGGCGGAGTCGCACCGTACCCCGGCACGGCGGGGAACATCAACGATTTCCAGTACGCGCACACCGGCTTGCCGGCCGGGTGTTTGGCCACGACGCCTATCGCGGTCTTCGACATCAACACCTTCAACCAGGACACCGGTGGCACCGCCTACGTGATGTTAGCGTACGCCAAGGTCCCATTCTCCACGGGCTCCGCCAATGTCTGGGGCTCCGCCACCTTCTTCATGAGCATCCTCGTCTCGGGGATGGCGGCTCCCGCGAACTACACCTATGCGCAACTCACCGGGCTCGGACCCAATCCGAACAGCTGTGGCGGGCTCGGGCCGACGTACAACCCCCTCAACCACCTGCTCGACCCGATCGTGGCGTGCCGAACCTCGTGGTACGCCCAGGTGATTCCGTTCATCGGGATGGTCGTCTACTAGTTCAACGAGCAGGAATCGGGGTAGGACGACCCCCCAGGGCGATCCAACGATCCGCGCCAGTTCGTCCACCGAGGGTGCTTGGACCTCGGGCGCGCGGAACCCCCTTTTCGGTTCACTCCCCCGAGCCCACCGACATCCGACTCTGGCGCCGATGTGAGTGTGGCACTCGGGCGAGGTCGGGACCGGCGGGGACTCTACGCATGTGGGCCAATCTCGCGGGCAGAAGGTTGAACCACGTTGCCCGCTTGCCGTGAATGCCGGGCCGAGTAAGGGCCCATACACGCTCCACGGTGAGCCACACGTCCCATCCGAATGAGGTCCATCGCCTGCGCGACGGCGGCATCACCTGGGTCTTCTTTTTCCGAAGGTCGGAGGTCCCGCGCCGGGAACTCGAGATCGTCGCTCGAGCCAAACGCGAGAGGTTCCTTCGGCTCGCGGTCACGTTCGGCTTTTTTGCCTCCGACTTCCAGGAATACCGGAGCACGACCGCGGTCCATCTGTGGCAGATGGATACCCTCCCGACGACGGTTTCGTGGCTCACGGTCTTCGTCCACGTCTTCACCCACGAGCCGCTACACCACGCGATTGGCAGGTGCCTCGCGGAGTTGGCTGATAGCGGAGACCAGGAGTGGGTCATCAGCCGGCTCGGCGACGGGCGTTGGTGGTAGGCCACCTCTTGCGACGAAGACCCCCTCGGGGGGCGATCGGTTGGCGCCGATCAGGTGACCGCGGGGGAACCGTACGGCGCCATCAGGTCTCGCCTTTCAACGACATGATCCGAACGGAGGGGGGCGTCCTCCGCCGCGAAAAGGCGCGCGGGGCTTTGAGCCAACAAGTGTCGATCCACTGCCGTGGCGGGGGACGAGGCATCGAACACCCCCGCCAAACGAATCGTGCGGGTGAGTCGACGGAAGGGATATACACGCCTGGGCAGTTCTCCAATTCGTGGTCGTCGTTGCCAAAATCGGAGTTACTGGGAAAAAAGGAAAGGTCCGAACACCCGAAGGGATCTACGAGGTCAGTCGCGCGAAGGACGATTGGTACAGCGTCGCGGGGCCCATCGGTCTGCAACCCGGACGCGTTCGATACAATGACAATCGGAATCTACTTGAAATCGAGCGATCGGGGTTCAGCCTCTCGATCCACTTTCGGCCTGAACTCGAACATACCACCTTTGAACTGAATGGACACGCTTACGAGGTGGAGACCATGGACTTCGGCAACATTTCAATCAGAGAGGGGGACCACCCGGTCGTGCGCGGTCATGGTACGATTAGCGGCGTACGACTCCTCGAAGTTGCGCCAGATTTCGAGCCCTTCGAACGTGAACTGGCCTTCGGGCTTGCCCTTCGGAGTGGGGCGTTGGATAGGGACCTTTGGAGAGAGGACAACCCGTTACGAGCCTTGTTCCCGCGGCGATTCTGACCGCTGTCGAGTACCTCATTCAGTCTCATCCGTTGGTGGTGGGAGCAGTCGTCGTTGGCAGTGCCGGGGCCATCCTCGGGTACCTGGCTTACCCGGAACCGGCGATGCTGATCATCGGTCCGTTCTTTCTCGGTTTGTTCGTGTACCTCGGCTGGGGAATGCAGAAGGTTCATCGCTTCGGGTTCTGAAAGGCTCGAGCAGACACCCGAGTGGGAAGGTGCCCGCCTCTTGAAGGGCGGGCATTGGCGGGGAACGAGGGCTACGATAACGTGATCCGAACAGAAGGGGGCGTCCTCAGCGACTCACAAAGACATCGGGCCAAAGAAGGTTGGAGACTCCTCGGTAGCTCGTTGCTGGAACCTCCGTACGGCCTTCATCTGGTCTCCAGGCAGAACGAGAAGGAGCTCATCGAGGTCTCGGTGCTGACGAGCGAGCTCGGCTTGCACCAGCGGATCCGTCAGCACCTGTGTCTCGCCTTGGTCAGTCTGCAAGTCAGGATCGTTGCGTTCGATCACGTAACTGTCGAGGGCTTCATAGGCTCGCCGTGACGCCCAAGCCGCTTCTTGTGAGCTACCATTCTCGCGGCACCGTAATGCGTAGGCCGCGGCGGCCACAGCATCCTCCGCGTAATCCTTTTCCGGCACCCAAGGGCGGTCTTCCTCTCGAGGGTGCAGATCTTCGCACGCCCTGATCTTCGCATGGACCTCGCCCTCGGTCATCCGGTGGCCCGAGAGGTCGTCCCAGA
>DATGWB010000183.1:0-3687 GCA_035299725.1 Thermoplasmata archaeon
GCGGATCGCTTTCGAGACGTCCGGGGCGTTGACCTCCACGCGCTCGAACGCGAGGGCGTGCTGATACGGCACGACATCCGGGTCATATTCCGTCCGGATCTCGACCGCGGTGATGCCGAGGTTTCCGCACACCTCGAGGATCTTCTCCGCGGAGGACCCCGGGGACGCCGTCATCCCGAGGACCAACCGATCCGGGATCTCCTTGTACGCGGCCGCGACGTCGACGTAGGCGTAGTCGCCGACGGCACGATGCGCCTCGTCGAAGACGATCAGGCTCACGTCGTCGAGGGAGATGCGTTCCGCCCGCAGGTCGTTCCGGATCACCTGGGGCGTCGACACGATGATCTTGTTCTCCGTCCAGAGCAGTTCGCGATCCTCCGGAGCGGTCGCCTCGCCCGTGAAGAGCGTGATCCGGTCGACGACGAGGACCTTCCGCATCGAGGCCGCGTGTTGCTCGACGAGCGGCTTGGTCGGCGCGAGGAAGAGGATCCGACCGCCGCGACGCCGCAGGACCTCCGCGATGACCATCGCGGCGATGACCGTCTTGCCCATGCCGGTCGGCAGGACGACGAGGGTCGATCGCTCGAGGCACGCCCGCGCGATGTTCACCTGGTACGCGCGCTCCTCTACCGTTTCACGCCGGAGGAGCTCGTGCGTCACGAACACGCCGGGCGAACCACGCGGGCCCCGAAATAACCTTTGCGTCAGGGAGGCGGATGGCGCCCGCGTCTTCGGAGGAAAAGTAGCGTAACGATGGCGATGGCGCCGATGATCGCCGCGGCGACGGCAACAATGGCGGTGAAGATCCACGTGCTGCCCGCCTCGACGGTGACGGAGAGCGGGAGAGACGCGATCGGGCCCGACCCGATTACGCCGGAGGTCAGCGTCGCGTTGTACGTGCCACCGGCCGCGGACAGCGGGACCGCGAGGACGAAGGAGAGCATCGCATCGCGATCCGGCGCAAGGACGACGGTCCGCATCGTGGCGAGGGGGAGGATTCCGCCGATCGGGACCCAGAGGACCGTCCAGCCGGCCGGGACCGAGCTGTCGAGGACGAACGTCTCGTCGTAGTCGCCCACATTTACGAGCTTTGCGGTCCCCGGGACCACACTGCCTGCGGTGGTGTTCAGTGAGATCGCGGTCGGTAAGAGGACTGCGCTTCGGGCGAGACCATGCCCGGCGATGGCGACATCGTCGATCCACCAACCGCCGCGTGTCGGCATGTTTCCGGACGTCGCGTTGAATCGCACTTGGATCGTCGTCGGGAGGGTTCCTGGCAAGAGCGCGATGGAGACCCCGGTCCACGACAGGGCCGCTCCCCATACTCGGGCGATCCGGGTCCAACCGCCCGCGCCATAGCGCACTTCGACGGTTGCCGCGCCGGTGCCGTTCGACTCCAGGTCCGTTGAGTTCGAGAAGTCATACCGTTGATAGAAAATCAGGAAGGTCGGCCCGCTGAGGTTCACCACGGGCGTCGTCAGCGTTCGCCAACTCGGTGAGGCCGGGCTCGTCGTGTTGTTCGAGACATATCCGAACCGCCAAGCGAAGAGGCCGCCGTGCGCGGATCCGTTCGGATCGGAGGCGCTCAGGATGGACCACCGCGGGTTGTCTTGCGGGGTGCCGTTCACGACCCAGTTCGCCCCACCCGATTCCATGTCGTCGCGGAACGCGAACACATTTGTCGACACGTGAGCGACGCGCTCGTCGTCCGAGGGAATCGCATCTCCCGGCGTCGTTGCACCGGCGTCGATGAGATACCGACCGAGAGAGATCGCGTTGAAGGAAATATTGACGGTGGTCGAGGTTTCGGCCGGGAGCGTGAGCCGGGTCCGCGTGACCGGCTGAACGAGCGCGTTCGGAGCGATGCGGTCCAGGTACACGCCGACCGTGACGGACGCATTGGCGGGTACGGTTCCTTCGTTCCGGACGACCACGCCCGCCGTGACCGCGGCGCCGAGCGCCACCATCGGCGGAGCGCGGATTTCTTGGACCGCCACATCCACGGTCAGGGAGAACAGGAGGGTAGCGGTCATCGTCGGCCCCTCGGCGGAGATGTCGCGGACACGCCAGCTCGTCGCGGTCCCACCGTACGCGGCACTGCTCGGGCGCGTGTCCGGTCCGAAGCCCACCGCGGTGTCGTGCCAGGGATCCGCGGCGTCCGCCGGGTGGTCTCCGCTGATTCCTTCGTCGGATTCCTCCAGATCGAGGAGCCGATGCGCGTCGTTCGTGTTGTCCGGCTGGGAGTCATCCACGTGCCAGATGAGGAGGCCGCTCGCGGGCAAGGCGACATCGAAGCCGGTCTGCTCCCGGTTCTCGAGGAGGAAGTATTCATTCACGGAACCGGGCACGGACAGGCGGATCACGAAGGGTCGCTGCTCGACGGCAGGAATCGCGGTATCCTCCAGAGCGGTCACAGGGCCCGTCGTCGGCGTGAGCCATCCGAGACGAATCTTCGACCACGCGCTGAACTCCGCCGGGCTCGAGCCTCGGGGCGCGCCGTTCCACGAACCGAGGGACATGATGTCCCAGACCCCCGCTCCGTCGGAACTCCCGTCGGTGTCGTAGAGATCGGGGAGGCCGAGGTCGTGGCCGAACTCGTGGGCCATCACGCCGAGGGGCGAATCCTCGCTGATCATCGTGTAGTGGAACACCTGCACGCCGTCGGCGAGGAGCGGCTGGTCTCCGGGTTGCGTCGGATCCCCGTCGTACACGTTCCAGGAGTGGGACCAGATCGCGTCCGTCAGGTTCGCGTGGTTCTCTTGGCCCGGACCGGCGTGCACGATGACCAGGTGATCGACCAGGCCATCGTGATCCGTATCGAACGACGTGAAGTCCACGGACGGGTCGGCCGCGCGGACCGCCTCGTCGACGAGATAGTAGATCGGGCCGTTCGCGCTGTCGATTCCCGACGTGCCGTCCTTTCCGTAGTACTCCATCGGATGGACACTCGTGAACCAGGTCGGGACGATCGTTGCGTTGATCGTCAGCCCTCCGTACGATGCCTCGCGGTAGTAGGCACGCATCGAGCGCGCGGCCGGAGTGGCGTTGCTGAAAAAGCCATCGAAGTAGGCGGCGTCGTGGCTCGGGGCGTGGGAGACGTTCGTGAACTGGATCAGGAGGACGAGGATGCGAGCCACGCCGAGGACCGCGGCCGGATGCAGCGGGGCGGACGGCGCGCTGCGGATCCCCATGGGAGGCCAGCGACCACTCACCGGATCCGGAGGCATCAGGCTCGGTCCGGGGACGGCAGCGGCCGACACGGGTCGAGCGGTGGCATGACGCGCAGATGCGGGGAACGCCGAGACCATCCCGGCGGGAATGAGGACGACCGCCGCGAGGAGGACCGCGAAGGCCCGCATCTTCGCGACGATGGGACCGCGGTCTAATGAAGGTTCACGGACGAGTCTCGAATGCTGTCACAAGGTGGCCTTGTCGAACATCGCGGGGTCCGCCGCGAGCGGTTTCGTCGCGTCGATCCCCATCTTCGACGTGAAGCCATCGCGCGCGGACGGATCGATCGAAGAGCCGCGCACATCATGCAGGACGACGAGTCCGCGGTCCGCCTGGAACCGCGTCGCGATCGCCCACTCCACATCGCGGTCGTCGAAGACGTCGATGTCCTCGTCGACGATGACCACCTGCTTCATCGAGGTGTGCGCCCCGAAGGCCGCCATGATCGCGTTCTTG
>DATGWB010000184.1:0-3789 GCA_035299725.1 Thermoplasmata archaeon
ATCTCTCCGCTGCGGATCGCCTGGACGACTTTGTCCTCGAGCGGCTCGACCTCCATGTAGAACCGGTTGTGTTTGTTCGGCGACTTGCCTTCGAACGGACCGCCCCCGTCGCGGACGCCCTCGCGGTACACGACGATCGGCGGGCTCGTCGTGACCGGAATCTTGTAGTCGTTCTGGACGCGATAGATTGTGATCTCGAGGTGGAGCTCGCCCATGCCGGAGATCAAGTGCTCGCCCGTCTCCTGATTGATCTCGACCACGATACTCGGGTCCGCCTTCGCAATGAGGCGGAGGGCCTCGACGAGCCTCGGGAGATCCGATGTCGACTTCGCTTCGACCGCGATCGTCACGACCGGGTCGGAGTAGTGGACGATTTTCTCGAACGTCTGCATTTCCTTGTCGTCGCTCACCGTCGAGCCAGCGATCGCGTCCTTCAGCCCGACGACCGCAACAACATTGCCGGCATCGATTTCGTCGACGGGAATCCGGTCCGGGCCGACGATCATCGCAACCGTCTGCGCGCGCTGAGGTTTCGGCATGCCGATGACCCAGAGCTCTTGACCGCGGCGGATCTTCCCGGAGAAGAGACGGCCCGCGGCGACTTCACCGGCCTGCGGATCGACGATGATCTTCGTGACCATGAATCCCACCGGGCCGTTCTCGTCGACGGACAGCATCGCCTTGCCGACGGGGCTCTCCATGTCCCCTTTCCAGATGATGGGGATTCGGATCTTCTGGGCCTCGAGCGGATTGGGTAGGTGGCGAATGACCATGTTCAGCACGACGCTATGGAGGGGTGCCTTCTTCGCGAGCTCTTTCATCGTGCCTTCTTGGCAGTGCTTGTAGACGTCTTTGAACGTGATTCCAGATTTCTTCATGAACGGCACGGACAGGGCCCACTTGTGGTACGCGCTCCCGAAGGCGACGCTCCCCGCTTCGACATGGACCATCCACTTCTCGCCCATGTCCTCGGGGAGCCACTTGCGGATGCGGTTGTTGACCTCCGTGATGATCTTTGTGAATCGTTGCTGCATCTGATCCGGCGAGATCTTCAGCTCGTTCACGAGGCGGTCGACCTTGTTGATGAACAAGGCGGGCCGCACGCGCTCCTTGAGGGCCTGGCGAATGACGGTCTCTGTCTGCGGCATGATCCCTTCGACCGAATCGACGAGGATGATCACGCCGTCGATGGCGCGCATCGCGCGCGTGACGTCGCCGCCGAAGTCCACGTGGCCGGGCGTATCGATGAGGTTGATGAGGTATTGGCCGCCCTCGAAGTCGTGGACCATCGACGCGATCGCGGCGTTGATCGTGATACCGCGCGCCTGCTCTTGTTCGTCGTAGTCCATGAAGAGTTGTTGGCCCGCGAGCTCCTCCGAAATCATCCCAGCGCCCGCGATGAGGGAATCACTAAGGGTCGTATTGTGGACGAAGAGGCCTTCCGCGACGAAATTCCTCGGTCCGGGGACAGAGAAATCGTAGACGTATTCCTCAATGGCTCGCCGGACCGCGCGGACTTCCACGAATGCGACCTCTTCGTTGAGGACTGGTTCTAGTGCTGGCAGGTCGACATCGACCATCGAGAGAAGCGAAGCCGCGGACGGTCTTTGTTCGAGGTTTGCATACATCCGAGTCTTCCACGACCTCGCATGTAGTCGAGACCAGTCTACCGGGAGGAGATCGACAACGTAGGACGGGCCCGCTCGTTCCTCCAGTTTGTCCCGTAAGGCCGCCTTCTCGGAATCCTTGAAGCGCGGGATTCGTTCGAGGTTCTTTTTCCCCGAGATGTACAAGGTCGTCTTGCCCGCGCGCCGGTCGAGGATGGCCCGTACCCCGAATCGCAAGAGGAGCAATTGCAGGTCGTCCAAGAAGGACTCCGAGGCGCTCGATGCAGACACCGCGCGCCTCCCGCGTTCTACCGTCCCGTCCGCGTCGAGATACCCTTGTACGAACGCGGCGGCGAGAGGCAGAGGGGCAGTGAAGAGTAAAGCGGGGAGGTGCATCGAACGAGCCTTGTTTCTCAGCGGGTATCCAAAGACACCATGGAGGAACATCAGAAGGGTCTTGGATCTCATCTCGACGCGCGGGACCCGAGGAGGGTGTCGCGCGATCGCTGGCCTTGGCACGAGGCCTTGCAGAGTGGCGAGCGCTTCTCGCAGGATGAGCTCGTCAGCACCGTGAAGGAAACCGTTTCCATCACCGTCCCCGTAAAGAAGGCCGAAGAAACGGAAGACGTGCTCCATGGCATCTCGCTTCGGCAGATACATCGGCGAGGCCGATTTCGTGCGTCCCTTCGTGAGTCGATAGGTCACGCGCCAGACCAGGCGGTAGAGGTGGTCGAAAGGTACTCCGGTCATGCGGGCGGCGGACAGGAGCGCGGGTCCGCGAATCTTCCCACTGACGCCTAGGAGCGTACGGCCTGCTTCAGTGAGTTCGAAGAGGAACCGCGGGTCGGATGCCAGTAAGGCCAGGATTTCACCCTCGAGATCCGCCCATCCGTCGTCGTCAGTGCGTGAGGGAAGCCTCCGCGGCACCGCGAGCATGATTCCAGGCTCGAGTTCGCGCGCTTCCCGGAAACTCAGTGAGTGGCCTACGGCCGTCACGAACTTGTGTTCCGGGGTCGTCCGGATGCGTCGCCCGTCGCGCGTTTCGATCTCGATGAGCGGTTCCCTAGCCCTGAGTCGCCACACGTGAGTTATTTGGGCGAACGAGGTGTCGCCCGTTCGGATGTCGATGGACCGCGTCCACAGCGATGCATGGACGACGTTCCGTACGTCTGCCTCTTGGTGATTCTCGACTTCGGGTTCGTCCTGGAATCGCTTCCAAAGATCGACCGCACGGAGCCACTGTCCGTCAACCCAGACTCGAGCGTTGGGCCCAATGCATTTGCCGTGGTCGATGTGTGCCGCGGTGCCGATGTTGCGGATGCGGTCCTTCAGGTGAAGCAGCGTTTGGGCTTTCTTGATGTTCTCTTCTTTTCGTCCCATCGGCGTGACACCTAGGCAAGAATGCCAGTGAGTGAGGTCGCACCCGACCGAGGCTAATTAAACCTTCGGTCCACGGGAGGGCGAATCATCGCGCCGAGGACGCGACTCGCTCCAATTCCTCTTTCTTTGCGATCGCGGAACTCTGCATGTCGCCCTTGGCGGCGAGCAGGATTTCGTCCGCCAAACACTCCTCGACGGGTTTGCGGTTCTTGAAGGTCGCGCTGACCGTTCCCTGACAAATGCTCCGGAGGGCGAGGTCTAGCCGCCGCGACGGGGCGACGTCCACCGCGCGCGGGACCGAGATGCCGCCGAATCGCAGGCGAGTGACTTCTTCCCGGGGCGCCGCCTTCTCCAGGGCATCCACGAGGACCTGCACCGGATTCTTCTGCGTGCGCTTCTCGATGATCGCGAAGGCGCTCCGCACGACCCGATACGACTTCGATTTCTTCCCGGTGTAGTTCTCCGTGCGCATCATGTTGTTGATCAGCCGCTCGACGAGGTTCGCCTTCGCCTTGCCGAACGGTTTGTTCGCCCACCGCCCGCCCGTGTGCGGAATGACGATCGGCGAGAGGTTCATGTATTTCGCGAGGCCGGCATCGTGGACGACGACGTCGTTCAGCTCGTACTTTTCGAACAGCTTCATTTCATAGCTGGGCCGTTTCTTCGGCTTCTTCGGCTCCCGCTTCGGCTTTTCGACGGGAGGGGCCTCTTCGGCCGGGACCGCTGCGCCGGGGACTTCAGTCGGCGGCGCAGACTCTGTTGCCGGCGGTTCCGGTGGGGGCGGCGGGAGTTCGGATTCCGG
>DATGWB010000185.1:0-5563 GCA_035299725.1 Thermoplasmata archaeon
TCCACCGCCGCGAAGAGTTCCGGGCGATGGAGAAGAACGTCGAGGCCGTGATGGACAGCCCGATCGAGGTGCTCTTCAACGCCGAGGTCACGAGCCTCGAAGGCGATCGGAAGGTCGAGCGCGCCGTCGTGTACGACAACCGGACGCTGAAGAAGACGGTCCTCGACATCGACGCCGTGATCGTCAACATCGGCTTCGAGCCGAAGATCACGCCCCTGCCTCGCTGGGGCGTCGAGCTCGAGGGTGACCGGCTCATCCGCGTGAAGGCGGACATGTCGACGTCCGTCCGCGGGATCTACGCGTGCGGCGACATGGTGTCGTATCCCGGGAAGGACAAGCGGATCGTGACGGGATGCGGCGAGGCCGTGACCGCCGTCATGTCCGTGTACAAGTACCTCAGGCAGCCGTACTGGGCGTGAGCGCCCGAAGGAGCGGCGCCAAGGCATCGGGCGTCTCGATCAGGTACTCCACGCCCGCGGCTTCGAGACGCGCCCGGGTGCCGTAGCCCCACGTCACGCCGATCGTCCGAGCGCCCGCCGTTTTCCCCGCGACGACATCGTTCTCCGTGTCTCCGACGACCGCGCATTCCGTCGGCGCCGCCGCGAGCGCCGACGCCGCCCAGAGAATCAGGTCCGGGGCCGGCTTCTTGTGCGGCACCGAATCGCCACCGAGGACGAGGGCGAAGAATGGGAGGAGCCCGGTGACGCGCAGGGCCTCGATCGAGGTGTCCCGGCGTTTGTTCGTCACGGCGGCGAGCTTCCACGCGGCCAGGGAGGCGATCGCCTCACGAACGCCCGGGTAGGCGCGCATGCCCTCGCGCACGGACTCGGCTTCGATCCGCTGGAACTCACGGACCGCCCTCGCGAGTTCGTCGCCCCCAAGGCCGCATCGCTCCGCGTAGATCACCTCGATCGGCGTTCCGATCCACTGCGCCGCCTCGGAGCCCGAGATCGACGTCTTGCGAATCGCCGCGAGACCCGCATCGAACGCCGCGACCCAAGCGTCGCGCGTGTCGAGGAGCGTCCCGTCGATGTCGAACAGGACGGCGCGCAGCCGGGGCACGTCAAGGCTCCTCTTCGCCGAGCCGCCAGATCTCGTCGCCGACGTGATGGATCGTCTGGATCGCCTTGCCTTTTTCCTCCCGGGCCATCGTGGGTCCGTCCATGATCGCGCGGCCGATCGCGAGCGGCCGGCCGTTCTTCTCGTCCCGGACCCAGACGACATCGCCCGCGCGAATCCCGAGGTCCGCGTCGATGATCCCCGGGGCCATCACGTCTGCGCCGTTGTAGATGAACCGCACGGCTCCCATGTCGACCGTGACGGCCCGATTCTTCGCGGGGAAGGCGAGGAGCCCGCGAATCGTCGGCGCGATGCCGCTTTCGAGGAAGATCGCGATCGCGTCGTTGTTCCGCAGCAACAGGCGATGCGGGCCGGCCTCCGCCTCGTCGAGCGGCACGTCGTCCAGAGGCACCTCCATGCCGAATTCATCGGCGAGTCGGCCGAGGAAGTCCGTCGCCTCCTTGCGGCGGAGTCGCGCGCGCCGACGAATCTTCAGGCCCATTCGAATTCCGGCACGTGGACGGGGAAGATAATTCCTCGTTCGCGGGTCGCGATATTTATCGATGCGAAAGGATGTAAATCAGGTCGACGCCGGGCTCGCGGACCGCAGATCGAGGGCCCGCGAGAAAGTCGGATCGAGCCGCAACGCCTGATCGACCATCTTTCGCGCGCGGTCTTCTTGGCCCAGGCTCCGCCACGCCCGTGCGGCATCGCACCAGATGTCCGGATCCGTCGGATTCAGACCGAGTGCGGCGTCGAACGCCGACATGGCCTCCTTCGATCGATGCGAACGCAGGAGGAGTTCGCCCTTCCGTCGATACACGAGAT
Source organism: Thermoplasmata archaeon (assembly GCA_035299725.1). Lineage (GTDB taxonomy): Archaea > Thermoplasmatota > Thermoplasmata > RBG-16-68-12 > RBG-16-68-12 > RBG-16-68-12. The sequence goes on from DATGWB010000185.1 coordinate 1,888, forward strand.
CGCGGCCATCCGTGTGCGCGCGAATCGCGGCGTCACAGTCCGTGAGCGCGTCTTCGATGCGGCCGAGGCTTGCGTGAAGGTCCGCTTGGAGGAGAAGCATCTCGTTGGTCGGTGCCTCGATTCCGGCGAGCGCGGCGAGGGCGTCGTCGGGTCTCCCGAGGATTTGCAGGGCGCGCGCAAGTTCGGATTGCGCCTCAGGGTCTCCGAGTTCCACGGCCTTTCGGAAGGAGACCTCCGCATCCGTCGATCGGCCGAGGGCGAGCAATGCGCGGCCCGCCACCAGCCAACCGCGAGAATCCGATGGGTCTCGCGAGCGCAGGTCATCGGCCGGGACGAGCGCGTCAGCCGCCCGCCCGACTCGGAGCAGGAGCGCGGACAACCGGTGCAAGCTGTCGGCCCCGTGCGCCTTCGACGCCGCGGCCGCATATCCGTCGATCGCCTCGTCCACCCGCTCCAGGTCCTCCAGGAGGACCGCTTGATGATACCGCAGCTCCGCATTGTCCGGCTCGATCTCCAGGGAGGCCCGGAAGCACTCGAGCGCCTCGTCGTAACACCGTTCCGCCTCGAGCGCATTCCCCATCTCTTCGAGGATCTTCCCGCGGAACACCCAGGCTTCGTCGAACGAGCCGTTCAGGATGAGCGTGTTGTTCAGCGCGTCTCGGGCTTCCTCGAGCCGGCCGAGATGGTGGAGCGCCTCCGCCTTCGCCATCCATGCGTGATCGTAGTTCGGGTTGAGCTCGAGGCTCTGGCTGATCAGCTCGAGGCCTTCCTCGTGTCGGCCGAGCGAGTCGAGCGCGTGGCCTTTCGCGTACAGCGCGTAATCGAAATCGGGCTTGATCTCGAGGCTCTTGTCGTGGTACTTCAGGGAGGGCTCGTGGCGGCCCATCTTGTTCAGCGCATTCCCGATGTTGTTCCACGCGATCTCGTATCGAGGATTCACCTCGAGGGCCCGCTCGAAGTATGGGATCGACTTCTCGTAGCGACCGAGGTTGTACAGGGCGTTCCCGAGGTTGTTCCAGAGGACTTCGTCGCTGCGGTCCATCTCGATCGCCTTCTCGTACGCCGTGACGGCTTCCTCGAGGCGGTTGATTCCATGGAAGGTGTAGCCTTTGTTGTACCACGCCTGCTTGTATCGCGGGTTGATAGCGAGGGCCTTCTCGTAGCAGGCCAGGGCCTCTTCGTGGATCCCGAGCATGAAGAATGTGAAGCCTTTGTTGTTCCACGCTTCCTCGTTGTTCGGGTCCGCCGTGATCGCGCGGTCGTACGCCTCAACGGCCTCCTCGTACCGCTCGAGCGCATATAGCGCGTCGCCGAGTCCCGTCCATGCGTCTCCGTCGTGCGGATCCTGCGCGGTCGCGGCGTTGTATGCGTCGACGGCTTCGTCGAACTTGTTCAACTCTTCGAGGAGTTGTCCTTTGCGGGTCCACGCGACCGCGTTCGCGGAGTCCGCCCGGACGAGCGCTTCGTACGTTTGCAGCGACGGTTTCGCGCGCCCCAGCCGCGCGAGGACGAGCGCCTTGTCGTACAACGCGTCCGCGTAGGTTGGCTTGATGGCGAGCGCACGATCGTAGGCGACGAGCGCCTCCTCGAACTGACCGAGCTGGGCGAAGGCGTTCCCGAGGTTGTACGCGGCGATCTCGTACGACGGGTTGCGTTGCAACGCCCGGGTGTACGCCTGGATCGAGTCCTCGTGGCGGCCGAGTCCATCGAGCGCCACGCCGCGGTTGTTCCACATGACCGGGTCTTCGTAGCCGAACGCGACCGCGCGGTCGTACGAGACGAGGGCGTCGGAGAACTCGCGGGCGTCGCAATGCGCGTTCCCGCGCAGGAATTCCGCCTCGCCCCGGGCGAGATCCGCGGTCGGCGGGACCGTCGCGAGCGCGAGGGCTAGGAGAACGACCATCCGGGGCTGCTCAGGGCCGGTGCGGTTTTAAAGGTTCTGAGGTGGCCCTCACGGATGAGAGCAAACGCGAACGAGGTCGTCGCTTTTAAGTAGCGAATGCCCCTTGGACGGGGTTTAGGGGAGACGCATTGTCGACGATGGACACAGAGTCCTTCTCGAAGACGAAGGCGATGGAGCTCCCCCGAAATGTCGTCGTCGGCCATGACGCGCTCCACACGGTCGGAGAGGTCTGCCAATCGCTGAAGCTGGGGAAGCGAGCCTTGATCGTCGCGGACGAGACGACGATGAAGATCGCCGGCCTAATCGTCGAGAAGAGTCTCGCGGCGCGGAAGATCCGGTCCTCGGAGTTCTTGATTCCGGACGCGACGATGGAAGAAGTCCTCGAAGGAGAAGAGAAGATCCGCAAGGGGAACATCGATTTCGCGCTCGGCGTCGGCGGCGGGCGTTCGATCGACGTGGCGAAGTGCGCATCCTTCAACGCGGGGGTGCCCTTCGTGAGCGTGCCGACCGCCGCGAGTCACGACGGCGTCGTGTCGTCGCGCGCCTCGATCCAGAAGGGCGGGGAGAAGGTGAGCCTCGCGGCCCAGACCCCGATCGCGGTCATCATGGACACCGGCGTCATCGCGGAGTCCCCGTTCCGGCTCCTCGCGTCGGGATGCGGGGATATCATCTCGAACCTCGCGGCGGTGAAAGACTGGGCCCTCGCGCGGAACCTCCGGAACGAGTACTATTCGTCGTACGCCGCGGCGTTGAGCGAACTCGCCGCGCACCTCGTGATCGAGAACGCGTCGACGATCAAGCCTCGCCTCGAGGAAAGCGCGTGGTTCGTGTGCAAGGCGCTCGTTTCAAGCGGGGTCGCGATGTCAATCGCCGGCTCCTCGCGGCCTGCGTCGGGGAGCGAGCACAAGTTCTCGCACGCGCTCGACCGGATTGCGAAGAAGCCCGGCTTGCACGGGGAGCAGTGCGGCGTCGGGACGATCATGATGATGTACCTCCACGCCGGGAATTGGCAGGAGGTGCGGGACGCGCTCTTGGCCATCGGCGCGCCGACAACCGCCCGGGCGCTCGGCGTCACGGACGATGAGGTCGTCCAGGCTCTCGTCCACGCGCACGAGGTCAACAAGGAACGTTACACGATCCTCGGGGACGAGGGGTTGACGCTCGAAGCGGCCGAGCGCCTCGCGAAGATCACGAAGGTCGTCTGAGGTCCGCTTCCCCGAGCGCTAGCGCAGGACACCGAATCGATCAAGCGACTCGACGAGTTCGTTCGCATAGGCCGCGCCATCGATCTGGAGATCGTATCGGCGGAAATACACCTGAAGGGCCGCGAGTCCGCTCTCCAGGGCCGCTCGCGCTTCGGTCAGACGGACCCACGGCGATGAGCCGGCGCGATCCACCCGGATGGCTTCCGAGAAATCAACCAACCATGGCTCGCCCCCGTGGACGAGGATGTTGAAGGCGCTCAGGTTTACGTGGACCACGCCGGCTCCGGTCAGCCGTCGGACGGTCGAGCGCGCTGTCGAGGAATTCTCTCGGCTCCTCGAGTACGACGTCTTTGAGACGCGGAGCCGGCCCGTTCTCCGTGCCGAGGTACTGCATCGAGAAACGGTTCTCGACGCGACGGGCGGGCGTCGGGACCCGGACCCCGCCTTTCCACGCCTGACGCATCATCTCGTATTCGTGGGCGGCCCGCCAGCCCATCGAATCCTGCTTGACGGGCCCTCCGCCGCGGTGCGAGGTCCGGTACAAACGATACGACTTGATTGCGAGCGG
>DATGWB010000186.1:0-3734 GCA_035299725.1 Thermoplasmata archaeon
CGCTCTTTGGGGCGCCTTCCAGAACGCGGGCCAGATGTGCTGGGCCGGATCGAAACTGCTCGTCCACGAATCGATCGCGCCTTCGTTCCTCGCGAAGCTGAAAGATCAGGTCGAGAAACTGCGACTCGGGCCGCCACAGAAGGACGACGTCCAGATGGGCCCGCTCGTCTCGCGCGAGCACGCGACGAACGTCGTCGCCGCGATCGAGGACGGAATAGGGAAAGGCGCAAAGCTCCTCGCCGGAGGCAGCCGGATGGAATCCAGCGAGCTGAAGGACGGGAACTTCGTGAAGCCGACCCTGTTCGAGGATCCGCCCGCCGCGGCGCGCGTGGCGCGCGAGGAGGTCTTCGGGCCCGTGGTGGCTGCGTGGCGCTTCGACGATCTCGATGACGCGATTGTGAGGGCGAACGACACGCCGTACGGTCTCGCCGCGGGCCTCTGGACGCAGGATGTCGGGAAGGCACACGCGATTGCGCGGCGATTACAAGCCGGCATGGTCTCGATCAACGAGTTCCCGGTCACCTTCCCGCAGACCCCGTTCCTCGGATGGAAGCAGTCCGGACTCGGCCAGGAGCAGGGCGTCGATGCCGTCCTCTTCTACACCCACGTCAAGAACGTGCTCGTGAATCTCGAGTGACACGATGATCTACGTCGCGCCGAGCGCGGTCCTCGTCGGCGACGTGACCGTGGAGGACGCGGCGAGTATCTGGCACGGCGCCGTGCTGCGTGGCGACTTCGACTCGATCGTCGTGGCGCGCGACTCGAACATCCAGGACAACGCGGTCGTGCACGTCGATCGTGGCCTGCCCGCGCTGATCGGCCGACGCGTGACCGTCGGCCATGCCGCGGTCGTCCATGGCTGCTCCGTCGGAGATGATTGTCTCGTCGGGATGAACTCGACGATCAACAGCGGCGCGGTGATCGGTTCCGGATCCGTCGTGGCGAGCGGGGCCGTGGTGCGGGAGAACGCCGAATTTCCCGCAGACACCTTGCTGGCGGGAGTCCCGGCCCGCGTGATTCGAACGGTCGATGAGACGCTCCGGCGCCGGATCGAGTTGTCGTGGTCGATTTACCGCGAGCTCGCCAAGGCCACGCTTCCCACGCGTCCCGCGATGCAAGGCGATCTGTCGAAGCAGGTCTCGCTCGATCTCTCCGACGATTTCACCCGGCTCCTCCGCGAGGAGTAGGGACGACCCAAACGTTTTTCGTCGGCGTTCGGCATCGACCGACGGATGACGCGCTTCACGATAGACATCCAGATGCGCTTCCGCGATATTGACGGGATGGGCCACGTCAACAACGCGGTCTACCTTTCCTACGTCGAGCTCGCGCGGACCCAATTCTACATGCACCAGGCGGACAAGCGGACGCTCGACGAGATCGACTTCATCCTGGCCCATGTGGAGATCGACTTCGAATCCCAGGCCACATGGGGCGATCAGATTCAGGTGGCGGTCTGGCCCTCGAAGATCGGAAACTCCTCGTTCACGCTCAGCTACGAGGTCAAAGAGAAGCGAAGCGGGCGGATTCTGGCGCGGGCGAAGAGCGTCCTCGTCTCCTATGACTATGAGAGACGGAAGTCGAAGCCGATTCCCGACGAATTCCGGACGCTCTTACAGGCCGCCCTTGAGGCCTAGCGCGAGCCGGATCGCGCCTTCATAAACCTCGGCCCAAAGCCTCTATGACCGGACGGGCGTTCCCGGCGAGGATGGCAAAGAAGGAGGCAAGGCCTCCCGTCGGGACGAAGGGCGCGGCCGACTGGTACTGGAGGAGGTACACCGAGCTGTACCCGAAGTACTTCTGGGCCGACCACACGAAACTCGCCGACATCGTGGTCGCGTCCGCGAAGGGCTCCCTCCTCTACGACGTCGAAGGCAAAGAGTACATCGACCTCACGAGCCAGTGGGCGACGAACAACCTGGGAAACGTCCATCCGGAGATCCTCAAGGCGACCGTCGATGCCCTCGAGCGCTACGGTTTCCTCATCCTCTTCATGAATCCGCACGTGCCGATGATCGACATCGCGGAGCGACTCCTCTCGATTCGTCCCTCGGACAACCTGACCCGCGTGTTCCTCGAGCTCTCCGGCACCGGCGCCGCCGAAGGGGCCGTCAAGCATGCGATCGAGGCGAGCGGCCGTCCGTTGATCCTGAGCTTCATGGGCCAGTATCATGGGCTCAGCATCGGAGCCACGGCGTTTGGGACCCTGGCATCGCGGATGCGGCGGAACTGGGAGGCCTTCTCCGGAGGCGCGGTTCACGCGCCGTACCCGATGACATATCGCAAGCCGAAGGGGATGACCGACGAGCAGTTCGGCGATTGGTGCCTCGGCTTCCTGGAGGACCAGATCCTCCGATACGTCGCCTATCCGGATCGGATCGCCGGCGCCATCTTCGAGCCGGTCGCCCTGGAGGCCGGCGTCTGGATCCCCCCGAAGAATTTCGTGCGCGGACTTCGCAAGCTCGCGGATACGCACGGCTGGTTCTTCATCGCGGACGAGGTCGAGGCGGGGCTCGGTCGCACCGGGAAGATGTGGGGGATCGAGCATTTCGGAGTCGCGCCGGATCTCGTCTCGGTCGGCAAGGCGCTTGGGGGCGGTCTGATGCCTCTCGCCGCGGTGCTCGGGGATGACCGGTCGATGGGGAAGGACGACGTCGTCGCCGGGACCACCTTCGGCGGCCATCCCGCCGCCTGCGTGGCCGCGACGGTCACGATCGACATCCTGCAGCGCGACCGGATCCCGGAGCGCGCCGCCCGGATCGGGGGGAAGGCGCTGAAGCGCGTGAAGGAATGGGAAGACCTCTCGATCGTCGGCGAGACGCGGGGCCTCGGCCTCGCGATCGGGGTCGAGATCGTGAGCGACAAGGGGACGAAGGCTCGCGACAACGACATGGCCCGTGAGGTCTTCTTCGACTGTGTCCGCGGCGGAGTCATCCCGCTGTACGATTACGAGATGAACGTCCTCCGGATCCAGCCGCCCCTGACGATCGAGGAAGGCTTGCTGGACAAGGCCCTCGACGGAATGGAATCGGCGTTGCGGAAGCACGCCCGCTAGGCCACGGACCGCTCCGAGCGGAGCCGCTCTTTCACGTCGATCCCAAATTTCCGAAGGAGCGGGAAGAACGGTTTCGGGTCGAGGTTCTCCGGAGAGAGCTTGCCCTTCTCGCGGATCGAGCCGCTCGCGAGGAGGAGCGCGCCGGCGGCCGCGCCGCTCCCCGTCAGGTAGGCGGTCGCCGTCGCACCGAATCGCTTCGATGCATCGCGGTGACCGAGCATCGCGTAGATCGTATGCACGATCTCGTGACCGTCCTTCGTGCCGGCGACCTCGACCAGGATGGCGGCATAGCCGTCCACGCGACCGGCCAGGTCCGCGGGCTTCGGCAAGGCGCCGAGCAACGCGCGTCGCGGGCTCGGGCCTCCCGGCGGTCCCGGCTCGAGGAGGCGGAGGTCGCGGAACAGCTTCAGCGTCTGGACGGTCGGCGGATCGAGGGCAAGCTTGAAGTCCACGTAGCCCACGCCTTTCCCGATGAACCGCGGGAACGTGTCGACCTCCTCGTGGTCCACGGAATACACCGGAAGGGAGCCGATCGGCGCGGGGAACTCGTACGTCTCGAACTCGCCGAACGGAGGCACCGAGTCGTACTTGCCGTCACGCCAGATCCGGGACGGCGCGAGGGTCTCCTCGACGAACGTCTCCGGGCTGAAGAGGGCGATGAACGGGTAGTCGGGACTCG
>DATGWB010000187.1:0-3177 GCA_035299725.1 Thermoplasmata archaeon
GGCCGCGCTCTTCGGCGTGACCTTCGCAGGGAACCCGCTCATGTGGGCGGGCTGGATCCTGGGGATCTTCCTCCTCGGCCTCGGCATGTCTTGCTTCTTCCTCGCCGTGACGGCCTCGAGCACGGACTGGCAGACGCCGGGCGTCATCTCGAACTTCATCACGATGCCCCTCATGTTCGCGAGCGGTGCTCTGTTACCTCTGGCGAACTTCCCCTCGTGGATGCAGGCCATCGCAAGCGTCAATCCGGTGTCGTTCTCCGCCCTTCTCGGGCGAGGAATCGTAGTCTTCAACACGGCGGACTGGTCGTACCTCGGCTACCTGGCGATCTTCGCGACCGGGATGCTCCTGGCAGGGACTGCCGTCGCAAGCCGCTATCTGAAGGCCGAGTGAGCCGCGGGTCTCGCGCGTCGGATCCGCCGGCCCGGCCTAGGTCGGCGTGATGTTCTGGTTGTGCCGGAACACGTTCTCCGAATCGTATTTCGTCTTGACTTCACACAGCCGGTCGTAATTCTGGCCGAAATTCGCTCGAACCCGATTCATGTCGTCCCCCGCGGCGAAGTTGATGTAGCCACCCTCCTGGGCGTGGGGTGCGAGGCCTTTGTAGTAGTCTTTCACCCATCGGGTGTTGGCCTCGTTCTGCGCGGGGTCCGGCCACATGCCGGCGATGACCATCGCGTACTTCGCGTCGCGGTGACCGAAGGCCGTGGCATCCGGCGCGACATCGTGGACCGCGCCATTGATCGGGTAGATGTGCATCGTTGAGTTGACGACCGGGACTTTGGGCCCGTTCGCGAGGTGCGCCTCGATGGCGCCGTCCGAGAGGTCCTTGGCGAAGACGGCTTTCCAGTAATGCTGCAGCCCGGGAGGAACGAGTCCGTCGAACGCACTGTTCAGCGCCGGGTACGGCATCGGTCCGACATGAGCCGCGACCACGTCCGCCGCTCCGCGGAGAGGGGCCAAGGCTTCCTCTGCCTCGGATGGTGGGCCGGTCCAGCACGTGACGAGGACACACAACGTATCTCCGTGTCGGTCCTCCGGGATGAAGGGAAGCGGAGGCGCGATTTGCCAGGCAAAGAAGGCGCCGAGTTCTCGCGGCGCTCGAGAGATGTACTCGTCAAAGGTGCGCATCACCTTGTCCGCATCTTCTTTCTCGAAGAATATCGGACCGCCGACGATGTTCTTGACGGGTTGGAGCTTGTACTGGAAGCTCGTCACCACGCCGAAGTTGCCGCCCCCGCCGCGCAGCGCCCAGAAGAGATCCGGGTTTGCGTTCGCGTTGGCCGTGACGAACGAGCCGTCCGCAAGGACGACGTCGGCGGAGATGAGGTTGTCCAGCGACAACCCGGCACCGCGCGTAAGGTACCCGATGCCGCCGCCCAAGGTGAGTCCGGCGATGCCCGTCGTGGAGATGATGCAACCCGTCGTCGCCAGACCGAAGGCGTGTGTGGCGTGGTTGAAGTCGCCCCATGTCGCGCCTCCTTCAGCGCGGACGGTCTTCGTCGCGGGGTCCACGCGGATCCCTCGCATCCGTCCGAGGTCGATCACCAGAGCGTCGTCCGCGGTGCCGAAACCGGGCACGCTGTGGCCACCGCCGCGGATGGCGACGGCCAAGCCCCCGGCGCGAGCCGCCTTCACGGCGGCGATGACGTCGGCCACCCCGGTGCAGCGGACAACCACCGCGGGCCGCCTATCGATCATCGCGTTGTACACTTTGCGCGCTTCGTCATACCGGCCATCGTTTGGTAGGATGACTTCCCCGCGCGCCGACCCTTTCAGCTCCGTCGCTACTTTCTCAGATATCACAGGAACCCTTCCCCCTCGTTGGGACAATCGGGGTATCGCCGAAACTTCTTTAACGCTTTCTCAATCGACGACGCCACCTAAGCGTTATCCACTCAGGAGACCCTCTCACCGAGCGAAACCATGACTTCGGACTCCTTCGAAGCGTTCAAGGCGACCCAGCGGCAAGTCTGGAAGTCGTTCGCGCCGCTCGCTCAGGCGACGACTCCAAGCGCGGCGCGGCTCGTGCACTTCGCAGGCGTTCGTCCAGGACAGGAGGTGCTGGATGTGGGGTGCGGCACGGGTGTCGTGGCGATCACGGCGCGACGTGCCGGCGCCGTCGTCACCGGCGTCGACCTCACGCCAGAGCTCCTCGCGATTGCGCGGGAAAATGCGGCGATCGGCGGGTTGGACGATATCGTGTGGAAGGAAGGCGACGTGGAGAACCTGCCCTTCGCCGACGGCGAGTTCGACATGGTGCTCAGTCAATTCGCGCACATCTTCGCGCCGCGCCCGGAGGTCGCGGTCAAAGAAATGCTTCGCGTCCTGAAGCGAGGCGGAGTCCTTGCGTTCCACACGTGGCCGCCGGAATTGCTCTTCGGCCGCGTCTTCGCGGTCGTCTCCCGATACATGCCACCGGCGCCCGACCCGAAGCCTGCGCCACCCAGTCAGTGGGGCGATCCGACGATCGTGTTGCAGCGGCTCGGCACCGCGGTCCGTGACGTGACGTTCGACCGAGGATTGCAAACCACGCCCGCGCTTAGCCCCGAGCATTATCGTCATCAGCTGGAACAGAGCGGCGGACCCATGGTCCGGTTGCTTCAGACGCTGAAAGACGAACCCGCACGCTTGGCCGAGTTCCGCCGCGAATACGACGCGATCGTCTCGGAGTATTTCGACCGGAACGTCGTCCATCAAGGGTTCCTCGCGACCCGGGCGATCAAAGTATAGGAACGACTAGCCCGTCCCTATTCCTTCATCTTCTCCCTGACAAGGCGATGAACGAACTCGATCCCGAACATCATTTCTCGATTCAACGAGACTTGCACGGAGGTCACGCCGAGGAGACGTTCGAGAGCGCGGTTCTTCGATGTCATCTCGCCCAGGCTGTCGACCCGGCAGAACAGGTACTTCTTCGGGGTGGCCTGGGTCTCGTGAATCAACTCCGCGTCGCCAATCCCGCGTTTGAGGTCCGCAAAAGATGCGTCCCCCGCGACCACCAGGTGGTAGACGATTTCGCCGGAGTCTTTCAGGAACCCAAGTCGCGGGACCACGTAGATGGCCTTGCTGCGGATCAGTCCATTGAGATGCTTCCGGACCGTCTTCGGACTCAGCCCGGTCGACGAGGAGAGCTGGTCGATCGATGCTCGTGGGTCGTCGATCAGGACGTCGAGCAC
>DATGWB010000188.1:0-2137 GCA_035299725.1 Thermoplasmata archaeon
CGCTCACAGCTTTCCTGTCCATCATCAACGAGCTGTACGCGAAGCAACTCCGTGGCGAGCTCGAGGATCGAATCTATTGCCTCTATGTCTCACCCCTCAAGGCGCTCGCGAACGACATAACCGCAACCTCGAGGAACCGCTTCGTGAACTGACGCAACTGGCCGAGAAAGAAGGTAAGCCGGTCCCTCTCATCCGGGTCGGGGTTCGCTCCGGCGACACATCTCCGCAGGAACGCCAGAGACAGGTCCGTCACCCGCCACACATCTTCATCACGACGCCCGAGAGCATCGCGATCATCCTCAGCACTCCGAAATTCCGTGAACACTTTGCGAACGTCGAGTGGGTCATCCTCGATGAAATCCACGAGGTCTGCTCGTCCAAACGCGGTTCTTTGCTTTCGATTTGCCTCGAGCGCCTTCGCGAGCAGACGGGGCGCGATTTCGTGCGGATTGGCTTGAGCGCGACGATCGCGCCGATCGAGGAGGAAGCGAAGTTCCTGGCGGGCTACGAGAACGGCAAGGTCCGAGACATGTACATCGTCGAGGTCGACACGCGGAAGGACCTCGACCTCTCGGTCTTGTGTCCGGTGCGTGACATAACCGCCGTGCCCATGGAGGTCGCGAACGCTCGGATGTATGACCTCCTCAGCAAGTTGATTGACGAGCATCGCACGACCCTCATCTTCACGAACACGCGAAGCGGGACCGAACACGTTTCTTTCCGGCTGAAGGAGCGCGGCGTCGAGAACCTCGAAGCCCACCACGGCTCTCTGTCAAAGGTCACCCGCCTCGAGGTGGAGCAGAAGCTGAAAGACTGTCAACTGAAAGCGGCCGTCTCCTCGACTTCCCTGGAACTCGGGATCGACATCGGTTACATCGACCTCGTCGTCCAGATTGGCTCGCCGAAGTCCGTCGCGAAAGGGTTGCAACGGATCGGCCGCGCGGGCCATGCCTACGGCGAGACCGCGGTCGGCCGGATGATCGCGTTCGAGCCGTGGGACCTCATGGAATGCGCGACCCTAGCGAAAGCCGCGTACGACGCCCGGATCGACCGGGTGGACATCCCGAGCAATCCCCTCGATGTCCTCGCCCAGGCGCTCGTTGCGATGTCGCTCGAGAAACGGTGGGACGTCGACGAGGCGTTCGAGCTCGTCCGGCGCTCCCATAGCTTCCACGATCTCACGAAGAAGGACTTCCTCGCGGTCCTCGACTATCTTTCCTCCCGCAATCCGGACATCAAGGTCTTCGCGAAGATTTGGTTCGATGAAGAAGAGGGCCGCATCGGGAAGAAGAAAGGCACCCGGATGATCTACTACACGAACGTCGGGACGATCCCGGAGGAAGGGACCTACCACGTCTTCTCGGAACGAGGATCGCCGCTGGGCGAGCTGAGTGAGAAGTTCGTCGAGTATCTCAGCCCGAGCGACATCTTCGTCCTCGGCGGCCGGACGTACCAATTCGTCCGCGCTCGCGGGACGTCGGTCTACGTGAAGGACGCGTCGGGTCGCCGCCCCACGGTGCCCTCGTGGACGGGCGAGATGTTGCCTCGTTCGTTCGACCTCTCGATCGCCGTCGGCGAATTCCGTCGCGATCTTGCGGCAAAGATCGCCAAGGACGGGGAGAAGGCCGCGAAGGAGTGGTTAATGGAGGACTACCACGTTGACACGGGCTCGGCGCAATCCCTCGTCTCATACGTCCAAGAGCAGGAAGCGTTGATCCCGTCCCTGCCCACGGACCGGCAGGTTCTCCTCGAGGGGTACCTCGACGTCAAGGGAAACCGGAATGTCATCTTCCACTTCCCGTTCGGGCGTCGGGTGAACGACGCGCTCAGCCGCGCCTTTGCATTCGCCATCACGGAGGCCCACCACACGAACGTCCGCGTGAGCGTGACGGATGACAACTTCATGGTCACCGTCCCGCGGCGCATCGAGCTCAGGGGCCTCACGAAGCTCGTGACGAGCAAAAACCTCGAGGACCTCCTTCGGCGCGCGATTCGTAACACGGAGCTGTTCAAGCAACGCTTCCGGCACTGTGCGACGCGGTCGTTCATGATCCTCCGCAACTACAAGGGTCGCGAGGTCTCGATCGGCCGGCAGCAGTTGCGGTCCCAGCGCGTGCTCGATTGGCTCCATGAGATC
>DATGWB010000189.1:0-9624 GCA_035299725.1 Thermoplasmata archaeon
GGCGAGCCTACCGAAACGAGATCAGCCCGCGACAAGGCGCGTACCGCATGCGGGAGTTCCTCCAGGCGGAGCTTCAGATCTTCTTCGATCCTGCGACTTTCGCAGACGGCCTGCGATTCGACGCGGTCGCGTCCACGCCGATCCGCATTGCGTGGGCGGCGGAAAAAAACAAGCCGGGCGCCCACGACATTGCGGCGAGAAATCTCGTCGCGCGCGACCTCCCGCCTTGGTATGTCTATCACCTCGCCGCGGTCCAACGGTTCTACCTGGAGCGACTCCGAATCCCGCGGGACGCATTCCGGTTTGCGGAGCTCGATGAAAAGGAGCGCGCGTTCTACAACAAGATCCACTTCGACATCCAGGTGAAGCAAGAAAGCCTGGGCGGCTTCAAAGAGGTCGGAGGCGTCCACTATCGGACGGACCACGATCTCAAAGGCCACGAGGCGATGTCTCACATGAAACAATCCGTGACGTTTGGCGGTTCGAAGCTCATCCCCCATGTGCTCGAGCTGTCGTTCGGGGTGGACCGAAACATCTGGGCGTTGCTGGACCTCTCGCACAGCAAGGGCGAGCGCATCGTCCTGCGGCTCCCGCCCCAGATCGCTCCGGTGAGCGTCGGCGTCTTCCCGCTCGTGAACAAAGACGGACTGCCGGAGAAGGCCGAGGCGCTCCACGCGAACTTGAGGAGACGGCTCACGGTCTCGTACGACGAGTCCGGATCGATCGGCCGACGGTACGCCCGCATGGACGAGATCGGCACACCGTTCTCCGTCACGGTCGACCACGAGACCCTCGAAGGGAAAGGCGTCACGGTCCGCGAGCGAGATTCGCAAAAACAGATCCGGGTGGCGGAGGCGGACCTCACGGAAACGCTCGACCGACTCCTCGCGGGTGAAGTCACGTTCGGCGCGTGAGTCGATGGCGTCGTCGCGCGACGTCGACGCGTTTATTCGCCGACTCGAACGTCGGGTTGCGCGCGAAGTCGAAGGACGGTCGCGGAGTGCGCTCGCGTACTCGGGTGGGCTCGCGAGCACCGTCCTCGCGATGATCGCGCGAAAACGGTGCGCCTTGGTGTGCGTGGTCGCGGGGGTCGAAGGCTCACCCGACGTCCAAGCCGCCAGAGCGGCGAAGGCCCATCTCGACTATCGCGTCGAGTATGTCATCCTGAGTCGCCCGGACGCGATTCGAATCCGGACGCAGATCGCGACGGCGCATCCGAAATTGCCTCGAGGTGACGTCGACAACCTCGTACCGCTCCATGCCGCTCTCGAGACCGCGGATGGTGATCCCATGCTTTCCGGATTCGGACCGCCACGGCTCGGTGCTGAGGTGGTCGCCGCTCTTCGGGGCCTTGACGTCTCCTTGCCGATCCGTGCAGTTGCCCGAGGTGTGACCCTCTCACGCACGATGCTCCGGGATGCGGCCATGAAGCTCGGCCTCCCGGCCACGTGGGCTCATGTCGCCCACCGGTCTCCGGCCGAAGGAGCAGGCATCCGAGAACTCTTCTGATGTCGGGACCGCCACCGGTGGTGAGGGCCCTTCGTTCAATCGCGTTTGTGAGAATCACGAAGCGTCCGTTGGTGCACGATGTGACGCATCGATAGTAAGATTAAATAGACCCCCCACGAATGGTTGCGCCGGTCGGCGTCCGCGTGGCGGACAATCGGTTGGGGGGGCTCCAACCAGTGCAAAATAGAACGGCGCGCGTACCACGTTACATCCCCGCCGTCGTGCTCGTTCTCCTCGCACTCACGCTCACTGTGTCGCTCGCGGCTGCGGTCCCTCGCCGTTCGTATTATCAGCTCGCGGTCATCCTCAACGATTCCCATGCACCCGACGTGGACTTCACGTTCTGGTTGGACTCGCCGTATCCGAACAACGCGAGCTACAGCGACACGTTGGCCGCGACGATTAGCATCACCGCGGTCTTCGGTCCCGAACTGGCGTACGGGCAGCAGGCGGGAGGCACATACACCGAGGTCACTCACAATCGGATCGGAGACTGGTGGTTCTACGCGAACACCACCGAGACGTCGCAGACCGCGAGTCCCGTCTTCACGACGGTCGACGTCACCGTGACGTACACCGATAATTTCGATCAGAATCCTCGGACGATTTATCGGTCGCTCACGTTCGCGGTGAAGTACAGCCCCCCTTCCGCTCCCGTGAATCCGTTCTGGGCGGCGGCTGCGGGATTTGGCGCGGCGGGCGCGATCGGGCTCGGCGTCTATGTGACCCGACGCGCGCGGCTCGAGGAGCTCTACCTGATGCACGACAGCGGCATGTTGATCCGCCACTGGTCCCGCACGCAGGGCATGGTCCACGACAGCGACATCATGAGCGGGATGCTGATCGTGCTCCAAGAGTTCGTCCGCGACTCGTTCGACGACCGGGGCGGGACGCTCGAACAACTGCGGTTCGGTCAACGCCAGGTCCTGATGCTCCGGGGCCAGCACACGGTCCTCGCCGCGGTGATCGTGGGCCGCCACCTGAATAGCCTCCCTCGGAAACTCCAGATCGCGGTGTGGGAGTTCGAACGGTCCCACGCGGACATCCTCGCGAAGTGGGACGGGAACGTGGCACTGCTCCCGCAAGCGGATCTGATCGCGGCGCGCTTCATCCGTCCGCGGCTCCGGTTTCATGCGAACTGAAGGTCCATTCGCATCGCTGACATTGAGCCAGCAAGCGTTATATGAGTGGCGCCCGCATGGAGCGATCTCGCCATGGTCGATGACCACGTCAAGCGAAAGATCTTGCTCCTCGGCGACGGCGCCGTCGGCAAGACGAGCCTGATCCGGCGCTTCGTGGTCGACAAGTTTTCGGACGAATACATCACGACGATCGGCACGAAAGTCACGAAGAAGGACCTGCGGATCGAGTCGCCGGGCAAGGCGACGGACATGACGTTCATGATCTGGGACGTCCTCGGACAAAAAGGGTACCGCGGCATCCAGGAGAGCTCCTTCCAAGGGGCGAAAGGCGCGCTCCTCGTCTACGACGTGACGCGCCCAGAGACGGCCGAGAGTCTGCATGAGTACTGGATCCCGCATCTCCTCTCCGTTACGGACCCGATTCCGCTCGTCCTCGTCGCGAACAAAGTGGATCTCGCCGAATCCCGTCGATCGGTCCAGGAGCAGCTGGATGATCTGAAAGACACGCTCCAGGTGGACGGCTTCGTGAGCTCCGCGAAGACCGGACTCAACGTCGAAGCGGGGTTCTTCGGTCTCGCGAAGGCGATGATCGCGAAGGCGGACGCGAAGGTCACGAAGGGCGAATCGGTCGAAGAGACCTGGAATCCGTTCATCGCCGTCACCGATCAGATCATCGTGGATTTCTGCGAATTCATGGGAGGCCAGGAAGCCGCCATGCCGATTGTCCGTCAGCAACTCACGCGCGCCGGCGTCGACGTGAGGGCGCCGACGAAGGAAGGGCTGCGTCTGGCAGTCGACTACCTCGCGGAAGCCGAGTCGTCGTTCCGCAACGCGGCCGACGTCGAAGCGAGCAAGCTCCGACGCCTCGGATGGATCAAGGAAGTTTCTTGACTACAGCGCCTTGACCATGTACGGCGTCAGCAGCTCGTATCCCAAGGTTCGGTAGTAGCCCCGCACGCCGACGCCTGCAGTGACCCGGACGACGGGTGCGTCGAATTCGTCCCGGGCGAGGCGCTCGCACTCGTCCATGAGTCGACGGCCGAACCCGCGATGCTGCCAACGGTCGTTCGCGGCTTCATGAATCCGCACCATGGGACCGAACACCTTCAGCTCCCGGACGGTCGCCCCTCCTGGGTCGATTCGCAGCCGCGCGTACGCGACCAGCACGTCGCGTCCCGGATCCTCGATGCTGAGGAAGATCTCGGTTCCAGCGGAGGCGTCGTAATCCGAGCGGAGCATCGTGAGGGCTTCCGGGCGGGGCGCGATTCCTCGGAAGCCGACCTCGCGGCACCGCACGCATACGCATCGCTGGCCGACGGCCCGAAGCCGCTCACGCGCGAGGACGCGGAGATCGCCCTTCTTCGGCCCACCCTGAATTTCCGGCGCACCGATCTCGCGCTGCACCCGCTGAATCCGACACCATCGCGGAACCAACATCTTCACGCGCGCAATCAGTTCGACGGCCGATTCCGTGGTCATCGGCGCATATCGACCGGATTTCCAGAGTCCGTACAGCGCCGTTCCGGGCAGGACCAGGGTCGGATAGATCTTGAGAAAATCCGGACGATAGTCCGGATCGTCGAACAGGGTTCGGAAGGATTCGAGGTCCCGATCGCGATCGGAACCGGGGAGGCCCGGCATCATGTGTGCGCCGACTTTCAAGCCGGCGGCCTTCGCTCCGTGGAATGCCGCGCGGCTCTGGGCATCCGTGTGGCCGCGGTGCACCGCCTCGAGGACGTCGTCGTGCGTCGACTGGATGCCAAGTTCCACCCGGGTCGTGCCGAGCGCGAGGCACGCTTCGACCTCCGACCCGAGGAAGCAATCGGGCTTCGTCTCGATCGTGAGGCCGATGCACCGGGCGGTCGCCGACTCATTCGCGGCTTGTGCCGTCCCAATCGAATCCGAGACACACCCGTTCATCGCGTCGAGACATCCTTTCACGAACCACTCTTGGTACCCGCGGTCGAGCGCCGTGAAGGTCCCTCCCAAGACGATCAGATCGACCTTGTCCGTGGGATGACCGATTTCCTCGAGAGACCGCAGCCGAGCTGTGAGTTGCGCGCCCGGATCATAGCCGTGGGCCGACGCGTGTCGCGCCGCGGGCTCCGTGCCGACGTACGACTGCGGCGTACCGAACCTCGGTCCACCGGGACAGAAGGTGCACACGCCATGGGGGCAGGCGTGCGGCGCGGTCATCACGGTCACGACGGCGACGCCGCTCGCGGTGCGCGCGGGCTTGATGCGCAAGAGATCCACCAAGTCATCGCGGATCGGACGAGGGAGCCGACCGAGGATGTCCGAATCGCTCGGGATCCCGGCGACCCCGTGGGATCGCGCGATGCGCCGCTTCAGCTGTTGCAGCTCATCCTTCGACGTGGGAATCCGCTCGCGCAGTTCGGCGAGGAACGAGGCAAGGAAGCGATCCTCGGGAGAGGGAGGCAACTCGAGCGTCAAGTCAACGACCCCGGAACCCATCCGTCCTCGGACCGGTGGGCCGTGCGGCTCAGCCGGTTTCCTCCCGTTGCGCCGCGCGCTGAGAGGCCACGCGTTCCCGTCGTCCGAACAGGTCCGTGGACTGTGCGAAGCCGACGACAAGGGAGGCCAGACCCGCGAAGGCGAGGGCCGTGCCAGCGATAACGCCGGTGTCCAGGACGGGACTCTGCGCGAACAGGGCCATCGGATTGAACGCCGCTCCGAGCCAATCGAGGAAGAGGGCGAACTCGAACAGACCGAGGATGCCGACCCCAGCGACACCGAACGCGAGGCCGCGGATCCCGGCGCTCGATACGCCCGCGGCCAGGTTCGCCCGCCAGAGCGCCGCGACGAGGCCGCCGAAGAACAGGAGCTGACCGAGACCCGCGGAGAGCGCGAGGAGCTCCCTCACCTCCGACACTGGGAGGACGAGGACCTCAGCGACCCGCGCCGGATACAGGCGGAGCAACTGGGACGCGAGGTACAGCCACACTCCGAGGAAGGCGAGGAACAGCCAACCGCGGGGGGATTGCAGGCCCGACCGCGCGATTCGTGGAGAACCCATCCCTCCGCCAACCGCCTTCCCCGGCAAGAACCTTGCCTTGGATGACCCAGTCATCCGTACATCGTGCCGTGCTTCTCAACTTTCGGCGCGTCACCGGGCACTTGTTCCAGGATGTCGACCGCGAGCACGACATGCAGCGGGATGAGACGCATCTTTCCCTTCAGCTCTTGATGGCTTTCGTCGAGTTCCACGACGATGGCGTCGTCCGTCCCGATTGTCGCGTATCCTCGGAAGATCCCCTTCGTCACCTTGGTCCGTTCGCGGGTCTCCATGGACTCGATCCGATAGCGCGACCCTTTCGTGAGCGAGACGATGTTTTCCGCCAACCCGGTCACCTCCGTTGCTCCGCGAGCTTCTCGAGATGGTCGACCGTCTTGCGATAGTTCTCGATCGCGATCTCGATGTTCGATTCGACGAAATTCCATGCCTTCGAGAGATTCCCGTATCGGATGCGATAGCCTTTCCGAACCGTGCCTCGCTCCGGCACGTTCACCTCGTCGAGGAGGTCCATCTCCTTCAGTTTGTTGATGTGCCGATAGATCGTCGCCTTCGTCGTCTTCAACTTCGCGGCGAGCTGCTCGACGGTCCACCCCTTGTCGAGCCGACCGAGCAGGCACTCGACGAACAACCGATACGGCACCGAATCCCGCACGGAGCTCGCATCCGTCTTCGGGTCGTAGCCTTTCGGGATGTACCCGATCTGCGTGAGGAACAGGAGCGCGACATCGTCAATGTCCTTCAGCGGCGTGAGGGGGGTGTTGCTCACGATGACGATCTCGAACGGCAGAAGGAACCCCTTCGCCTCCGTATCGGGAATGCGTAGTTAAGGCTTCCCATTGAATTTTATACGGGATTATGATAATAATAATGCTCAGACATCGACAATTCCGCTGTAGGTGTCGATGTGCAGTCCCCGTTTGCGAAGCTCGCGGACGAGCGCGTTGATGCCGATGCTGTCCGAAGCCACGTGCCCCGTGACCACGAGGTTCTTCGGGCCCTCGCGGCCGAAGAGCTCCCACAACCGCCGGAGGGCCCCCGCATCAATGTGGATGTAGAAAACCGTGTCGATGCCGTGTTCGAACGCCGCCCGGGCGACCGGCACCCCTCCGTTCGTCCCGGCGCCGTGATGGACCGCCCACTTTCCAAGGGGATTGTCGATCTTCCCCATGCGCACGGCAATGCGTGTCTTCGCCGCCTGGAACTCCGGGATTCCGTAGAGCGTGTCGATGGCGTCGCGCACGCGCGGATTCGGTTTCAACTTCGCGCGGAGCGTCTCGTCCATCACCCGCCGGCCGATCTCGTCGCACGGGTTGTGAATGCACATCAGGCCGATCCCGATCAGGCGCGCGATCGACGGAAGTCGGTCGTAGTTCTCCGCGTGTGCGCGCGGCTCCCGCTCCTCCTGCATCTCCCGCACGGCCGCGTCGGCGACGGCTCGGGGCACCCCGTGTCGGGTCAAGATGTCCGCATGCTTGACGAGGACCTTCGGAAAGTCGAGGGTCGCCGACCCGCCCGTCGGATGGTGGGCGATCACAGCGTCGTATCCCTTCTCCTTCGCTATCAGGAGGTCCGCGGCCTCGACGTCGATGCCGATCAGGGCCCGGCGCACATTGCGCGCGGGGACGTTGATCGTCGTGTCCGCAGGGATCTCGGACTGGCTCGCGAGACGGAGCGCGACGTCGAGAATGTCCTGGGTATCCATCGACGGCCGGAGCGACTCGGATGAGATAAGGGCTTCCGAGTCCCGCGGTCGATTCGCGGACGCCGGCCAAAGGCTTTTCATCTCTCCACGGATGAGGTGCGGGGGAAGGAATCATGGCCTCCGACGTTTCTCCGAGCGAGATCGCCCACACGGGCGTGCTCGTGCGGATCCCACCGGCGCTCCGCTCATACACCGACGGGCAAGACGAAGTCGTCCTCGAGGCGTCGAATGTCGCCGCGATGCTCCGCGCGCTCGATGCGAATTTTCCGGGAATCCGGGATCGGGTCGTCGACGAGGCGGGCCGACGCCGGCCATATGTGAACGTCTTCGTGAACGAGGAACTGATCGGAGCGTCGTTGCCGGAGGCGAAACTGAATCCCGGAGATGTCGTCCATATCCTCCCCAGCGTCGCGGGTGGTTGAGATGGCTCGTTCGATCAAGAAGGGCAGCGTGGTCGTCGCGGTCGGGTCGAAGAAAGGCGGATTCCTCTTCCATTCACCGGACCGGAGGAAATGGTCTGTCGAGGGACCGTTCAATGCGGGCGGCGCCGTCTATCACATGACGCTCGATCCGCGAGACGGCCGCACGGTCTACGCCGCCGCGCCGATGGGTAGCGAGCCGTGGGGACCCGCCGTCTACCGCGGCCGCGCCGGCGAGGTGCTGAAAGCGACGACGACCGCGCCGAAGTTCAAGGAAGGTTCCGATCTGAGCGTGTCGCGGATCTGGCACATCGAGCCGGGACCGTCGAACGCGCCCGACACGATCTATGCCGGGGTCGAGCCCGCCGCGTTGTTCCGCAGCGACGACCGCGGCGACACATGGCACGACGTCGAGTCGCTGAACTACCATCCGACGCGGAAAGACTGGCAACCGGGCAATGGCGGCCTCTGCCTCCACTCCGTGCTCGTCGATCCCCGGAATCCGCGCCACCTCATGATCGGGATCAGCGCCGTCGGCGCGTTCGAGACGCGGGACGGCGGGCGCAGCTGGACGACCGAGAACCGCGGGGTGCGGGCCGAATTCATGCCGAACAAGTATCCGGAGTGGGGCCAGTGTGTGCACAAATTGGCCTGGGACGCCTCGGGGGATGGGGCGATCTTCCAGCAGAACCACTGCGGGACCTACCACCGCGGACCGGACGGAGGAGCGTGGACGGAAGTCACGAAAGGCCTGCCGTCCGACTTCGGATTCCCGATCGCCGCGCATCCGGACCAGAAACACACCGCCTTCGTCACGCCCTTGATCGGCGCGGAGAACCGGGTGTTCCCGAAAGGCCAGATGACCGTGTGGAAGACGACGAGCGGCGGCAAGGCGTGGCGGAGTCACACGAAAGGATTGCCCGGCCCCCGCGCGTACATGGGCGTCCTGCGCGAGGGGATGGCCGTCGACGCCGCGGACCCGGTCGGAGTCTACATCGGGACCAACACGGGCCAGCTCTTCGCGAGCAGGGACGAAGGTGAATCGTGGAAGATGGTCAGCGACTTCCTTCCGCCGATCCTCTCCGTAAGCGCTGGAGAAGCACGATAGTCTCCCGGCGCGTCCTCGCAAGAAACCGCGAAAGAGGAAGGTGGAGGCAGCGCGCTCTGCGCCGCCTCACGGTTCGGTCCGAATCAGAACACGAAGATCAGGACCAGGACGGCCGCCAGTAGCTGCGCGATTCGCCACACGGTCGTCGTCCAGGAGTCGCCGGACGCGGCGTAGGCCCCCAGGAAGAGGGCCAGCGTCACGAAGAAGCCGCCGACTCCGCGAAGGATCAGCGCCGCCATGATGATCGACGTGGCCCCTCCGCCGCCCCCCGCGACGGCGAGGATCGACGTCGCGACGATCCCCGTCAGGAGCGCGAGGAGGCCGAAGACCAAGACGGTCATGTGCTGGGCTGGCGACCGGCCGATGTCCCACAGTCTATCGCCCATTCCCGCCATCGTGCCACCTCACCCGAAGATCGTGGGGGAGTTCGCAAGGACCAGCAAGAGGGCGACGAACGCGACGATCAGCAGGAAAAGGCGCACGAAGATGTCCAAGTCCTCGAGGAGAATGGCCGCACCGACGAGGCCAACGACGAAGAAGAATATGCCCGCATGGGAGACCACCGGCCCCCAGACGGTGGCCCGATCGTGCGCGGCGGCCGTGTTTAGGTCCGCCGTGAGATTACTCGAGTCGACGATCGCGGCTCCCAGGAAAAGGAGAAACAGTCCGAAGACAATCGAACCAATCACCAGCATTCTCTTTCGATC
>DATGWB010000190.1:0-2035 GCA_035299725.1 Thermoplasmata archaeon
GCTCATCCTGTGGGAGGTCCCACCAAGCCGCAGATTTCTGGATGGGTATCAAGGCTGCTCGCGTCGCCGACGGCCTACCGAGGCTCCCCTGGCGTGCCTCTAACAGCGAGCGCTCAGCGCGCGTCACATACCGCTCGAAGCTTGTGACGCCCTTGAGCACCCAATCACCGATAGGCGGCTGTGCTTCCCGCTCGGTGACTTCGAGTCGTGATATCCGGGCGAGGGGAACGCCGACGACGGGATCGGCTCGAACGGCCCGCCAAGATCCGATTTTGCCTCCGATGAACCACGTCATGTCGCCAACGCCTCATGACCGCTGACGACCACATCACATTGGTGCAAGTTAAGGAGCCGCGAAATTGGTAGCCGGCCGGAGAGGTCGCCTTCCCCCGGCAGACCGATCTGAGATGGAACCTGGTTCGCACTGGGAAAACTCGCTGTGGAAATCAATCACTCGACTAGCAATCAAGATTTTCCATAGAAGCCCCATCCAGGAGGACCGTGGCCTTTCGCGTTGAGTCGGATCTGCACGAACCGGTGGCGACGTGGCTCCGCGGCGAGGGATTCGATGTTCGGATGGAGGTTCCGATTCTCGGTCGTCGGGCGGATCTCGTTGGCTCGCGAGGGACGACGGTCGCTGCGATCGAAATGAAAATGCACCGATGGGGCGAGGCGCTGCGCCAAGCGATCGCATACCAAATCGGAGCCGACCGCGTTTGGGTTGTCATGCCATTGGCGGCCGCATCCCGGGCGTATCGCCAGCGTTGGACGTTCGAAGCGCAGGGAGTCGGACTCCTCGCGGTCGACGACCGAGGCCATGTCCGAGGGCCGATCCGCGCGGCACCCTCTCCAAGGCTCCTCCCGTTCGTTCGGGAGAAACTCCTCCAGACATTCCGGATTTGCGAATCTCCCTTTGCGGGAGCCGGCGGGTTTCCGACTCTTGAGGATGATGGAGTGTCACCTGTGGCCCCTGAGTGGACGTTCGCGGGCTTTCTCGCTTCAGGCTCCGGGCCCGCTTTTCCGAACCGCTCCATGATCTCGGCGGTACCCCCACGCGAATAGGGCGGCTCCGAGCACGATCAACGGGACGCCGAGTTCCAAGGCGTCGAACGCGAACATGATCGCCGAGAAACCGATGAGAAACACCCCGACATGGGTAAGCCTCTCACCTCGGCTGAGTTGAAAGACCTCCTCGAGGATCTGCTTGCGATACCGGATCATCAAAGCCACGAGGATGATGAAGGCGAGCGCCGCGATTAGGAACTCGAACGTGAGCTCGGAGTAATAGTCGTCGCCCGTGAGGAGCAGCCCGACCTCGTCGCCGACGAACCCGGCCCCGACGCCGAACACGACCGCATAGACACGGGCGAACTTCTCGTCGTTGTCCACGATGCCCAGCCAACCGGCGACCCCCATCATCGTCAGTCCGTACCAGAAATGATGGAAGTGGATTCCCTGAGAGGTGATAATCATGAGACTTGGGAACGCGAGGTGAAAGAGTCGCGCACCGAAGAAGCCGCCCAAGAAGGCCAGGGTCGCGAGGAATGACAGCCCGTGCTCGAATCGACGTCCCTTCGACAGTGAGAGCATGGGGCCGGGGATGTCCGTGGGCCGGATAAGTTCCTTGAGTTTGGCCGACCGCGCCGCCGCCTCACCGGAGGGACATGTGAACCCGCCGCATCGTCGCGCCGACGTAGAGCATGGCCAGGCCCACACCGATCATCGCGGTCCCGGAGACTTCGGGGGTCTGCATCGCCGGAAACAATCGGCCGATCATCGCGGCCCCGACCACCAGCATGAGGACCCCGTACACGATCATCAGGAATCCCTCGCTTCGACGCCTCGGGGTTTTGCGCGACCCGATCATCTGCACCGTGCTGCCGAGGATGATGCCCCCCATCAGGAGCAGAACGATCGCTCCGACGTAGGCTGCCGTGACGCCCATCCCGTCCGAGGATGCCATCGGACCGGTCGCGAGGATCAACAGGCCGACGCCCAGGTCCAGGGCTCCGCCGAGGATCCCGAGGACGATGGA
>DATGWB010000191.1:0-3701 GCA_035299725.1 Thermoplasmata archaeon
GCTCATCCGCAAGGAAGATCGCGTCGTGGGCGCGCAACTCCGGGATGGGATGACGGGTGACTCGTTCACGATGTCCTCGCGGTTCGTGGTGAATGCCACCGGCGTCTGGCTGGACGATCTGCGGACGGGCCGATCGACTCCCACGATCCGGCCGACGAAAGGAATCCATATCTTTGTCCCGCGTTCGAAAATCGGGAACCGCCACGCGCTCGCCCTCACCGCAAAGAGAGACGGTCGGGTCGTGTTCGTTCTCCCATGGGGCGACTTGTCCCTTGTCGGCACTACAGACACCGACTTTCGCGGCGATCCGAACCGGGTGGTCCCGGATGCCGGAGACGTCGCGTATCTCTTGGACACCGTGAATGAAACGTTCCCGAACGCCCACCTGGGTCCCGATGATGTGGTGAGCGCATACGCGGGCCTGCGTCCCCTGCTGCGCAGAGGCCGCTCGAAGGCCGAATCGGACATATCGCGAGATCACGCGATCTTCGAGGACCGGGATGGCCTGATCTCGATTACCGGCGGGAAGTTGACGACCCACCGAGCCATGGCCGAAGAGGTCGGAGAACTTCTCGCCCGCCGACTCGGTCGTCCCCACGCGAGCGTTACCCGGGATCGTGCGCTTGGCCCTCCCATCCGTCCACTGGCAGAGTTCATGGATCTCGGGTTCGACGAGGAGACCGCCCTCCGTCTCCAGCGTCGGTACGCGCCCGAACAGGTGCGGCGCCACCTCGGTGCGCCGTCCGCCGCGGAACGCCTCGTGCCGGCGCGGCCGCACACCTGGGTCGAGGTGGAGATCGCGGTCCATGAGGAGATGGCGATGACCCTCGATGACGTGCTGGTCCGCCGGCTGGGCTTGTTCTACGAGACGCCGGACCAAGGCGTCCACGTTGCGGGAGCGGTGGCAGACCGGATCGGGGGAATCCTCGGATGGGATCCCGCGAGGACCGAGCGGGAGATAAATGCCTACGAAAACCTCGTCCGCGCCCATCAGGGATTTCGGGTCGACCATGGCGGCTGACATCGTCTTCATTGTGAACCCGGCCTCCGCCAACGGTCGGATGCGCCGTCGCTGGAAGACCTATGAACGCGCGTTCCGCCGTGAGCTCGGCCCCGGGTTCGCGGTCCGGACGACCGACCGTCCCGGCCATGCTACGCACCACGCCCGCGCAGCCTTGGGGGACGGCGCTAGGACGATCGTCTCGGTCGGCGGCGACGGGACCTTCAATGAGGTCGTCAACGGTTACCTGGGGCATCGGGAGACCGACCGGCACACGGATGCGTGTCTCGCGGTGTTCTCGGTCGGGACGGGCGCCGACTTCGTGAGAACGCTCCCGGTTCCAGCCACGCCGGCGGCTCTCGCCCGGTGTATTCGGGAGCGGCAACCTCAGACGATCGATGCGGGCGTCTGTGAGTTCCTCGAGGCCGGCACTCGAAAGAAACGCTACTTCGTCAACGTCGCCGAATTCGGTTCGGGTGGAGCGGTCGTCGATCGTGTGAACCGCTCCTCCAAAATCCTGGGCGGCCGGCTCACCTTCATCATCGCAATTCTCCGAACGCTCCCGCGATACCAGAACACACACGTGGTCTACGAAGCGGACGGCGGGCCATCCAAAGAAGCTGTCGTCAACGACTTTGTGATCGCAAACGGCCGGTATTTCGGAGCGGGCCTGATGCCGGCTCCCGCCGCGGACCTGGCGGACGGATTGCTGGACGTCGTCATCTTCGGGGACATCGATTTCAAAACCGCCCGCCGGAACTTGCCCTCCCTGCGGCGGGGCGAGCACCTCTCGTTGAAGGAAGTCTCGACGTTCCAGTGCCGCGAAGTAACGATCCACGCGGCGGACGAGATGATCGACCTCGATGGCGAGTGCGTCGGCCGCCATCCGTTGCGCTTTTCGGTCGTGCCCAACGCGGTCTCGATCCTGGCGGAATAGGAGATAGCCCCGGGCAGATTCGAACTGCCGTCGCGAGGTCTCTCCTCGGCGTGTTCGGCCGATCCAGAGCCTCGAATCACTGGCCCGCGACCGCATCACGGTCACGATTGGCCGCTAGACCACGGGGCTGCAATCGCGATTCAACGGAGAGGGCGTATATTGACTTTTCTTACTGTGCCGCTTCGTTGAGTCGACGGAGTACCCAGTCCTTCTCCAGCACCGCGAGGAACGGCGCGGCCCGAGGCCCTTTCTCCGACCCGAGCAAGATCAGGTAGAGGTCGCGGAAGAATCGGCCGGTCTCGACGGGGAGGCCGCCTTTCTTCGTGAGCACGACCATCGACTCCTTGATCGACTCCTCGTTCCAAGGGACTGCGGCGGCGCGAGCCGCATACAGTCGCAACGCCGCACGATCATCCGCGTCGAGCTGCGACTTGACTTCGCGCGAAAGGGATTCCAGGAGCTTCACGCGGTTCTCTGGCGCGTACTTCTCCACCCAGACGCGAGATTCCGTCAAGCGCCTCCCGATTCGGGCGCGCTCGAATTCCGTCGGCGCGCGAGTCAGCATCCCCGTGTCCCGCATGCGTTTCAGACACCACTCGAGCCGGCCGGACTCCGGGCTGATCTGTGACAGGAATGCCGCATGGCGGTAGGAGAAGGCAAAGGGCTGCTCTTTCGGCCATGGTGCGAGGTAGGCGAGTTCGTACGATCGGGCTTGGTCGTCTTCATCGCTTTCCCGGTCAGACGAATAAAACGCGTCTTCCGCGCGATCGAAGGTGTCGTGGTATGTATCGACGCGATACAGGTCGAGGACCACGCGTCGTGCGATCGGATTGAACGCGTAGATGTACCGCAAGACCTCGGGGTCCCCGACTTCCACCCATTGGGCCGGGGTGAAGCCGAGGAAGTCCGACGAGCCCATGTCGCCCAGATCTTTCCCGCGGTCGGCGATGCCGACCCATTCGTACGGGATGCCCATCGGGGGCCGGAAGTGCATGATCGCCTGCGCGATCTCCGCGCAGGAGTCCCGCGAGCCGCCGGGCGTCGCGTGGTCC
This sequence comes from Thermoplasmata archaeon, assembly GCA_035299725.1. GTDB lineage: Archaea > Thermoplasmatota > Thermoplasmata > RBG-16-68-12 > RBG-16-68-12 > RBG-16-68-12. The sequence continues at coordinate 2,990 of DATGWB010000191.1, forward strand.
TTGCCGAACGGCTCGATGTCCACGCGGTAGACCTTCCAGAGGGCGGGCCACTCGAGCCGCCAGTTCAGCTTCCCTTTCTCGATCGAGGATTTACCGCGATTCCCGCATCGCTCGCAGCGGTACGACGCCAACATGCCGTCAATCGCGGTCGTCGTCGCGCCGATCGTCCCGCACTTCTCGCAGAACGCCTCGAAGGGAATCCAGCCCGCGGGATACGGGTGGCGGGCCCGATACTTGTTGACGACCGCCCGGACCTCTTCCGCCCGCGAGGCGAGATCGCGGACGAGCCCTTGCATCTCGGGATTGCGATAGGTGTCCGTCGTCGTCACGATCCGGATGCCGGGCGCGAACCGGTCCAACACCCCGCCGAAATCCTGCCAGAAATGTTCGACCCAGTTTGCGTGGCAGCCGACCGGATCCGGGACGTCGATGAGTCGGCGGCCGGCGTACTTCCGCCCGTCCTCCTTCGTGAATTGGGCGACCTGGGCTTCCTTCGCCTTCCATTCGTCCTGGGTGTAGAGGACCAGACTCTGGACGGCGTTCCGATGCAGGTTTTGGAAACTTCGAGTCAGGAACTGAGAGAGCGCGATCTCGCCGCGGAGCCGCCCCACGTGCTGGAGTCCGCTGACGCTCAGGCCGGCGTTCACGACAAGGTCCCGCTTCTCGCTGACGTAACCCTTCGCATCGACGAGGAGGTCATCGTACCAGTGCG
>DATGWB010000192.1:0-6313 GCA_035299725.1 Thermoplasmata archaeon
AACCTTGCCCGCGTGCCGATGGCCGGCATTGTCCTCGACCCGTTCTGCGGGACGGGTGGAGTCCTCCTCGAGGCAATGCAGCTGGGACTTCGCGGGGTCGGTCTGGATCGCGAGCGGGGGATGGTCATAGGGACCCGGACCTCGCTGCATCCGGGGGATCGCGGTCCCGATCTGGCCGTCGCCGATGCGGGACGCCTTCCCCTGCGCGCCGGATCGGTTCATGGAATCGCGACGGATCCGCCGTACGGCCGCGCGGCATCGACTCGGGGCGAGGCGATCGATCGACTGTACGCGCGTGCGTTTGCCGCGTTCGCCGACCTCCTTCCGCGTGCGGGATATCTCGCGATTGTGCTCCCCAATGAACGGTGGATCGAGCGTGGTTCCGAGTTCCTCGAACTCGTCGAGACCCATGCGCTCCGAGTCCACCGCTCGCTCGTCCGGCACTTCTGCGTCTTCGTCAGGGAATGACCTGGAGGTCGACCGGCAGCTGCGCGCTCACCGACCCATCGATGGTCCTCGCAACGACCACGAAGGCGACGTACCGGGGGAGCGGGGTCGGCCAGACCGAAGGGGCAGTCACGCGCAAGTCGAACGCGGCGACCTGAGTTGAATTCAACGAGATCGTCACGCTGCTATCGTTGACCGGCGTGACCATGGAGCCGATCTGGTACGACGTGAAGAGGATCACGAAGCCGAACGCGTTCAGATTCGGATCGTACGCGGTGACGATGACGGACTCTTTCACCGGCCCGGTGTTGTTCACCCCGAAGGTCAAGAGGATGGACGCACCCAATGCGATCGACTGATTGATCGGCAGCGGCGTGCCATCGGTGGCCTGGAACGCGAGCCCCCGTTCGCTCGCGACGGTCACGAACGGCTGCGGAACGAAGGTCACAATGAGGATAACGACGGCTGCGATGCCGATGAGCTTCCGACGCGAATCCAGACGCGTGAGATCGTTAAGCGGCGGCGGATGGCGCACACCTAGAACCAGTATCAGGAATCCAAAGAGGAACCAGCCGGGATAGCCTGGCGGAGGGAAGACAGTTAGCGCAAAGAGGGTAAGAACCGCAGCCCACGAAACATAGAACTGATTCCTTCCGAAAAGGGCTCTCGCGACATGGCCTCCGTCCAGCTGCCCTGCCGGAAGGAGGTTGATTGCAGTAACGAAGAGCCCGACCCAGCCGGCGAAGGCGAGCGGGTGCGGATGGGCGATGAGGACGTCCGGAAGGGGGAAGAAGAGCGACAAGGCGCGGAACAGAAGGGACGGCTGCGCCTGCCCCGCGAGGGTGAGGCCGTTGGCGGGCGATGCCGCGGACAACGCGAGTCCCGCCAAAGTGACGGGAATAGCGATCGCGAATCCGACGAGCGGTCCCGATACGCCGATATCCAGAAGCGCGCGGCGATTGGGGATCGGGTCTCTCATGCTGATAAACGCGCCGAACGTGCCGAGGGGCGGGACGGAAGGCAGGAAGAACGGAAGGGAGGCCTGCACTTTGTATCGCTTCGCGACGAGATAGTGGCCCATTTCATGGGAGCCGAGGATCGTCAGGAGCGGAACGGTGAAGAACAGACTGCCGAATCCGATCGACTCGGCGGACAAGAACGGCTTTCCTGAATAGTCCGCCCAGTTCCACGCCCCGCCGAAGAACGTCGTCGTGAGGACGGTGACGAGGAGCAGGATGAGATTCACCTGCGTCCTCGCAAAACGCGGTCGCGGCCGTCGTTGGATGTGGACGAGGGTCTCGCCCTTCTCCTGGGTGATCGTCGGGATGTAGTCTTTCGGGACCAGCTCGAGCCTCAAGGCGTCGAACGGCGCGTCGACGCCGCCCGGAGGAACCCCGACCTGGAAGGTCAGCGCCATCGGACTGACGACCACGCCGTATACGGAAAACTGGCGCGCCACCGCCGCCCGGAGCGCCTCAATCTCCGCCTCCGGGGAGAGCATTGCGCGAGCCAACCTTCCCACGTATTAAAAGGTGCGCGCCTCAGATGGGGCGGGCTCCCATGAACCAGAGGAGGACCGCGGTGCCGAGGCCTGCAGCCACAAAGCGAAGGCCCGTGACGATGACGCGTTCGCGGACGAGATTCCCGAGGTACGCGCCGATCACGAACAAGACCACAAAGGTGATGACGATCGCGGCAATCGTGGCGTCTCGAAAGTCAAGGAATGCGAACGGGATGATGGGAAGGAGCGCCGCCAGGAGTGGAGCGACGCCGTGGACGAGTGCGCTGAGGATCGCGGCGAACTGGAAAGCCTCCTTGTGTTCCTCGCTGAGTCGCGCGAGCATCGCTCGCTCGATCGTGCGGATGTCGAGCTTCTTCTCGACGCGCTCCGCTTCGTAGGCGCCGACCGCGCTGCTCACCGCAAGAGCGATCGCCGCGCCGATCGATGCCGAGAGGATCAGGGCCTTGTGGGCCTCCGATGCGCCAACGGCGTACGCACCGATGATGATCCCCAGGACCGTGAGGGCTCCGTCGAACGCGCCAATCACGAAATACCGTCGGATGATCGGCCCGACGTTCGTGATTTCGTCGTACTCCCGAATTCGGCGACGCCAGGCCCCGAGATCCATGTCATCCGCTCGGGGTCCCAAGTTTCTCGCGGATGGTCCGTTCGAGTCGCTCCGCGGCCGCCCGCGCTTGATCGAGGTTCGGGAAGCTCGCTTGGGCGAAATCGGGTTTCCCGCCGCCTTTGCCCCGGAACTCCGGCGCGACGGATTGGAGAATCTCGGCGACGTCGACCGGGACGCCCGTGCCGCGAGAGACGATAAGGCGTACGTCCGATGGTGCCTTCGCCCATAGGATGGCGGTCGCCTTCGTCTCGGACGCGATCGCCTTCGACATGGACATCATGAAGCCGACGCCTTCCGCCACCTCTTGTTTCACGAGCGGCCATGTTGCACTCGTCGTCTGGACCGCTTCCCGGGCCTTCACCGCGGCCTGCTCGTCCGTCGCGCGTTGAGAAAGCTTCCGCAGCTCCTTCCACTCCGAGACGATTCGTTCGGCCGTCGGAACGAGTTGGTCGGGCGGGACGCCGAAGATCTCAGCGGTCCGCTTAACTTCCTCGGACTGTTTCCGGACCGCCTCGAACGCCGCCTTCCCCGCGGTGTATTCGAGGCGAACGACGCCGTCCTGGATTCGGGTGGACCGCAGGATCTTGATGAGCGCGACATCGCTCGTCCGCGTGACGTGGGTTCCGCCGCATGCCTCGACGTCCCACTTCGGAATCTCGACGACGCGCAACTCGCCGCCGGGCACCGATCCGCCCTGGTAGAGCCGGAACCCGAACTTGCGCTCCGCGAGATCGCGGGCCAAGACCTTGACGCGCACCTGTCGCGAAGCCAAGACCTCGTCGTTGGCCAGCTCTTCGATCTTCAATAGCTCCGCGTCCGTCAACGCATCGAAGTGCGTGATGTCGAGTCGGGCCATGTCGACGGCCTTGTGGGCCCCCGCCTGCCAGACGTGGTTTCCGAGGGCTTTGCGCGCGGCGCCCAGGACGATGTGAGTAGCCGTATGGTTTCGCATGAGCGCCTCTCGTCGATTCGCATCGATCGCGCACCCCACCCGCGTTCCCCGAAGACGACTCGCGTCGCCACGGACGAAATGCAAGACGGACGGCCCGGCTCGCTGGACATCGTAGACTTCGAACTCGTCGATCGTCCCGTGGTCGGCTTCCTGACCGCCGCCCTCCGGATAGAAGAACGTCTGATCGAGGACGACGGCCTCGCCCTCGACCGCGACGACTTTCGCGCGGAACGAGCGCCGGCGGCGGTCCTCGTACACACGAAGCTTCGTCGGCGGGAGTTCCTTCTGGATCGTGAATCGCTTCTCGGGCTCGGCAACCGGACGCTCGTGTCGCGCCGCCACCTGTCGGTAGAAGTCATCCGGGATTTCGATCGGCAAGTCCGTGAACTCTTGGACGACGTCCGGATTGAGTCCGTGGCTGTCGTACAGCTCCAGGAGCGTTTCGACGTCGAATCCCTTGCCGGCGGCCGCCAGCTCGGTGGCGATCTTCCCGACGGTCGCCCGTCCCTTCTCGAGCGTCTCCTTGTACCGGGACTCCTCGACCTTGAGCAGCTTCAGGATGTCCCCTTTGTTGAAGAAGAACTCCGGATAGTCCTCCCGGATCTGGTCGATCATGAAGGAGACCGTGTCGGCCAAGCTGTACGTGATGTTCAGGTCCTTCAGCGCCCGGAGTCCCCGCCGGACCAGGAGGCGCGCGAAATAGCCCTCCCGGCTGTTCGATGGCACGACGCCGTCGCCGAGGAGGAAGATCAAGGCGCGCGAGTGGTCGCAGACCGTGTACAGCGACTCGAGGGGCGAGACCTGCGCAACGAGTTCGTCGACCGAGATCCCGACGCGCGCCGCCGCCTGCTGGCGAATCTCGCGGATGTCCGCCAGCGTCTCGACCTTGAGCATGCCGGCGACTTTCGAGTACTCCCGGAGGACGCGGTCGTCGACGCGCTTGGCTCCGGTCGCGCGCTTCAGGTACGCCAGCGCCTCACCGAACACGGCTTCGTACGCGGATGTCGTCGCCTGCGAGAGCCACGTCAATCGCTCGAGCCCATATCCCGTGTCCACGACTTGGGTCTCCATCGGGACGCGGTGGCCGTTGACCTCCCGGTTCATCATGAACACCAGGGTCGCCGGTTCGGCGCCGCCGAAGACGACCTCGAAGCACGGGCCGCTGTTGCCGCCTCCTTCCCACCACGACTCCTTGTAGCGGACGAGCGCCGGGTCGACGCCGAGCCGCTCAGTCAGGAAGAGATGGCAGATCTCGACCGTCCGGTCCTTGAAGTAGATGAATTTCTTGGGGAAGTTGAACGCATGGTGGGCCATCATCTCGAACATCGTGAAGTGCTGCCCGGTCTTCCCGACGTTGTCGATGTCCAAGAATCGCACGCACGGCTGGCTGAGCGCCAACGGGTTCGCGGGAGGGCTCGCCTCGCCGCTGATGACCCACGGCTGGAACGGGTACACGCTGGCCTGGACGAAGAAGACGTCATCGCGCCAGCGCGCGACGATCGGGTAGCGCTTCACGCGCGTGTGGCCGTTCTGCTCGAGGAACGACAGGAAGTCCTCGCGCATCGCGCGGTAGGTGAGCTTCTTCTTGAAGGGCGACGCGCCGATGAAGTCGTACTCTTGGCAGGGCGCTTCCCCGCACGTTTCGTGGATGCCGAGCGACCAGAACGGCGTGTTGCACTTCGAACACGTCTGGCGGGCGAACCCTTGCTTCCGAAACAGCTCGACCTCGTATTCACTCTCGGGCATTTTCGGCCTCCGAACGAACGGCGACCTTTAAAGGTTCTCGGAGGCGATGCATCAACTGCATCGGGGTTCGGCCTTTTCCGAATATGTACCGTGCGATTAAGTACGCGCTGTCTCCTCCGCGAACGGGGCATTCGCTTTGGAAGAGCGTCCGTTGACCGCGTTCATCTTGTCATTTCTCGGAAGCATGTTTGTGATTGTCGGCACGGTCCTCGGCTACGTGTTGTACTCCTCGAGCCCGTACGCGTCGATCGGCGAGTTGACCACGATCCTGGCCAGCGTCTCCGTGGCGTTCGGCGTCCTGCTGCTGACGATGACCGTGTTGCTCTACCTGCGGCCCGCGCTGCACGTCGCTTGGGGCGTTACGATCCTCGTCTTGGCGTCCGCCAGCATCACCAGCGTGTTCTCCGGTTACGGCGGATTTGGACTCGGGGTCGTCGGCATGGTGCTGGGAATCGTCGGCGGGGCGATTGCGATCGCGTGGCATCCTGGGATGGGAATCCCCGGAATGGGCGCGCACTCGGGAGCGTACCGGGTCTGCCTGACGTGCGGGCGGATGGCCCCGTTCGGCTATGCGTTTTGCCCGTTCTGCGGGGCCCCCGCGCCCGCCGTGAATCCTCCGTCTCCGGGGCCTCCGCCGCCGCGATGAGCGTCACGCGGATCGATACAGTTCGCGCGCGATGACGAGCCGCTGGATCTCGCTGGTCCCCTCGCCAATCTCGGTGAGCTTCGCGTCCCGAAGCATCCGTTCGACCGGGTAGTCGGTGACGTATCCGTATCCTCCGTGGATCTGCACGGCCTTGTTCGTCACGAACGAGGACATCTCGCTCGCGTACAGTTTCCCCATCGCGGCTTCTTTCGTGAACGGCATGCCGCGGTCCTTGAGCCACGCCGCTCGGCGGACGAGGACACGCGCCGCGTCGATGCGCGTCGCCATGTCCGCGAGCATGAACTGGATCGCCTGATGTTCGGCGATCGGCTTCGCGAACTGGACTCGCTCCTTCGCGTACTTGACCGATTCCTCGAAGGCGCCTTGGGCGAT
>DATGWB010000193.1:0-8234 GCA_035299725.1 Thermoplasmata archaeon
CGCGCCCTTCGAGAGGTATCCGCTCAACGTGTAGTGACCCGCCACGTTCACGTGCACATCGGCCCGGAGTTCGAGGAAGTCGGCGAGGCCGTCCCCGTCGAGGTCGACCGCGGAATCCGTGTGGCCGCCGGTGAAGATCGCGGGCCGCACGGGTTGTTCAAACTGCGAGGCCGCGTAGGCCTTCGTCGTGTAGTTCCACTCCACGACCGGGCCGCCCCAGTCGCCGATCGGTCTCAACGACATGTACGGAAGGCCGCCGATCGACAGACGGGCGTGGACCCGGTATGGTCCGTCGATCCCGCTGCGAGCGATGTCCATTCCCGCGAACGCCATGCGCACGGTCTGGGTTCCGTCCGTGAAGAAGTATCGTTCGTAGACGTATGCGATCGGATATGCGGAGGGAATCGGGGACGCTCCCGGCGCCAGGATCCCCACCGGCGGGGGCGCGCCGAAGCCGCACGATCCGCTTGGCGGCGGACTGGGACTCGACAGGTCGGCCGAGATGTCCCAGGTCCCGGCTTGGGGGAGGGCGACCTGCGCCTCGACCACGAGCCAATCGAACGTCCCATTCCCATTCGTGTCGAGGCCGTAGTCCGTGCCGACGTCGCCGGCCGAACCCATGAGGGCGTGCAGGCCGAATGCCGCGCCGCCGGTCGCCAGGGCCATCGTGACGAGCAAGACAATCGTTCGACCGGTCAGCATCATGTTCGCACCGCCCGACGTAGATGGCGGGGAGCATATCACACCGCGTTTCTCGTTCGGCTTTCGTCTAACCGCCGATATTCCCACCGCTCAGTATTTGAACGGGGACTCGACATCCGGGGGCCGTGCCCGCCCCCTGGTCGATGCTGCCCTTCCAGAACGACGGAAGCCTCCAGTGCTGGATGGTCGGGCTGATCATCGGTGCCTTGGTCCTCGTCCTCGCCATCCTGATGGCCTACCAGCGGTACGTCGCCGGAAAGAAACCGGTGCAGCACCTGTGCGATTACTGCGGACACATGGTCACCGCCGTGAGCGACTGCCATCACGCCCCGGTCCGCGAACGGTTCCTCCACGGCACATGCTTGGAGTGCAAGCAGGACTGCCGCCTCGTCTGCGCCCGCTGCAAGAATCCGCTCTGAGAGAATCGAGCCGCCAACATTATACGCCGATTGCGTTTGCGAACCGACCGCATGTCCGCTCCCAGCGCCACCCCGAGCGCCCCGAAACCGGCCGCCCCGCGCAGCGTCCTCCTGGGCGACGCAAAGGTCACGATTCGCGCCCCGATCCCGCGCGTCTTCGAGGCCCTCCTGGATCCGGCGCAGCTCGCCCAGTGGTGGGCGGACGAACCCCGGGTCGAAGCCGAACTCGGCGGCCGATACGAGGGGACGCTGTCCGACGGCCGCGTCGAGGGATCGATCACGGCGATCGACGGCCCCGGTACGTTGTCGTTCCTGTGGCCGGTCGCCCAACCGGAAGGACCGGTCGAGACGAGCGTGGCCTACGAGCTCAGCCCGAAAGGCCCGGAGACGTTCGTGCACCTCGTGCATCGATCCCCCAAGCCGGTCCCGGGTGACTGGAGCGGTTACTGGAACGGGGCCCTCGAATCCTTGAAGGAATTCCTCGAGTCGAGCGTCCCGACGTACGCGTAGTTAATCCCGACCGGCTCGCTCGCGAGGCGCCTCATTCGCCGACCATTCGACGATCGTCGCCTCTCCCTGTCCCACGCCGACGCAGAGGGTCGCGAGACCGTAGTACGGCCGGCGTTCCCGCGGCGCGCGTCGCTCCATCTCGTGGACCAGGGTGCAGACGATCCGGGCACCGGAGCATCCGAGCGGGTGACCGAGCGCGATCGCGCCGCCGTTCACGTTCGTGATGTCCGCGCGGAGGCCGAGCTCTCGCATGACGACCATCGCCTGGATCGCAAATGCCTCATTCAGCTCGATCAGCCCGAGGTCCTCGATGTCGAGGCCTGCCCGGCTCAGGGCCTTGCGGGTCGCGGGGACGGGACCGAGGCCCATCGTGCGCGGCTCGACCCCGGCGGCGGCGGAAGACACGATTCGGGCGAGCGGACGTAGGCCGAGTTCGCGGGCCTTGTGATCGCTCGTCAGGAGGACCGCCGCGGCTCCATCCGTGATGCCGCTCGAATTCCCTGCGGTCACGGTCCCACCTTCCCGGAAGACCGGTGGCAGTTTCGCGAGGGCCTCGAGCGAGGTGTCCGGCCTCGGCGGTTCGTCCCGGGAGACGAGGCGAGGCCCGCCCGCTTTCTGCGGGACCGGGACCGCCACGATCTCGGACGCGAACGTCCCCGATTCGATCGCAGCGACGGCCCGTCGATGGCTCTCCAGCGCGAACCGGTCTTGGTCCTCGCGGGAGATCTTTGGACCTCTCTCTCGCAGGTTCTCGGCCGTCTCGCCCATCGAGTCGTTTCCGTACTGCGCCTTGAGCCGCGGATTGGGGAACCGCCACCCGAGGGTCGTGTCCCAAGCCGTCAGGTTCCCCATCCCGCCATCGAGGTTCTTCGGGACCGCGTACGGTGCGCGGGTCATGCTCTCGACGCCCCCGGCGACGAAGACGTCGCCCTCGCCGGCCTTGATCGCCCGCGCCGCGGCGTTGATCGCCGACAGGCCCGAGGAGCACAGACGATTGAAGGTCACCCCGGCGACGGAGACCGGGAAGCCCGCGAGGAGCGCGGCCATCCGCGCGACATTCCGGTTGTCCTCCCCCGCCTGGTTCGCGCAGCCGAGGTAGACCTCCTCCACAATCGCCGGGTCGAGGCCCGCGCGGCGCACGACCTCGCCCACGACGAGCGCCGCGAGATCGTCGGGCCGGACCTCCTTCAGGTTGCCGTGATGACGCCCCATCGGAGTCCGGACGGCTCCCACGATTACCGCTTCCGTCATTCCGCATCACCGAACGGCCGCCCTCATTCCGTCGTGGGATTTGGACTTCGGGGTCAATCGCTCCCAGGATCGCTCGAAACAGTTTCGCCCACCTCCCTCCGAAAGAGCGAAGCCCGAGGAAAGTATACCTCTACTTAGAGGTATGAGAATGGAAATCGGCTGCGGGGCCCGGATCCGGAATTTCGATGGCCGGCGGTACTTCTACTTCTGGCACTACGAGCGAGCGAACGGCCGGTCCACGAAGAACGAGGAGTACGTTGGCCGCGTCGACTCCGAAAAGGCCCGATCGGATCTGCTCCGGAGGATGGCCGCGTACCATCGGAAGGCCGAGCAGGAGTTCGCGAGGAAACGGGCCCGGATCGAGGGCCTGATCGCTGCGAGTCATACCTCCACTTAGAGGTACGTGGTCGAGCCGCCGAGAGCAGCACGCGCGGCCACGGCTCCCAGGGTGGGGAATCTTTATCCCGCCCCGACCCTTCGTCGCGGCGTGCGCCTCGAGGAACGACCGTTCGGCGGATTCGCCCGCGGCTCCCTTCCGGTCGGGTGCCGTCAGTGCACCGATGGCTCGAAGATGGTCCTCTTCGTCACGGGCATCTGCTCGTTCCACTGCTTCTACTGTCCCGTGTCGGACGAGAAGATGTACAAGGACGTCGTCTTCGCGGACGAGAAACGCGTGACGCGGGACGAGGACGTCCTCGAGGAAGCCCACGCAATCCAGGCGACCGGGGCGGGGATCACCGGCGGCGATCCGCTCGACGCCGTCGAGCGCACCTGTCATTACATCCGCCTCCTGAAGGCCGAGTTCGGCCGGGGGTTCCATACCCACCTGTACACAATGTCGACGGATGCGGAGAAGATCCGGATGCTGGCGGCCGCCGGCCTCGACGAGATCCGCTTCCACGTGCCGCCCGGCCTCTGGTCTCGGGCCCATGGGAGCGCCTTCGTCGCCGCGTCGCGCCTCGCCCGGTCGCTCGGCCTGATCGTCGGGATCGAGGTGCCCCTGGTCCCGGAGCGGGAGGCCGACCTGGTCCGCCTCATCGAATGGGCGGGGGACGAGGGACTCGCCTTCGTCAATCTGAACGAGCTGGAGTTCTCCGATGCGAACTTCCCGCGGATGAAGGTCCACGGATACGAGATGAAGCACGAACTCTCGTACGGCGTCAAAGGCGCGGACCCGGTCGCCCTGCGCATCCTCGGACGGAAATGGCGGACGACGGTCCACTACTGCACGAGCGGCTACAAGGATGGATGGCAGCTGCGGTCGCGCATCAAGCGGCGGGCGGAGACCGTCGCGCATCCCTGGGACGTAATCACCGAGGACGGGACCCTCCTGAAAGGAATCGTCGAAGGGTCTGATCTGGAGCCGTTGCGGAAGGTCCTCGAGGCGACCTACCACGTCCCGCCCGATCTCATGGGCGTCGACGGCCCGCGGAAGCGCCTCGAGATCGCGCCCTGGATCCTCGAGGAGATCGCGCCGAAGCTCCGCCGGCCCGCGTTCCTCGTCGAGGAGTATCCGACGGCCGACGGCCTCGAGGTCGAGCGGACTCGGCTGGCGTAGGCGCGCACGTCGCGCATCGCAATCCTTCCGCGGACGACCAGCGCCACGGTCCGCCGGTCCCGCCGCAATTCGAGCAGACGAGCCCCCGCAACCGACCGGACCACGCGTCGAGCCGCGCGGCCGTCCCCGATCCGTCCGGGAACTCGAGTCGGAGGTGAGCGGTCGGAACCTGGATGGCCCGGATCGAACACAAGGCGGCACCGGCCTTGGGATCGAACCGCTCCACGGCTTCGGTGAGGCGGCGATCCCGCTCCGCCATGACCGCGCGGAGCAGCTCTTGAGATCCGTCCGGATCGGAGTCGCGGAGCTCTTCGATCGTCCGATCGAAGTATCCGAAGATCCGACGCACCTCCTCTTCCAAGAGGCCGAGGCTCCGAGTACGGAACCGGTCGACCTCTCCCGAGGTGATCGATCGAAGGGATTCGGCCGCCAGCCGATACCCGGCCTCGAGGTCGACGACATTCCCCGGGGAACGATGCGGGATGAGCTCCCGGTCGGGCCGACCCGGGTCGATGGCCCACGCGTGTTGGTCGGATGTCGAGACTGCGATGAGATGGAAGCTCTCGCGTTTCTCGTCCGACAGGAGCGTCACGCGGAAAGCGAAGAGCCACAGGAGTCCGTCCTCGATCCCGTCCACGTGGGAACGCACCCCGGCCTCCGGACCCAGGCCGGATTCGCGGAGCGCGACCGGGATCCACTCCGTGCCGGAGACCTCGCACCGCGCCGCATCCCACTGGCCCCGGCGAGCGACGACGGCGATGAGGCGCTCCAGGAAGTAGCTGCCGGGGGCGACCAGCTCGGCCTCGAACTCCCGGCTGCGTTCCGCGTCGAAGGTCAGCGCGAAATTCGCGGGCACCTCGAGATCACGCTGGACCGACCCGGGGGCCCGGACCCACACGAGCGACCCGCCCGGGGACACGACCGCGCCGAGGTCGGTGAGTGCGTCGACGACGAACGGCTGCAACGGCGAGGCATCGCTCACGCGGAGGCCGCCTCCTCCGCACCGCCGAGGACCGCTTCGTTGACGTCCTTCACGTGCTCGTACTGGGCGCGCGCGCGGACGAGGGAATCCCCCAGGCGGCGCAACGCGGAGCGTCGGTCCTCGGCCTGCCGGAGCACCCAGATGTCCATCATCAGGTCTTCGAACGACCGGCGCTCGTCGAGGTTGCCGAGGATCAGATCGAGTTCTCCGACGACGAGCTCGAACATGTGGATCTTGCGATCAAGGAGCTCCATCAGGTTCGCCTCGACGGTGTCTTCGGCCCATACGTTGACGACGTGGACCTCGTGTTCCTGGCCCAGGCGATGGACCCGCCCGATCCGCTGCTCGATCCGAAGGGGATTCCACGGAAGATCGTAATTTACGACGGTCCGGGCAAACTGAAGGTTCCGGCCCTCGCCTCCCGCTTCGGTGCTCAGGAAGATGTCGGCGTCCCCGCGGAACGTTCGAACCGCCGCGTCCTTCGCCGCGGGCGAGAGTCCGCCATGGTAGGCCGCGACCCGATGCCCGTCGGCCTCGAGGACCCCCTGGAGGTACTGAAGGGTCCGCAGATATTGCGTGAAGATCAGGACCTTCTCGTCGACGGACTCGAGGAATTCGCGGAGCCGCCCGGCCTTCACGTTCGAGGTGATGGCCGTGGCATCCTGCCGCAGGTCCTCGAGACGCTCCCGTTCGTCCGACCGGAAGAGCGGGCTCTGGGCGAGGCGTCGCAGCGTCTCCGCCACCGCGAACGTACTGCTCCCGATCTCACGTTGCAGGACGATCAAGGTCAGCCGCGCGGTCCAGGGCAACCGACCGGACGCCGACCAGTAGGCGTCCCGCACGAAGTCCGTGACGTCGTCGTAGAGGCGCCGTTCCGCGGGGCTCAGGCGAACCGCGAGGCTGTGCACGCGGCGCGGAGGCAACGTGAACGCGATGCCGCGGCGGTTGCGGACCATCACGTCCCGGAGGCGTCCGCGCAGCTCCGAGACCCGCATCGGCACCCGCCGGTCCGGGCTCGCCACGTACCGCTCGAGGAACCGATCGTACGTGTGCAACTGGCCGGGTTTCAGGAGGGTGACGAGGTTGAAGAGCTCGTCCATGTCGTTCTGGACCGGCGTTGCGGTCAGGAGCAGCATGTACTTCTTCGACAGCCCGGCCACGAAACGCCAGTTCAGGCTGAAGCGGTTCTTGAGTCGATGGGCCTCGTCCACGACGATGAGGTCCCACGGCCGAGCCTGGGCCGCACGCCGATGGGGCTCGCGTTTCGCGGTGTCCATGGACGCGATGAGAAACGGCCTTCGTTCCCAATCGCGGATCGACCGGAGGACGGCGAAAGGCAAGGCGAATTTCGTCTCCATCTCTTCCCGCCACTGGCCCGTCAGCGCGGCCGGAGTGAGGACGAGGACACGATGGATGAGTCCTCGGACGGCGTACTCCTTGAGGACCAGTCCCGCCTCGATCGTCTTGCCGAGGCCGACCTCGTCGGCGAGGATCGCCCGACCCCGCAAGTCGCGCAAGACCCGGAGCGCTGTGCGCTCCTGGTGATCGTACCGTGCGACGCCATGCAGGACCGGCCACGCGAGGAGGCGGTCGAATCCGTCGACGAGGGAAATCCGATGAGCCTCGCCGTTCAAGCGCCACGCGCGGGGTCCGTCGCCCGGAGACTCGAACGCACGGGCGAGGAGGTCTCGATCCGCATCGTCAAATCGCAGGGGGAGGGAGGCATCTGCCGAGGGAGGGCGCTCCCTAGCCGGGAGGGACATGGAGGGGGGATCCCTTCACCTGCCACCGCAGGCGAGGCGAAAGCGCCCCCGGCCGTAATAATCGTTTGGCTGACGACGACGCGCTTCCGGAGACGTTGCGACTAGGGGTCCGCGACGGCGATGGATGGGCTGGCGTCCCGGCTCGATCGCCGTCCCCGGAGCAAGGACGGCAGGATTGCGAGCGTGTTGATGCCCGCGAGCCACAGGTACGTCGTCTTGATCCCTTGCGCGAAGAGCATCCGATCCGCATCCGAGATCGAGGCGGTGTTCCCGGATGAGATGATTTGCGTGACGAGCATGTACGGCACGGTGAAGGTCGTGATGAGAATCGCGAGGTTCAAGCTGATCGTGTATCCGACGTTGAAGAACGTCGCCCGGAATCCGGAAGCGATCCCACGCCGCTCCGGCGGGACGGACCCCATGATTGAACTGATGTTCGGCGATGCGAAGAACCCGAGGCCTGCGCCGAAGAGCAGCATGTAGACCACGAGATGCGAATACGGAGTCGCCGCGTCCGTCGTCGAGAATAGGAACAGGGAGAGGCTGATGACGGCCAAGCCGGACGTGGTGAAGGGCAGGTGCCCGTACTTGTCCGACAGGCGGCCGCTCAACGGTCCCGCGGCGAGGGTGGCGATGTCCAGCGGGATCATCAGGAGGCCCGTGGTCAGCGGGCTCTGCTTCAGCACGAGTTGGAAGTAGAGGCTCAGGAGGAGCAGGACCGCGCCGAACGCGATCGCATTCAGGAGCTGAGCGACGACGCCGCCGGTGAACTCGCGGATCCGGAGGAGCTTGAGATCGAGCAGCGGGTGGGGGTGCCTTCGTTCGAGGACCACAAACAGTCCGAGACTGACAAGGGACACGGCAAAGAGCGCGGCCACGGTCCTGGTCTCGGCGACCCCGTACGCTGCGAGCGTGAGGGCGAGCAGAAGGCCCATGATGAACACGGTGAACGCGGCGAAACCGCCCCAATCGATCGGCGCACCGCGCTCGAGCTTCCCGACTTCCCGCAAGCGGAGGCGAGCCCACGCGGTGCCGAAGATCCCGATCGG
>DATGWB010000194.1:0-4711 GCA_035299725.1 Thermoplasmata archaeon
ACGGTTGTTCCGCCCCGCGGACTTGTGGCGCCGAGTCCGCTCGGAGCGGCGGGAGATGACAAACGCAATAAGGAGCAACCCGAGCGCCACACCAGGTCCCACGACGGCGGGCAGCCACTCGGCCGGCAACCGGGGGAACGACAACCCGGGTGCGGCGGGCTCGGACGGGCCGGGCGTGCCGGTGCCGAAATCGGGAGCCCACGGAACTCTCGGCGCTCCGCCACCTGCACCCTGCGCGCCGCTCGATGCGGAGACGGCCGCCCATTGCGCCGCATCCCAGTTGTCGACCACGTTCAGGGCGCCGAAGAGTCGGTCCATGTCCCGCGCCCACGGGACGGTCTTGCTCGAGGGGTTGATTGGGAAGCCCCACGCCGCGTTGAACTCGTCGTCGATGCGACCTTGGGGGCTGAACTCCGTTGCGATCGCGTACACCGACCAAGCGGTGTCGTCGACCGTGTACGCGCCGTAGTCCTGGAGGGCGCGCGCGAGGATCTTCGCCGGTTCCGTCTCGAGGCCGAGGCTGTCGATGTTGACCGATGCGGGAATCCCGAGAAGCGAACCCATGCGGAGCGCGGGGGTCGTGCCCGCGTAACACGAGGAGGCGCAGCCATCCGCTTGACTCGCGGGCCACCGGTACCCGTGCGTCGTCCCGTCGTAGTAATAGTTGTTGAGCCCGTACAGGTTGATCTTCATCACGTGCCGGATGACGCCCCCGGGGACGAGTTCCCCGAACCGGATCGTCCCGCCGAGGCTCGACAGGCCGGAGCCGCCATGGCCTCCGTCGATTCCGGTCCCGTACAGATCGTTCGTCACGGACCACCACATCGTCGCGGGGCCGCCGGCGGTGCATCGCGCGAACGGCTGTCCTTGGCTGAGCGTGTGTCCGTCCGGCATGAGGATCGCCGTCGCGTAGTTCGGCGTCGTACCGTCCGGATTGGTGGATCCGGCACCCGGAACTACGAACGTGTCGGGGATCGGCGCGTCGAAGAGGACGTTCCCTTGCGGGGTGCATCGGCTGCCGCCCGACCATCCGTCGGCGTTGTAATAGACTGCGGTCACGGTCGCGTTCGGCGTCAGGATGATCACGTCCGGGTCGGTCGTCATCCCGCGCTGGGTCGCCTGTTGGATGTTCGCGGGGACATAGACGGCAGAGGATCCGATCGGAAGATTCCAGATGCTGTCTCGTGAAAAGGGCCAGAGCAGCGGATTCCGGCCGCCGGGCGGGACACCTCCGGGCGGCGGATTGGATGTGACCGTCGCAACGATCGAGGTCGTGTGGACGAGCGAGCCACCGGTGCCCGTCACGGTGACGGCATACGATCCGGCCGTCGTGCCGGTCAACGTGCATGTGGACGCTTGGCTCCCGCTGATGGACGACGGCGCGCAGGAACCGGTAACCCCCGCGGGGGCGGACGCCAGGCTGAGTGCCACGCTCCCGGTGAAGCCGCCCGTCGAGGTAAGCGTGATCGTCGAGGTCCCGGATTGACTCGGGATGAACGAGACGCTTCCGGGGTTCGCCGCGATCGAGAAGTCCGGCACGGGCGGACCACCCGCCCCGAAGAATTCCACCGGCGACGCGGCGTTGACATCGCCCTGGCCAAGGTTCCCGCCACCCCAGACGTCCTCGATCAGTTTCAACAGGGAGTAATGGGTGTACGATGTCGTGGACTTGTATGCCTGTTTCGCCGACGGCCCGCTGAAACCGGAGTAGACCAACGGCGGGCTCGCATACCCTTCATCGTACGTGATGAAGAGCGTAGCATGCTTCGCAGCCATCGCACTCAGGAGCCCGGGCACCCAGCTTTGCAGCCAGGAATCGCCGGACGCCACGGAATTGTCGTGCATGTTGTGACTGTCGTTCGGCGTGAACCAGATGAAGCTCGTCCCAGCGTTCAGCGCCGCGACGACGTCCGTTGGGCCGCCGGAGTGGAGGTTCGCGCATCGCGCGGTATTGCCGGTGATCGTCGTGTAGGACAGGAACGGGAAGTGGTCCTCGCCTCGATTCGGGTTGATGGAACAGCCGGAGCCGCTGCCTTCAGCGATCGCGTTCCACGAGTGGCCCGAGTTCTCGATGATGTCGACGAGGGTTGGATAATTCAGGTTCGGATGGTTCCCGTCGCCGGAGACGCCGAAGGTGCTCCCGCCGATCAGGGCGATGTAGTTCGGCTGAGAAGGATTCGTGATGCTCGCCCAGTGCTGCGAGAAGGCGTTCTGGTCCGCGAGCTGAGTCATGTACGGGGCCGGTCCGTAGATGTCCGATATGTCGTGGTTCTCCATGAGGACGATGACGAACTGATCGAAGTTGTTCGTCGGTGCGGCCGGGACGATGACGTTTCCGGCCTGGGCCATCAGCAGATTCGCGGAGGCGTTCGAGCCGACGACCGTGAGGCTCAGAAGGAGGAGGAGAGCGGAGGCCGCAAGGGCCGCGAACACGCGCTTCGAGCGTTCCATTGCGTGTTTTCCCGGAGGCCCGCAACATCAGAGGTCCCGGGCATGTTAGTATTCTCCCGACCAGCATGTTCCGATAATCGGTATGGATAACACGATTCGATACCAGATGACGTTGGTGTGGACTCGTAATGAGCTTCGTCGGGCCGAGTCCTACGAAGTTCCGAACCGTTCCGCGGCTCTCGCATGTGCCCGAGCCGCCTCGACTTCGCGATTGCGCGGCTCCGCATCGGTCACGAGCGAATCCAGCATCTTCCGCGCGACGGCGGTCACGTCCTCGACCGCGCGATGGAACGTCGCCTCGTTGGCCCGCGAGGGCTTGGTGAAGCCCGTCAGCTTCCGCACAAACTGGATCGAGGCTTCTCGGACCTCCTCGTCGGTAGCGGGAGGGTCGAAGTTGAAGAGCGTCTTGATGTTCCGACACATGGTATTTCTCTCCAGGTCGTCCGGCCGAGCTGAACTGCGGAATCCCCCAAAGTCCTTTGCCTGGCGGCATCCGCTTCCTTTCTGGGTCTCGACGAAGTCATTAAAGAGACCGGGTCATCGCGAATTCATGATTGCGAGTTCCTCGGGATCCGGTGCGAGGGAGCGAACGGGCGCGGACGCTGATCACCGTGGTTGGAACTTGAGGGACGCGGAGTTGATGCAGTACCGCAACCCGGTCGGCCTCGGCCCGTCGTCGAACACGTGGCCCAAGTGTGCACCGCAGTTGGCGCATTCGACCTCCGTGCGGCGCATGAACAGGCTGCGATCCTCCAGTTCGCTGACATTCACTTTCTGGACGGGCGCCCAGAAACTCGGCCAGCCGGTCCTCGAGTCGAACTTGGTCCCCGATGCGAAGAGTTCGTTTCCGCAGACGATGCACAGGTACACGCCGGCGTCGTGATTATCCCAGTATTCTCCGGTGAAGGGTCGCTCCGTCCCCTTGTTCACAACGACGTCGTACTGAAGTGGCGAGAGCTGCTGCTTGAGCTTCGCCTTGTCGAGCTTCTCCATGGGCAGGGACGAACCCTCCGGCGCCTTAAGGTTTCGGCTCGATCGCGCCGGGCGAAGGAGCCGATTTCGGGTCCGAAGTCGCCCTTCCTACATCTGGGGCGCGTTCGGATTCTGCTGCCACAAGGCCAGCCGGGTGCCCGATGGATCCTCGAACACGGCGAACCAGCCCTGGCCCATGACCTCGGCCTTCGGGACGATGATCTTCCCGCCAGCCTTCTTGACCTTCTCCTGGTACTCGTCGACCGAGGGGACGGATAGGTAATTGATGACTCCCGGCTGCCAGTTGCCCGGTTGGAGTCCTCCGACGCCGCCGCCCGGGCCGCTGGCCGCTTGGAACAGCGAGTAGTCCATTCCCGGGACTCCCTGGAATTTCCACCCGAACACCGCGGCATAGAATTTCTCAACTTTCTTCGGTTCCTTGACGTGGAACTCGACGTGTACGATGCTTCCGGTTTTTGGCTGCTCTGCCATTGTCTTACCTCGTGGACGCGCCGAGACCGCTCGGATATATAACGGTATTCGAGAGGGGTCGTCGAAACTACGACGGCAACCTGTCGGACCCCGGAGAATGTCCCAAGCTCAACCGGGATTCTTGCGAGGCGACTCGCCTTGCGCGTCTCTCATGGAGCGAGAAATGAGGTGCCGCTCATGACCGGAAGATCTCGCCGCTGCGCGGAGATATATCCTGCGTATGCAATTGACCTCCCTGGATTCGGGTGAATCACATGAGAAGACTCATCATGTGGAATCTCGTCACGCTGGACGGCTTCTTTGAAGGCCCGAAGAATTGGGACCTCGACTGGCATGACACGGTCTGGGGCGAGGAGCTGGAACGGTACTCGATCGAGCAATCGAAATCGACGGGCGCGCTGTTGTTCGGACGAGTGACCTACGAGGGAATGGCCTCGTATTGGCCAACCCAGAAGGGGGACATCGCCGATTTCATGAACACGATCCCGAAGGTTGTGTTTTCGAGCACGCTCAAGAAGGCCGATTGGAACAACACGAGGCTCGTGAAAGACAACGCGGTGGAGGAAATCATCAAGCTGAAGAAAGCGCCGGGCAAGACCTTGTTCGTCTTTGGCAGCGCCGATCTCTCTGCGGCGATCTTGAAACACGGCCTCTTCGACGAACTGGACTTGGCGGTCGCGCCGGTCATCCTCGGCCGTGGGAAGCCGTTGTTCAAGGAGGGTCCGGACCGATTGAAGCTCAAATTGCTGGAGGCGAGGCCGCTGAAGTCGGGTGGCGTCATCCTCCGCTACGAGCC
>DATGWB010000195.1:0-3866 GCA_035299725.1 Thermoplasmata archaeon
TCAGTCCAAGTCTCTCGAGGCCGCCTGCGCGAATCGCGAAATCGCCGAATCGAGATCCGAGACCACACGCTCGGGAGGTACGACGATGACCACCATGGCGCGTCGGCCGATTTCCTGGATGACGACGGTCGCGTCATTGGACTCGAGGAGGACGCGGTGGGGCGCCGCATGTCCTAGTTCGGTTGCCGCCGTCATGCCCGCCCCGAGGATCGCCGCGCACATGATCGAGAACGTCTCCTGCGAAACATTCCGCGGAAGATCGGCGGCGACGATGCCACCATCTCGATTGACCACCGCAATGGCCTCTGCCTTCGTCACATCGCGGAGGGCGCGGACCATTTCCACCAACGCGGTCATGCCCCGCCCTCCTGCTCGAACACACATTCACGACCGCCGGTGCTCACGCACTCCACTTCCGCCAATCGGACCCGGTGTCTCGTCTTCGCCTCCATCAACTTCGAGAGAATCCCGCGAAGCCGGTGACATGTCTCGACGTCGCCTCCGGGCACCGCCTCGATGGAGCCGCGCACGCGCGCGCCGGAGTCGGTGAAGGCAACCTCCTCCGCCCAGCCCCGCTCGAGGATCACCTTCTTGCCGACGTCGAGCGGATCTTCGCCGAGGGCCAGACTCTTCGTGACCTCTTCGGCAAGGACCATCCCCTCGCGGAAGAAGAGTCCGTGGCACGCATACGACATGACGCTCTCGTAGAGCTTGCGGACCGAATCGAGTTCTTGCTGAGAAACCTTGACGAACCGGGCCAACGGCCGCCGAACTTGAGGACCGCCTATAAAGGTTCCGCGGCTGTTATCCAGCCACTCTACTCGAAGGGCCTGTCAGCCTCCGCGGCACTCCGGACACGCGAGCAGGTTCCGATCCCACATCAGGTTTGTCGAGTACACTCCGCATGCCTCGCAGTGGCCTTCGATGCCCTTGGCGAACTGCGACTCGAGGCCTGCCCGCGCGTATTCCCGCGTGACCTCGATCAGCTGCGGCCATACTCGGATGATGTCGTTCTCCGTGATCATCCCGACGAGCTTTCCTTCCTGGACGACGGGAAGCCTGCGGATCTTGCGCTCGGACATGAGCTTCGCGGCTTCTGCCACTTCTTCGTGAGGATGGACGACGACGACCGGAGAAGTCATGATGTCCCGAACGAGGACGCGGCTCGGTTGCTTGTCAGGCGCCGCGACTTTCGTCACGATGTCCCGCTCCGTCACGATACCCATCGGCTTGCCGGTCTCGACGACCACGAGGCTCCCGATCTCCCGGTCTCGCATGAGGTCCGCGGCGTCTTTCGCGGTCGCATCGGCCCGGATCGTCACGGGGGACTGTGTCATGATTTCGACGACGGGAACCCGGGCGCGCATGATCTGCCGTGGTGAATGAGAGGTCGGGGCCGATAAAGGTTGCGAGACCATCACACAGCGCGCGGTTCAACGAAAAGAATTCGCCGCAAACTGAATTGCGAGACTCAACCGGAGAATCGCGCCGACAATGTTAAGATACGCGTCCTGTTGTCGAGGCGGATGTCGGTTGCCGACCGCGAGGGCGAATGCGCCGTTCGCATCGCGCGCGAGGCCCTCGACGCCTACGTTTTGAGGCGCGCGCGACATCCGGTCGAGATCCCCAAGGCCTTCGAGGAGAAGTCCGGAGCGTTCGTCACCCTCAACGACCATCCGAGTGGACTGCTGCGCGGCTGCATCGGCTACCCGCAACCGTTCTTCGCCCTCGTCAAGTCGATCGAGAAAGGGGCCGAAGGCGCCGCGGAGGATCCGCGGTTCCCCCGCCTGAGTCCGGAGGAGCTCGACCGCGTGACGGTGGAGGTCAGCATCTTGACGCCGCCCCTGTTGATCGAGGTGAAGAAGCCGAAAGATCTCACGAAGCATGTGACCCCGGGCGCGGATGGATTGAGCGTGGCGCAGGGTCCGTACCGCGGCCTCCTGCTCCCGCAGGTCGCCGCCGAGCATGGGTGGGACGCGGCCGAGTTCTTGTCCGAGGCGTGCATGAAGGCGGGCCTCCTCGCGGACGCGTGGCTCGACCCGGCGACGCGGGTGTACAAGTTCCAGGCGGAGGTCTTCGCGGAAACCAAGCCGCGCGGTCCCGTCGTGCGCCGGACCTTGGAGGCGGCGCGTGCGGGTCATTAGCGGCCGCGTGTTCTTCCGCGGTCAGCTCGAGCCCTTGAGCATCGGGATCGACGAAACGGGTCGGATCGCCGCGATCAAGAAAACGCTCCGGGGCGACGAAGCAATCGACCATGGCGAGGCGCTGATCCTCCCCGGGTGCGTGGACCTCCATGTCCACATGCGGGATCCGGGACTCACAGACAAGGAGGATTTTCCGAGCGGGACGCGTTCCGCGGCGATTGGCGGCGTGACGACCGTCGCGGAGATGCCGAACACCGTCCCGCCGGTGACCACGAGCACGGCGCTCGATCGGAAAGAGGCCGCCGTTCGAGGACGGGCGGCGGTAGACTACGCGTTGTACGCGGCGCCTCAGGATAGGGACGCGGTCGGACGACTCGTCCACGCGGTCGCGTTCAAAGTCTTCATGGCGGAATCCACGGGGAATCTCGCGGTGCCCGTGCCTCGAATGGAAGACATCCTTCAGGCGGCGGCGAAGAGTCCGCAGGTCGTCGTCATCCACGCGGAAGACCCGAAAAAGTTCACGAAGCAGAAAGTGAGAGACTTGCGAGGCCACTCCGATGCTCGACCGAAGATTGCGGAGGAGACCGCCGTCGCGACCGTCGCGCGCGTCCGAGGGGAGGCGCGGGTCCACGTGGCCCATGTCACCTGTGTCGAGGCCCTGGATCAGGTGCCCGCGACGGCGACTTGCGAGGTGACGCCGCACCATCTGTTCCTCGACGTGTCGAAGCCGCTGGGGGCCAGGGGGAAAGTGAACCCCCCGCTTCGATCGCCGGCCGATCGCGACGCGCTCTGGGAAGCATTCCGCGGGGGCCGCATCGATGCCGTCGCGAGCGACCACGCGCCCCATACGCCCGACGAAAAGGACGGGCCCTTCGACGATGCGCCGGCCGGAATGCCGGGCGTCGCCACGGCGTTCCCTCTCCTGATGCGTCGAAGCCGGGCCGGCGAGCTGGACCTCCCGCGACTCGTCTCCGCGATGGCGACTCGACCCGCCGAGATCTTGGGGATTCCGAAGGGGACGATCGAGGTAGGCCGGGATGCCGACCTTATTGTGGTGGACCCGCGGGAAATCGAACGGGTTACGGCCAGGCGCGTCCAGTACAAATGCGGGTGGACACCGTTCGAAGGAATGGAAGCGTGCTTCCCCCGAGGCGTTTACCTGCGCGGGGAAACGATTATCGAGGACCGCGAGCCGGTCTCGGAACGGCACGGCCGATTGGTCCACGTTTCGCGATAGCCGACTCACGACGCCCGCACGGCTTCCTCGATCGCGTAGTAGTATTCGCCGGAGGACTTCTGTTCCCGGTCCAGACGCGAGTCGAGCTTGTTGATGCGCGGTCGGTTCGTATCCGCATCGCGGCGGAACGTAATACCGACCATTTTCAGGAATCGGTTCATCCCGTCGCGCATCGGGAACGGACCGTCGCCGACGCCGGTGCGACCTGGATCTCCGGAGAAGACCATGAGGCTGTCCGAGACCATGTCCAGGAAGTACACATCGTGGTCCACGATGAGGCCGGTGCGGGCCTCCTTCTCCATGACGCGCCGGATCGTCCGCGCCGCCTCCATGCGTTGGTTCGAATCGAGGTAGGCGGAGGGCTCGTCGATCAAGTAGATGTCCGCATCGCGCCCGAGGCAAAGCGCAATCGCGACCCGTTGCAACTCGCCCCCGGACAACGTCGCGACGTCCCGTTCGATCATGCCCTTCACCTTGAGCGGCTG
>DATGWB010000196.1:0-6424 GCA_035299725.1 Thermoplasmata archaeon
ATTCGTTCGCGCGATCATCGAATCCGACGGAGGCAAGCTCCTGAGCCTGGGCGCCGGGGAGGAGGCGCTCCTCGTCGCCCTCGTCTACGACGACGCGAACCTCGGACTCGTCCTCCTGGCGATGGAACGGGCGGCGAAGCAGGTCGAGGCGATCTTGCGGGACGGTGCCGGATGAGCGAACGTTCCATGGAGGCGGGTCATGCCAACGACTAAGGAAGGGCTTCAGCGACTTCTGGACTTCTTCATTTATGGGATGCTCCGCGCGGCGGAGTCGCTCGGGAACGCGCCGCTCTTCTTGCGCACCGTCGAAGAGGAAGGCCTTCGGAAGTTCCTCCTGATCGACATGCCGAAGTTCAAGGCGTCAGCGAACGCGAAGGAAGCCTGCGAAGCGTACACGAAGTCAATCGACGAGGGCGGCCTCTTCGTAACGACCGACACCACGTTCACCGGGGACGCGAACATCGTCCACGCAGAAATCGGGGACCTGTGCCCCTACCGGCGGGTGTGCACGATGCGGCATGACGAGCGCCACCCGGTCCACTGCATCCGCGGCTTCGCACTGGCGGAGATGCTGCGGATCCGACTCGAAGAGGATTTCGACTGGAAGCTCGAACGGTTCGGGCGGCCGTGTCGCCTCACCTTGTCACGGACCCGTTGGGGGTAGCGCGATGGCCACGAAGAAAATCCCGACGTACATAGAGGGTCTGGACGACGTCCTCGACGGCGGCCTCCCGCCGGGACACGTCGTGCTCGTCTCGGGCCTGCCCGGGACGATGAAGTCGACCTTGACCTATGCGATCCTCCACGCGAACGCCCGCCAGCGGGACGCGAAATGCCTGTACGTCTCCCTGGAGCAGACGCGACCGAGCCTCGAGGCCCAGATGGCCGCGATGGGATTCGACGTGGAGGCCGTCCGCGCCGATGTGCACATCCTCGACGTCGGCACGATCCAGAAAGAGGTGGGGAAGGGCGCCTCGAAACCGTGGATGGAGTTCCTCCGGCGGACGATGACGACGAAGAAAGACATCGACGGAATGGACCTGGTCGTCATCGACTCCCTCGAGGCACTCGAGGTCCTCGCGAAGTTCGAGGACCGCCGGACGGAGTTGTTCCGGCTCTTCGAGTGGCTGCGCGACCTCGGCGCGACCACGCTCGTGCTCGCGGAGGCGGCCTCGGAGGCTTCGTACCTGGGACTCGAGGCCCCGCAGCCGCGACGGGACGAGACGTTCCTCGCCGACGGAATCATCGAGCTCAAGATGCACCCGATCTCGGACGTCGAGATCCAACGCCGGATCCGGGTCCAGAAGATGCGCGGTTCGCACCACAAGACGGGATTCTCCGCGCTCGTGTTCGACGAGGGGCGCTTCCAAGTCATGCCGGTCATAAGTCCCTAGGTGGTCTATGCCGAATTCGATTCCCTGTCCGACCTGCGCGTCCTTGAATCGGGCGGACGCCGTCAACTGCCGGATCTGCGGTCGACGACTCGAGAGCCCGACCGCCTCGAGCCGGAAGGCTCCTCCGGTCGCCCTGCAGCGCGTGACGAGCGGCGAGGTCTTTGCCGCCGTGTTCGCTGAGAGGTCCGCGAAGCCATCGCCCGATCGAGCGACCGAGGGTCCGGCGACCTCCGAGGGGACCGCCCCCGCGGTCGAGCCGAACGTCGAGGACAACTCGGACGTGTTGGCCGCCGCCGTCGACGGAATCCGGGCAAAGGCCCAGGGGGAAGGCCATCGCTTCAAGCCGTACGTCCGTTCGAGCGACCGCAAAGCGCCCACCGAAGCGGCGAAACGGGAGGCCGCGAAGCACCTGCACGATTCGGTCGCACTCCTGCGGGAGATGCGCTTCGCCGATGCGATCGAGCCGCTCCTCAAGTCCATCTCTCGCGACGACGAGGATCGGAGGGCGTGGGTTCTCCTCGCCGAAGCCTATCTGCGCCTGGGTCGGCCGTACAAGTCCGCGGTCGGATACCTCCGCGCCCTCGAACTCAGCCCGAACGATGAGCAGGCGTGGCTCGGCCTCGGCCGCGTCCTTCGGATGCTCGGCGACACGCAGACGGCCGCCGCCGTCCTCGATCGGGCGACCTTGATCCATCCCACCCATGCGGAAACGTGGATGGAGCGCGGGCTGATTTTCGAATCGCTCCAGAACCTCCCGGAGGCGGCCGTGAGTTTCGGCAAAGTCCTGGCACTTCGACCGGAGCATCGTCTCGCGCAAGAGAAGGCCCAAGAGATCGGCCCGAAGATCGCGCAACGCCGGGCGTCGTCCGCGGCCCCGGTGTCCACCGTTGAGATCGCGCCGGCCGCCGCAGAGTCGTCAGGCCCGACGGCCGAAGAGGAGCGAGAGCGAGACATCCTGGACGAGATGGAGGAAGAGTTCTCGATCGAGACGTCACTGGAGGCCGGGCGGAGCGGCGCCGCGGTCGTCGCGGAGGCCGCCGAGACGCCCCGCCGCGTGCGCACGTTCGTCGAGGGCCTGGATGAGTCGCTCGAAGGCGGGGTCCCGTGGGGCCATGTCGTCCTCATCGAAGGCGCCCCGGGGACGATGAAATCCTCCCTAGGTTTCTCGATCCTCCTGCAGAACGCGGCCCGTACCGGCCTGCATTGCCTCTACTTGAGCCTCGAGGAACGCGGCTCGAGCCTCCTCAAACAGATGGGGTCCCTCGGCCTCCATCTCGAGGTGCCGAAAGGGTCGCTCGTCGTCCTCGATCCGAGGACCGCGACGAACCTCCTGGGCGAGAAGAAGGACTGGCTCGACGGCCTCCGCGAGGGGATTCAGTCCGTGAAGGAACAGCGGGGCCTCGACCTGATCGTCATCGACTCGCTCGAAGCGCTCGAGGTCCTCGCGAAGTTCAAAGACCGACGGCGGGAGATCTACCGGCTGTTCGAGTGGCTCCGCGACCTCGGGATCACAAGTTTCCTCGTCACGGAACGCCCGGACTGGGTCGTCGCCGGCCACGTCCTCCAGGGACGCTGGGACGAGGAGTTCCTCGCGGACGGCGTGATCCACCTTCGGATGCACCTCGTGACCGACTCGACGGCGCAGCGCCGACTCCGGGTCGTGAAGATGCGGGGCACGAAGCACAACACCGGATACCTCGCGATGGACTTCGACGAGGGCCGGTTCCGCGTCACCCGAGCCATGAGCTCCTGAGGGGACCCGATGGCCCGCCCGCTGGTCAAGACGCACATCCGCGGATTCGACGAAGACGTGCTGCGCGGCGGGATCCCACAAGGCCATGTGGTCCTGGTGCGCGGCGCGAGCGGGACGATGAAGTCGTCCCTTGCGTACTACGTCCTCTACCACAACGCACTCGAGGGCGCGCCGGGCCTGTACGTCACCCTTGAGCAGAC
Organism: Thermoplasmata archaeon; assembly: GCA_035299725.1. Lineage (GTDB taxonomy): Archaea > Thermoplasmatota > Thermoplasmata > RBG-16-68-12 > RBG-16-68-12 > RBG-16-68-12. The sequence goes on from DATGWB010000196.1 coordinate 3,348, forward strand.
CGCGGCGGGCCTCCTCGAACACATCGCGGGGCTCGGCCTCAAGGCCACTGCGGTCTCCGAGGCGCTCCCGATCCTCGATCTGAGTCGCGGCCGCGAGTATCTCGAGGAGATGGTCGCCAAAGTCGGGTCGATGGCGGAGACGGCCGCCCCGCGGGGCGAGGCCCTCCTCGCGGTCCTGAAGGCGAAGATCTTCGAACTCCGCATGCGGCGGAACTTCCGGCTCCTCGCGATCGACTCGTGGGACGCGCTCGAACTCGTCCTCGATTTCGACGATCGGCGCGCCGAGACGTTCGGTTTCTTCGAGTGGCTCCGGGACCTCGGCGTCACCAGCCTGTTGATCTCGGAGGAACCCGCGCTCGAGGCGCCGCCCACCGCGCTGGAGGAGGAATTCCTCGCAGACGGAATCATCCACCTTCGGCTCGAGCCGGTCACCGAAACCGCGTTCCAGCGTCGCGTCCAGTGCGTGAAGATGCGGAGCGTGAACCAGGACAGCGACGACCACACCCTCCTCTTCGAGAACGGTCGGTTCGAGGTCGCGCGGGCGATCGGGTGAGCGGATGGAGGCCCGCCTCCGGACGTTCGTGGTCCGCTCGGCATTCCTGTTCCTCATCTCGCTCGTGCTCGTCGCCGGGTTCTGGTACCACCGCGAATTCTACCAGATCGGCTTCACGAACCTGCTGATCATCGGCGGCCTTGTCACGTTCCTCGTGATCTGGGCGGCCCGACTCGCCCTCTCCGGGGAGTTGCCGCGCGGCCGTCCGAGCGGCGAGCTGACGTTCTCCGTCGAAGAAGGAGACCGCCTCCTGAAAGCGGTCGCGCGGCTCGTCGTCCGGCCGTCGGAAGGGACGACCATTCCCGGGGTCGGACACGTCGTGCGGGCCCTCTATGAGACCGGCTCCGAGTTCGGACATCTGTTCATCGAGGATGCACGGCGAGCCTTCCTCTCCGACTTGACGGACGCGGACGCACGGCAGGCAGGGTATCGCACCGCTGCGGAGCTTCGCGAAACGGGTGCGACCCGATGGCGCTGGCGTCCCTCCCACACCGTGACGGTCCTGCGGGTCCGGACCCTGGGGGCCACCCGATGATCCTTTCGAGCGCGGCGATCCTCGCGGGAGTTGCCGTGGATGCATGGCTGCTTGCGTTCATCGCGATTCGAGGCCGACGTCCTTGGCTCCAAGCTACGTACGCCGCATGCAGTCTGGCCTACCTCGCCCTCGGGGCGGCGTTCGTCGGGACGAACGAAGGGGTCCTGGCCGCCCTTCGCAACGACGTGGCTTTGGGGATCCTGCTCCTCTCGCACGCGCTGACCGCGATCCTTGTTTTGGGACTCATCCATGGAGAAACGCTACCGCGACGAAGGGCCGTCGCCTTTCTCCTCCTCATCCCGGTCCCGCTGCTCGCATACCTCGCGCCGCTTGAAGGATGGACGGCCGCCGCGGCATACGAGGGGAACGTCCTCGGCGGATTCCTAGTCGTATGCCTCGGGATCGCGCTCGCGGAGACCGTCTACGCCCGGTACTCCTCGCGGTTGCTCGCAGCGCACTCGTTCTGGCTCGGCGTCGGAGTCATCGCGCTCATCGTCGCGGGCCCGGTGTACGCGTACGAACTCGAGTTCCTCGGAGCGGCATCGTTCGCGGGCGCGAATCTGGCGTCTCCGATCGCGCTCGCGTGCTTCGCTCTCGTCGCGGTCCAATCAGACCCGTTCCCGATTGCGCCGCGTCCGTCGAAACAGCCGACGAAGCCCGGAGTGCTCCCAGCTTCCGACGCAATCGTCTTCGAGGAGATTCGTCCCAAGTATGCGCTGCGAACGGCGCGCGAAGAGTCCTCCAGCGGACGCCCCACACTGATATTCGGCCGTACCGCGCCTGCGATGGCCGCAAGCGCAGCGGGATTCGCCGCGGTCTTGCCCGTCCGCCACGCTTCCTTGAGGGCCCTGACGACCGCATCCGAATTCCTCGCGGGGTCCCGCGGAGGCTTGGCAGTAGTTGAGGACTTGGCCGACCTCTCGGCCCTCTCCGAGTGGCCGCCCACGATCGAGGCGGTGGTGCGGCTGCGACATGTCGCCCGCGGCACGGGGTCCACCGTGATCTTTTCGACGTCTCGGCTCACGGACGCGGAGCGCCTCGCTTTGAAGGACTTGCGGTTGACCTGGTGGTCCCTCCCCGATCCGGCGCGCGAAATCGAAGCAATCCTCGCGCAGTCCTTCGGCAGCGGTGCGATCCGCCTCCTCGCGTCGTTCAGTCGAGCCCACGGTCTTCGGCAGGAGGACCTCACGACCGATCACGTGCCGGCCCTCCTGGACTTCCTCGCGCGCGCCGTCACCGAACTCTCCGGCGTCGTCGCAGGGACCGCGGGTCACGGTCTACGGACTCAACTCGAAGCCGCCGCCAGCGGCCTGCGTTCGTTCGCGGCCCAGGGCGCCGAGGAGGTGGCCCGCGGCAAGTGGCCATCCCGGATCTCATCCGAGGCCCACCCGGACCTCCTCGTCACTGCTGCCGAGTATTGGAATGGCAAGGAGATGGAGGAGCTCTTCGAGGCTTCGGAACTCATCGTGGAGGACGAAAAATGAGGCGAGTCTCGACGCACATCGAGGGGCTCGACGAGGTCCTCGGAGGCGGCATCCCAGAAGGCAACGTCGTCCTCGTCTCCGGCGCGCCCGGGACGATGAAGACCTCCCTCACGTATCACATCCTCCACTCGAGCGCCCTGAAGGGCTCCCGCGGGCTTTATGTCTCCCTCGAGCAAGGCCGGGCGAGCTTAATCGATCACACGGAGGGCCTCGGCTACCGGCTCGACGACACCCACGGAAACCTGAGTGTCCTCGACCTCGGCACCCTGCGAAAGAAGCTGACCGGGTCGGCGGAACAACCGTGGCTGGACCTGTTCAAGCTCTACACGCAAGGCATCCGCAAGTCGTTCGACTACCGATTCCTGGTCCTCGACTCGCTCGATGCGCTCGAAATTCTTGCGAAGTTCCGCGAGCCGCGACGGGAGATGTTCTCGCTCATCCGCTGGCTTCGGGACCTCAGGTGCACGGCGTTCCTCTTGGGAGAGCTGCCGACGGACCGAACCGG
>DATGWB010000197.1:0-10137 GCA_035299725.1 Thermoplasmata archaeon
GGATCATCAAGGGCAACAGGAACACCGCGGCCCCTTGCACAATCCCGGTTCCGTACGTCCAGAGGCTGAAACCGATGATGCCGGTACCCTGGATCTGCCGTATCGTCGGCACGGGACGATAGCCGGGGTAGAATCGAACCAGCAAGAACCCCATGACGACGACTGAGACGACGAGCGCGATCGTCCACGAGAAGAGAATCCCGAAGATTCCGAACGTCGCCACCGCGATGGCCAGCGGGAGGCGCAGCGCGTAGAAAATCGTGGAACGGATCATTCCGTAGTCGGAGCGGCGCGCGGCCACGAACGCGTTGTCCATCGCGCCGTCCAGGGTGAAGAAGACGAGGGACGCCACGAACAGCCCGGCAAGGGCGAGATCGCTACTAACGAATGACAAGGCCGGTGCCCAGAGGCCGATTCCGAGGAGGAACACGACACCGAGGGCCGCGGATGAAATCACTGAGACCGTGAAGACCCCATTGATGAGCCCGGCTTTGTCCTGTCCCGTCGGCAAGAATCGCAGCATCCCCGTGGGGAGACCCAGCGCGGCGCCTCGCGCGAGGAGCAGCGACGTGCTGAGGATTGCCGCCGCGACTCCTACAAACTCCTCCGCATAATAGCGGGCGACGACCAGCCAGAAGACGAAACCGAGTCCGTAGTTCAGCAACGAGCGGACCAAGAGAAAGAACGAATTCCGGAAGAGAGACGTCCGAAGGGTGGCCCGGAGCGACATCCACAGGCGCGAGACGATTCCGGCCTCGACCCCCAACCCGCTACCCATAATGAGAGAGCGATGTTGGCGGCGCTCTTAACGCTTCCTCGTCCCACCGGTTTCCACGCGACCGAGGTTCGCATTCTCAATCGTAGTAGCGGCGGCGACTCAGGCTCCGTCGCCGGCGACGGCGCGCGATGAGGCCCGCCGACAGGATCACCACGACAATGAGCAGATAGAATGGAAGACCGGAATAGGCGCCAAAGTAAGGGCCGGTCAGGCTGAGAGGATTCGTATCGACGCGGAAGGAAACGACCTGAACCGCCTCATTTCCGGCGACGTCCATCGCCCGGATCCACACGTTGTGGCCACCGTCGGCGAGTGTGACCGAGTAGGTCGTAGCTAGGGTGAGGTGCTGGAAGGGACCGCCGTCGACGCTGACCATGTAGTGCGACAGGCCGGACCCGACGTCTGATCCGATCCACGTGATCTCGACATCGGAGGTCGGAACAGGGCCGGTCGGCTGAAACGACGAGAGGCTCGGAGCGACGCTGTCCACGTTCACGGGAGTCGAGTGGAGAGCCTCGGCAACGCCCGCCCGATCCGTTGCGGCGTATTGCAAGACGTGCCGCCCTTCCGCGATGGAGATGGGGTTCGAGTACGATGTCGATGCGCCGCCATCGAGTCGATACGAGATCGAGGCGAGGCCGCTCGTCGTGTCGGTCGCGGCGAGGGTCACGGCCAGTTGGGCTGTGAACCATCCGCTCGCCGTCGGGTTCGCGGAGAACGCCGTGCTCGACACGGGCGCGAGGGTGTCGACCTTGATTGTCGCGCTCTTGGTGCTTTCCTTGATTCCGTTCGCGTCCGTTGCGTTATATTCGAGGAGATGCGAACCGTCCGCAATCGCGAAAGACGCCACATAGGTCCCCCACGGACCCGCGTCGAGGCGGTATTGAATGGTGGCGCCGGCCCCGGAAGGGCTTGTCGACGTCAACGTGACCGTGACGGTGCTGGCGTACCATCCGTTCGCCCCGGGGGATCCGTTCAACCCGAGCGTCGTGACGGGAGGCTGCTCCGCGGCCGCCCCAATCTGGATCAAGACGCTCTTCGCCGGCTCAGCATTCCCGGCGGTGTCCGTTGAAGCATACTCGACCAGATGGCTGCCGTTGCCCGTGACCGTGAACTTCGACGCATACGTCTGCCAAGTTCCCCCATTGATGCGATAGCTCGTCGAGGCGACCCCGCTCGTCGCGTCGGACGAGGTGAGCGTCACGTTCACGGGAGACGCGTACCAGCTCCCGTTCCCGAGCGTCCCCTCCAGGGAATGCGAGGTGCTTGGAGATGTTGCGTCGATCTTGAGCTGGGACGTGTTCGTGGCCTCCACGTTCCCGGCTCGGTCCGTCGAGTTGTCGTCGAAGCTGTGGGAGCCCTGGCCGCTCACCGTCACTGGACTCGAATAGACGTTCCACGACCCGCCATCGACGCGGTAGAACGTCTTGGCCACGCCGCTCAAGGGGTCCGTGGCGGTCAGGGTCACCTTGACGGAGCTCCGATACCATCCGTTGCTCCCGCTCGTCCCGGACAAGGACGCGGTCGTCACGGGAAACTCGCTATCGGCGACGACCGCCGCGGTCGCGCTATCCGTCAGCCCGACCGAGTCATTGACCTGTAGCCGAGCCGTGTAACGCCCGGAGGCTGGGTACGCATATTGCGCGGTCAGAGTCCCGGACCACGCGGTGTCCCACGTACCGTCGTCTTGCCAATCCCACCGAGCCCGGAGGGTCGCGTTCGGATCCGAATCGGAGCTGCCCGAGGCATCAAAGGCAATCGGCTGATTCGCTTTCGGCCAGCTCGGCGAATACGTGAACCGAGCAACCGGTCCGGGGACCGGTGACGCCGAGACGATGGAGAAGGTGTCCTTGAAGGTGCTACCGACGTTCGATGGACATTGCCCGTCCGAACCCGGGCTTCCACCCGGACAGAAGTCGGTCGTCGCGTCGACCCGGTCGGCCTTGACCACCCACTTGGTGAAGCCGAAGCCGTTCGCCCTACCCTGCGTGTTCGAGTTCGCACCCATGTACTGCTCGAAGTAATTCTTCTGGGCCTGGCTGCCGATGTTGTACATGGACGCCCCGCCATTGCCATCCGTGATCTGGATCAACCCGACGCCCTTCGTGTAGTCGGGCCCGGTCGCGGCGATGCAGTCGGAGTCGTACGACGTCACGACATTCGGGCAGTTCGAGGAGAGTGCGAGCTGCTTGCTTCGCTGGTACATATGATCGTGAGCCGTGAGGAAGATATCGACTTTCAGTCTCACCATCTGATCCCAGAAGACCTGCCCGATCTCGCATGACTTCGTCGCGGCGGTGATGCACAACTTGTGCATGCCGACGACCACCCAGGGAATGCCGGATGCCCTCGCGTGATTGACGGCGTCGGTCACCCAGAGGTAGTGGCTCGAGTTGAGGCCATAGTTGTAGTTGAGTTGGCCGCGCACACCCGGCACGACCATGATGAATCGGGCGAGGGGGTTCGTCCCCGGATAATCGAAGTAGTACTCGTAGCCGTAGCCGGGGGTGCTTGGCCCCGGGATCGCGTTGACTCCGAGCGTGAAGGGGCAGTAGATCACGTCTTGAGCGATGTCGCCCGGCCCGCTCTCCGTCGTATCGTGGTTTCCGGCGATCACCAAGACATCGTTGAACTGGCCTTTGATCGCGTTGCACCAGCCCGGCTCGTCCGATGTATAGCCGAGGTCCCCCTGGGCGAGGAGGAAGCTCGCGTTCGCGGCCTTCATGCGTTTCGCAGCCGCGAGCATGTCGCCGCTTGTGGGCCCGCCGAAGTCCCCCGCCGACACGAAAGCGAAACTTGGGCTGTCGCTCGTGTCGAAGGGTCCGTCAGGATCCGTGGGCATCGGAACGAGTTGAACGGACGCGAGCGCGGAGAAGAGCGTCCCCAAGACAATCACGCCGAAGACGACGAAAACCCGCAGACGCCCGGACCGCAGGTTCAAGACCGTTCTCCTCATCCTCCCCCGCCCCGACGGTCGTATCGTTAAAAAACGCCTCGCATGCAAAATACATCTGGCGATAATCGCGGTAGATAACATGAGTAAATACGCTCTGAGTCAATGCCTTACCCCATCTCCGCGTTTCATTTCCCATTCAACTCGTTGTGTTCCCGTCCGCGGTGACGAATGAAGCCTGAGCCGCGGGTGGTACACAAACTCCTCCGGAGTTGGCTCATTCAGAGCATCGGCTGGTATGCCCTCACGGAAGTGGTGGCCCGCGTCACCTTGGAATCCGCTTTTGTTCTGATCCTCGTAATTCTCCAGGTTGGCATCCTCAAGATAATCCTCGCGTGGCTCGCGTTCCACACCATTGTCTGGTTCCTCTTCTATGGTGGATTCATGCGGACCTGGGTCGTCCTCGGTGTCGCGACGGATGTCCCCCGTCTCCGTGCGTATCTGACCTCCGTTTCCGAGAAAGTGTGCCAGAGGAAATTCGCGCGCGTAGTCTTCCTCCGAGGGAGCGCCGCGAGGGGGGAACTCAACCCCCGCTCGGACATCGATCTCTGTGTGGTCCCTCAGCCGACCCTCCGCGCGAAGCTTGGGGGAATTCTCTTCTGGTGGGCGTTGCGCGCGGACTCCGCCGTTCGCTTCAAGCCACTCGAGGCGCGGTGGATCGACGCGGAGCGCTACATCCCGTATCACGTGATCGAGGAAATACCGCGGTTCTTGAAGGAGCCGAATGTTCGCCCGAGTGGGTATCAGCGATGGCGTTCTCGGGGCATCCTGATGGCGATCTCCGGCATCGACGGATCAGGGAAGACCACCGCTGCGCGGGAGTTGGTGTCGGATCTGCAAGGCCGCGGCTACCAGGCTCGGTATTTCTATGGACACCGGCAGCCTTGGTTCAACCGGGAGGGTCGACCGGGACTCTCACTCGCGATTCTCTACGAGAGTCTATGGAAGCGAATTGGACGAACGATGGTCGAGTGGGAGGGTCACCGATGGGCCCGGACGATCTACCAGGCGCTGACGATCGTGGACTATCTCGAGGTCCGATGGCGTCTCTCCCGAACCCTGCAGCCGCAAACGATTGTCGTTTCCGACCGCTACGTTGCCGACGTCATCGCGTACATGCGATCGTGGGGAGCCCTGTTCGTGACTCTCGAGGGCCTCTTCCTCAGTCTCAACATCGAGCCAGACCTCCCCCTCCTTCTGGAGATCAGCCCCGAGGACGCGATCCGACGGAAGCGGGAGTGGGATCTCCCTCGACTTCGCATCTTCGCGAGGGAGTACCGAGACCTCAAGACACTCCTCCGCCTCGTCCCCCTCGACGCGAGCCGTTCGCGAGCGGAAATGCGGGAAGCGCTTGTCCGAGTGATCGAGGGCGAGTTGGGTCCGATCCCCATCACGTAGCGATCTCGGGCGCCCGAGGGAAGCTGGATCTCTCGAAGAGAGTTCCGCCGGCGGCGACCTCTCCTCGAAGCGGTTTCACGAAGTCCGCCGGCGCGGCACGGCCTGCCAATACCGCCCGTTCTCGCGCTTTATCATGCCGAGCTCGACGAGCCGCGACAAGTGATACGCTACGAGCTGACGACTGATCCCGAGGAGTCGCGCCAATTCCCCAGGGCGCGCCTTCGGAGTTCGATCAAGAGCGAAGAGGATCCGGAGGCGCAGGTCGCGATAGTTCCAGTGCTTCGTGTACAGCTGATTGCGCTCCGACTCGGACTCGTCCCCCTTCGCATAGTATCGACGGCGTCCGTTCGTCCGCTCGCTGACCAACAGGCCGCTGCGGACGAGCATGTCGAGATGGTGGCTGGCCGTCCCGTGGCCCAACCGAAGGCTGCGGACGATCGCGCGGAAGTGGTCTCCCGGCAGCAGCAAGAGGTGGCGATAGATGAGGCGGCGCGTTGGGTGGTCCAGCATCGCCGATCCGATCACGCTGTTCGCGGCCAGGCTCATTCGCCTCCGCGGATGCGCAACGCTCTAGCCACGTTGCCGAACATCGAAGACGGAACCCCTCGCCCAACGAACATGAGAACACGCCCCCAGATGAGAATGCGTACATCCCCTTATGAAACATGCTCCAACGTCGAACGGAACCCAAGAACGAGCTTACTTCGCGGTTAGCGTTCGGGAGGACGGACCCGCGGCTTTCGCGGCCTCGTGCGCCTTGATTTCTGACAGGCGCCGCACCAGGCGCTGCGCCTCCTCGCGGAGCAGCAACTCGCTAACGCCGCGGGGAGCGACGAGGAAAAGGGCAGTGTGGGAATCGACTCTTGCGGCGAGCATCCGCTTGGCCCCCGCGTCGATCACGGTGACCTGTGGGTTCGGCCCGCCGAGTGCCTCCACCATCGTGACGAGAGAACCGATGAGGGTCGCCGCCATGACCGTAATCACATCGATCCGCACCGGGTCGCGCGTCCATGCCGCGAGCGTCACCCCCGTTCGTTTCAGCAAGAGGACGGCGTCCAACGGCCCGCGGAGATCGACGGCGGATAGGAACTCCGCGGGCGCCGCTCCGGATTGGGTCATGTGGCCACGTGCTCACTCGACCCGTTCCCAGAGGCGGGGACGGAAGATGCGGCGTTTCCGAGACCCACCTGGCAATGCCGCGATCGCGTACATCGACCAGGCCAGGAGGAGCCACCACGCGTATGACAGGAAAAGGACGAACGCCGTGTTCAGCTGAAAGTTCGTCTGAGCGAACCCGTCGGAACCAGGGAGCATGATTGCCGAGATCCCGACGAACACGAGGGAGAGCGAAAGTGGTGCGGCAATCGAGGACCATACGCGACCCCGCGCGGTTTGAATCGCGCGGTACCTCGCTGCGAAGTCCCGCTGAACGTCTGCGACGCTGGCAGTGCCGACCGCGGTTTCGACCCGTGGGACTTCAATCAGGGTGTCGTGGCTCGAACGTCGGGTCGACAGAGGGAAATCGTCCGGGCCGATGATCGGGTCGAGCGCGTCCTCGATTGCATTCGCGTCTCGACGCTGTGCGGCGCGAGGCGAGTCCGGTACAATCCGGGGATCGATGCCTGTGACCCGGGCGAGCGTGGAAAGGCGCAGCTCCATCGTCAGAACGAGCTCGTCGAGATGGGCCGCCCGCAACGATGCGAGCGCCACCACGAACAACGCCAACATCAAACTCGCGATCAGCGTGACTGAATAGACCTGTGTGGTAATCGGCGCCGGGAACCAAGGCGCGTTCGTCGTGGCTGCGGCCGCGCGGGCGAGGATTGCGACGAATCCCACGAGGACAACAAACACGAACGTTGCAGATGCGGAACGAACCGACAACTTGGCTCCCCCAATCAAGCCTGAGTTGCGTCCCTCTATATAATTTTCCGCATGACCGGCTCGACCGAGAGGGCCGACGGCCTTGATGCCGAGTTTTCGCTCACTGTCCGACCGGAATCGGCTTGCACTCCTCCGCCTGAACTCGCGAGGAGAGAAGAACGAACGCCATCACGGTCCAAAGGCCGAGGAACGCCCAGCCATAACCGAGGAAGAGGACCAGCCCCGTATTCAGCTGGTAGTGCGTGGCGGCGAAGCCCTCGGAGCCAGGCAACATCGCGCTCGCGGCGAATGCGAAAAGGAGGGCGATCGCGATCGGTCCGGCGACGCTAGGCCAGACTCCCACACGCGCCGCTTCGACCCGTGTACGCTCGACAAGGAGGGCCTTCAAGAGCTCCTTCCGTGTCCGGGCGGCAGCGAGGGCGGCCGACACCTCGACCAGAGTGCCCGTGAGTTCGATCTCCGCCTCGAGCGGGGCACCAGGCGTCGGCGTCGCCAGGGTCGTCAGGAGCTCGTCAACCTCTTCGTCGCTCGGCGGGATCGTTCGTATCGCCTCCGGCGTCAGACGGGCCTCTAGCCCTTTCGGCAGATGGATCGCCTCCGGCAAGCCTGAAATCCGAAGGTCGATGGAGCGGCGGGCGTCCTCGAGGCGGGCGATCTGAGTCGCCGCGATACTGCCAAGGGCGGCGGCCACCACGATCGCTCCGATCAGCGAAACGGAATAAGCCGACGCGGAGAGAGTAGCGGAGAACCACGGGCCTGTCGTCCCAACGGCCGTCCCCAGAGCGAGGATGCCGATCACCACGAACACCGCGGCGAACGCCGCATTGACCAAGAAAGGTCGGGATGACACGCTCGTCCCTCTGCTGCGTCTTCCGTTTCCCCCGGCCTATTAAAGACCGGACTTCGGATTCTCGTAGCCGATAGATTTGCGTCTGCCGGCTGGGACCTAGGTCTCCTCCCGAAACGATGCACCGGTGACTCTCAGCCTTGAGTATCACTTCAATGATACGGTTGATTCCCACCGAACGACCGTTATCGACCGACCGTGAGTCGGCTCATCGAGGGCAAGCGCGGAGCGGGCGCAGAAGCACCGGAACGCCGAACCAGAACGCGCTACCCTCGGGACGAACCGACCCCGATCGCCAGGCCGGCGGAGGCCCACGCCGCGAGGAACGGCCATCCGTAACCGAGGAACAGAATCAGCGCGGTGTTCAGAAAGAAGTGATACTGAAGGAAGCTTTCTGCCCCGGCAGCATCGCCCCCGCGATCCCGAGGAACACGGTCCCCATTCGTGTCGATCACGCCGGGGAGCTGCGCGACGCCGCTACCCCGGAGGATCGCGATCCGCAGGTCGAGTGAACGCGTCTCCCGAGCGGCCGCGGCGGCCTGGGCCGAAGCGAACGCGGCGAGACCAAGGACTAGGATCGTCGCAGAAATCAACGTCGCCGAGTACACCTGTTGAGAGATCGAGGGCGACAACCATGGCCCCGTCGTGCCAAGGGCCGTCGTCCAGGCCAGATATCCGATGATCGCAAAAATCGCGACGAAGAACCCGGTGACTGCTATCATGCCGCGTCGGGCGATCGGAAAGCCCCCTTGGGACGCTTCTCGCGCCGACGGCAGCTCGCCGCTTATAAGCGTCCGTTCGCCCCCATCATCCGTGACGATCAGCTCAGAGAAACAGACCGTGTCGGATGACCCGCACGCTCACCAAACAACCTACAAATAGCCTCGGCCGCATGGCGCCGACGTGCTGGACATCCGGCTCGTCCGGGAGAACCCCGAGCTCATCCGCAACGACCTCGCGAAGCGCAATGCGCCGGACAAAGCGAAGCTCCTCGCCGACGTGATTCGGTGGGACCAGGAATGGCGCAAGGCGCTCGCCGAGGCGGATCACCTGAAGCGGCGGCGCAACGAAATCACGCGGGACATCGCTGAGGCGAAGAAGGCAGGCAAGTCGACGGAGAAGCTGCGCAAGGAGGCCGCCGGCCTCCCGAAGAAGATCGACGCGCTCGACAAAACGGTCGACGAACTCGCAGCGAAGGTCCGCGAGGGACTCCTCCGCCTGCCGAATCTCCTCCATGAGAGCGTCCCGGTCGGCAAGGACGACTCGGAGAACGTCGAGGTCGCTCGATGGGGCACCCCGCGGAAGCTCGACTTCGAGTTGAAGTCCCACGGAGAGCTGCTCGAGGCGCTGCGTCTCGCCGATTTCGAACGCGCGCGGAAGGTCGCGGGTGCGGGCTTCGTCTACCTCCTCGGAGACCTCGTGCGACTCGACCAGGCGCTGCTCACGTTCGCCCTCGATTACATGCTGAAGCAGGGCTTCACGCCGGTCTTCCCCCCGTTCATGATGCGTCGCGCGGCGTACGAGGGCGTCGTCGACCTCGGGGACTTCGAGACGGTCATGTACAAGATCGACGGTGAGGACCTGTTCCTCATCGCGACCTCAGAACATCCGATGGGCGCGATGCACATGGACGAGATTATTGACGAGGCGGACCTGCCGATAACGCTCACGGGACTCGCGACGCAGTTCCGGCGGGAGATCGGCGGCCACGGCGTCGACACGAAAGGCTTCTTCCGGATGCATCAGTTCAACAAGGTCGAGCAGTTCGTCTTCTGCCGGCCGGAGGACAGCTGGACCTGGCACGAGAAACTCCGCGCGAACGGCGAGGCGATCTACCGCGCCCTCGAGATCCCGTACCGGGTCGTGAACGTCTGCACCGGGGACATCGGCACGGTCGCCGCGAAGAAGTACGATATCGAGGGCTGGTTTCCGCGGCAGAATGCGTACCGCGAGGTGATCAGCTGCAGCAACTGCACCGATTACCAGGCGCGTCGATTGAACACCCGTGCGGGCAAAGTCGGCGGGGACAAGTTCTTCCCGCACACGTTGAACTCGACCGCGATGGCGACGTCCCGCGGCCTGGTCGCGGTCCTGGAGAACTATCAGCAGGCCGATGGCTCCGTCGTCGTGCCGAAGGTCTTGCAGCCGTTCATGAACGGACAGGAAGTCATCCGCGCGCCGACGTGAGGCCGTTAGGGAAACGATTCGCCAACGAGTCGCTCGGCCTCGGCCCAGAGACGGTCCTGAACGCCGGAATCGCGGGAGTACTCGTTCGAT
>DATGWB010000198.1:0-7436 GCA_035299725.1 Thermoplasmata archaeon
TGACGCCGGAACGGGTCGCGCTCGTGCGAGACGCGTCCGCCGTCGTCGAGGAGGAGATCCAGGCCGCGGCGGGCCGCGGGCTCATGCCGCTACCCTGGCAATACTTCGCCGTCCTCCTGCCAGTGCAGACGGTCGGCGTCCACGGGGACCTCCGGGTGTACGGCCACACGATCGCGGTCCGCGCGGTCGACTCGATCGACGGGATGACCGCGGGGTACTCGAAAATCCCCCACGAGGTCCTCGACCGCATCTCGATTCGCATCACAAATGAGGTCGCAGGCATCAACCGCGTCGTGTACGACGTCTCGAACAAACCCCCGTCGACCATCGAGTGGGAGTAGCCGATCTCCCGCGGGGAAATCTTTTTCTCATCCGGCCGCTACGGGAGTCCCATGCGCGTCTACGTCGTCGACAATGGAGGTCAGTGGACCCACCGCGAATGGCGGGTCCTGAAGTACCTCGGTGCCGAGACGAAGATCGTTGCGAACGACACGCGAGTCTCGGAGCTCGACGGCCTCGACGGGCTCGTGCTGTCAGGTGGCGCGCCCCGCGTCGGCGTGGACCCCGGAAAGATGGGGCGGAACGGCGAGTACCTGGACGCGTTCGACGCGCCGATCCTCGGGATCTGCGCCGGGCACCAGTTCATGGCGAAGCATCTGGGGGGCGACGCGGCCCCGGCCAAGGTGCCGGAGTTCGGCAAGTCGGTCGTGGAGATCCACCAACCCGACGTCCTGTTCGAAGGGCTCCCGAATCGGTTCGAGGTCTGGGAGTCCCACAACGACGAAGTCACGCAGCTCCCCAAGGACTTCGTGGCTCTCGCGAGCTCGGAGAACTGCGACATCCAAGCGATGCGGCACCGCGGCCGGCCTCTGTTCGGACTGCAATTCCATCCGGAGGTCGAGCACACCCAGTTCGGGGCCGACATCTTCCGTAACTTCCTGAGGCTCTGCGAGACCTCGAAGTGAGCCGGTGACGGGCCAGAGTTCCCGCTCCGAAGTCCTGAAAGAAGCGCTCCGGGCCCGCCACGACGAACCGTTCGAGAAAGCGCTGGGCCGCGCGATCCGGCATCTGGGAGGGCGGTATCCGGAATACGTCGCGCTCATCGCGGAGGTCCGCGAATATGCCCGTGCCCACAAGCTGGACCTGCGCACGGCGGCGAGGGCTCTTGCGAATCAGCCGTAGACATCCGGGTTGGCGAGGAACTCGGGACGGCGGCCGTCGAGGACTTTGATCACCTGGTCCGCGATGATCGACCCCGCCCTCGCCTGGGCCTCGTGCGTCGAAGCGCCGATGTGGGGGGTGAAGACCGCGTTGGGTGCGCTAAGGAGCGGACTCCCAACCGGTGGTTCGCTCTGAAACACATCGGCCGCGGCCCCAGCCAACCTCCCGGATCGCAAGGCATCCACCAAAGCGGCCTCCTGGACGATTTCCGCGCGGGCGCAGTTCACAACGATCGCCCCTCGTTTCATCATCGCGAACTCGGCCGCGGCGATCATGCCCTTCGTCTCCGGGGTCAGAGCGGCGTGGACGCTCACGACATCGGCTTCCCGGAACACGACATCTTTGTCGACGAGCTGAATCCCGAGCGCTTTCGCCGTCGGTGGGGAAAGATACGGGTCGTATGCGATGACGCGCATCCCAAACGCCTCGGCGCGCTTGGCGACCTCTGCGCCAATCCGCCCTGAGCCGACGAGGCCGAGGGTCTTCCCGAACAGTTCGCGCCCTTCGAACTTCTTCTTCTCCCACTTGCCGTCCTTGACCGACCGATCGGCCTCCGTCAGGTGGCGAAGGAGGGAAATCATGTGGCCGAGGGCGAGTTCGGCGACGCTGATCGTGCTGGCACTCGGAGCGTTCACGACGACGACCTTCCGGGCGGTCGCTTCCGCGACGTCGATGTTGTCGACGCCGACTCCCGCGCGACCCACGACCTTCAGGTTCGTCGCATGGGTCAGGACGGGCTTGGAGACCGTCGTTCGACTCCGGACGATCAGGGCGTGATATTCCGGAATTGCGCTGAGGAGGCCTTTTGAATCGAGCTCTTGCACGTCGACCTCATGGAGTTTTCGGAGTGTCGAGATCGCCTCCGATTCGAGTCCGTCCGTGATGAGGATTTTCATGATTGGGGCCCGATAAACGCTCTTGGGTAAAAAGGAGTCACGCGAACAGGGCGATGACGGTCAGGGCGACGAGCGCCAGGGAGAGGATTACGCCAATGAGGAGCATCGTGCGGGTCATTCGCGGGTCGGATCCGAAGATGACCGGGATCGGCCCGAGGAACAGGACGCCGCCCCACCGCCGGGCCGGCGCTGCGCCCTGCGGCGGAGTCGGCAAGGCGTCCTGATTTCCGGGATCCTCGACGAATCGTGCGGGCCACAGCAGGAACGTCAGCAGGAAACCTGCGAAGACCAAGATGATTCCCAAGAAGGCGAGGGGGCCGGTTCCGACGATGACCGGGATGACGAGGACCAGGTAGACGTTGGCCTGACGCTGTGCCACGGCGAGAGCCATCATCAAGACGCCGGCGACGAACGAGGCAGGTCCGACCCAACGGATCAGGCGCACGCACGAGACCATCCTCTGCTCTTGCTAAAGCTTTGCCGCCTGCTTCGCGGCCGTGCGCCGGTACTCCTGAAGCGGGACGACCGCGAGATCCCCGGTGGAGAACTCTTCGATCGCTTGCACCGCGGCCTCCGCGGCTTGGACCGTCGCGATGAATGGGATGTTCAGATCGACCGCGAGGCGGCGCATCATGTACCCGTCTCGCCGTGCCCCCGTCGAGTTCGTCGGCGTGTTGATGACCAGACGAATCTCCCCGCGCCGCATGAGCCCGAGGGCGTCCGGGAATTCGTTCTCGCTGATTCGGTACACGGTGGTCGCGTCCACGCCGTTCTCTCGGAGGAACTGCGACGTGCCGCGCGTCGCAAAGATCCGCAGGCCGATGCGCGCCAGCCGCTGGACCACAGGGAGGATGGCAGGCTTGTCCTCGTCACGAACGGTCACGTAGACGGCCCCCTGGGTCGGAAGCGGATTCCCCGCGGCAAGCATGGCCTTGTAGTACGCGCGGCCGAGCGACCGGTCGATCCCCATGACCTCTCCGGTGCTCTTCATCTCCGGACCGAGGATCGTGTCCACGCCGGGGAGGCGCTGGAACGGGAACACGGGAGCCTTCACCGCGACGTGTTTGATTTTCGCTTCGCCCACGAGGCCCTGCGAACGGAGCGAATGGCCGAGCAGGACCTTCGTCGCGACCTTGGCGAGGGAGACGCCAATCGCCTTCGAGACGTACGGGATGGAGCGGCTCGCTCGCGGATTCGCCTCGAGGACATAGACCACCTCGCCTTGAACCGCGAGCTGGAGGTTCATCAAACCCGTGATACGGAGGGCTTTGCAGAGCTTCCGCGTGATCGTCCGGATGTCTTTGAGGACGGTCGCCGAAAGCGTCTGCGCCGGCAGGACGCATGCCGCGTCACCCGAGTGGATGCCGGCCTCCTCGATGTGCTCCTGGATGCCTCCGATGAAGATGTCCCGGCCGTCGGCCACGACGTCCACATCGATTTCGGTGGCATGGGCCAGGTATCGGTCGACGAGGACCGGATGGTCCTTGGAGACGCGCACCGCGGTCTCCATGAACCGCGCGAGGTCGTCCTCGGTGTAGACGATTTCCATGCCGCGGCCGCCCAGCACATACGACGGCCGGACGAGCACCGGATAGCCGATGCGCGCGGCAAGCCCTCGCACCTCGGCGAAACTGTAGCCCGAGGCGGCGTCAGCCTGGCGGATCCCGAGGCGGCGCATCAAGGCCGCGAACTTTCGCCGGTCCTCCGCGAGGTCGATGGAGGCGGGCGGTGTGCCGAGGATCCGTGTCCGAGAACGACGTCGGCGCAACGCCCGCGCGAGCGGCAACGCGAGGTTGATCGACGTCTGGCCGCCAAACTGAAGAATCACCCCGTCCGGGTCCTCCTCTTCGATGATGTTCAGGACGTCCTCGAGTAGGAGCGGTTCGAAGTACAGGCGCGTGGAGATGTCAAAGTCGGTCGAGACCGTCTCCGGGTTGTTGTTCGCAATGATCGCGGCGACGCCCTCTTCCCGCAGCGCGAGGATGCCTTGGACGCAGCAATAGTCGAATTCGACACCCTGGCCGATCCGGACGGGTCCACTGCCGACAATCAGGACCTTGCGTCCTTTCAGCGGCGGCGTCTCGCCCGTCGCCTCGTACGTCGAATAGAAGTAAGGCGTCCGCGCTTCGAATTCGCCGCCGCACGTGTCCACCATCTTGTACGCGACCCGCGGTCGACTCCGACGGATCGCTTCTTCGGAGGTTCGAGTGAGCGCGGCGAGCGATTCATCCGCGAACCCGAAGCGCTTCGCCTCCGCCAAGAGGCTTCGGGACCGCCGGGATTCTCGAAGACGCGACTCGAGCTGCACGAGATGTCGTATCTTCTCGATGAAGAACAGGTCCCAAGCTGTGACCTCGGCGATCTTCTCGGGCGCGAACCCGCGCCGCAGAGCCTCGGCAATCGAGAAGATCCGCTCGGAAGTAGGCTCCCTCAACTCTTGGAGGATCTGGTCATCCGTCGCCGGACCCGAGTCGAGTCCGACTCGATCGATCTCCAGGGACCGTACGGCCTTCAGGAAGGACTCCTCGAACGTCCGGCCGATCGCCATGACCTCACCGGTGCTTTTCATCGAGGTGCCGATGCGCCGGTCCACCGTCGGGAACTTGTCGAACGGCCAACGCGGAATCTTCGTGACGACGTAATCGAGGGTGGGCTCGAAGGAAGCCAGAGTCTTACCGGTGACCGGGTTCGGGATCTCGTCGAGGCGGAGCCCGATCGCGATCTTCGCGGCGATGCGAGCAATGGGATAGCCGGTCGCCTTCGACGCGAGCGCCGACGAACGGGAAACGCGCGGGTTCACTTCGATGACCCGATACTCCCTCGTCCTCGGATGGACCGCGAACTGGATGTTGCAACCACCCTCGACGCCCAGCGCACGGATGATTCGCAACGCGGCCGATCGCAACGTCTGGTGATCTGTGTCGCTCAAGGTCTGCGCCGGCGCCACGACGATCGATTCGCCCGTGTGGATCCCCATCGGGTCGAGGTTCTCCATGTTGCAGATCGTGATGCAATTGTCTGAGGCGTCGCGCATCACCTCGTACTCGAACTCCTTCCAGCCGAGGACGGACTCCTCGACGAGGACCTGTTTGATCCGGGAGTAGGCGAGACCGAAGCCGACGATCCGCTCGAGGTCGTCCGGCGAGTGGGCCACGCCGCTTCCGGCCCCTCCCAAGGTGTACGCCGCGCGGACGATGACCGGATAGCCGATCTGGTCGACGAACTCGCGAGCTGCGTCGAGATCCGAGGCGGCACGGCTCCGGGGAATGGGCTCGCCGATCGTCCGCATGAGTGAGGCGAATCGCTCGCGGTTCTCGCCCGCCGTGATCGCATCGAGTTTCGTCCCGAGCAGCTCGACCCCGTGCCGTTGAAGGACGCCCGCCTCGGCGAGTTCGCTGCACAGGTTCAGGGCGGTTTGACCGCCCATCCCGCTCAGGATCCCTTGCGGACGTTCCTTCGCGATCACCTTCTCGAGGAATTCGACCGTAAGGGGTTCCACATACACCGCGTCCGCGGTTTCTGGATCCGTCTGGATCGTCGCCGGGTTGCTGTTCACTAAGACGACCCGAACGCCTTCTTCGCGGAGGGACCGACAGGCTTGCGTCCCGGAGTAGTCGAATTCGGCGGCCTGGCCGATGACGATCGGTCCGGAGCCAACGACCATCGCGGTCCTAACGTCCCCGCGCTTGGGCATCGGCCCCACCCCCTCCGCCCGTGCTACGCCCCCTTGAGCTCCGCGACGAAGTCTCGGAAGATGTACTCGTTGTCCCACGGCCCGGGCCGCGCCTCGGGATGGTACTGCACGGAGAAAATCGGGAGCTCCCGGTGGGCCATGCCTTCGACCGTGCCGTCGTTGAGATTCAGGTGCGTCACTTCGAACTCGGAACTCGGGAACGAGTCGGCGTCGACCGCGAATCCATGGTTCTGCGACGTGATGTGGACGCGTCCGCTCCGAAGATCCTTGACCGGCTGATTGCCTCCCCGGTGCCCGAACTTCAGTTTGTACGTCTTCCCGCCAAAGGCGAGGGCGAGCAGCTGATGGCCGAGGCAGATTCCAAGAAGAGGTGTGCGGCCCACGAGGTCTTTTGCGGTCCTCACAGCGGTCGCGCGGACCTCTGGATGGGCCGGATCCCCCGGACCGTTGGAGAGGATCACGCCATCCGGCTTGTGCGTCAGGATTTCATCCGCGGTCGCGTCGTAGGGTACGCGAATCACGTCCGCATATCGCTGGGCCTCGCGGATGATGTTCCGCTTCACGCCGCAATCGACCACGACGAGGGTCCGCTTCCCGGAACCGGGATACCGTTCGGCGCGCCGACAACTCACCTCGCCGACGAGGTTCCTCGTGTCGGGGTGCGGAGACTTGCGGACCTCGCGGGCGACAGCCTCGACGTCCTCGTCGGCGCGGACGAGGGCGGCCTTCATGGTCCCTTTCGAACGAATCTTGATTGTGAGAGCTCGGGTGTCTGCCTGCTCGATGGCCGGAGTCTCATAGGTCTTCAGGAATTCGGAAAGGCCGAGCGAACTCCGCGGATGGCTCGGAGCGGAGCAGGCCTCTCGGACGACGAATCCGGTCGGCTGGATCGTCTCGGACTCCATCGTCTCCGGATCGACGCCGTAGTTGCCGATCAGCGGATACGTCATCATCAAAATCTGGCCGCGATACGACGGATCGGTGAGGGCTTCCGTGTAGCCCGTCATGTTCGTGTTGAACACGAGCTCGCCGAAAACCCTCTTGCGCGCCCCGAAAAACGCTCCCCGGACGGCCGTTCCGTCCTCGAGAACAAGGGAGCCATCCATCCGCTAGACCCTCACCCCATTTTCGATTCGCCATATCAGGGTTTCCCTCCCGCGGGAAGATCCGCAAACGCACGGAGGCTATGGCGCTGGTGGGAGGTCGAGGTGGTGCAGCCGCTCGACCATCTTGTCCCAGTGGCTACCCTGCCAATACACGCGCTTGCAGGAGGGGCATCGCCAGAACTCCTGGTGACGGGAGCGTACGGCCTCCGGTACCAGACCTTTCACGTCTTGAGGCGGAACCGGAACGAGGACCTCGTTGCACAGAGAGCACCGCGACAGCGGATTCACGAGCCCCAGCCCGAGGACGCCCGCCACCTCGCGAATCTGCACCTCGAGCTCATCGCTCCGGATTTGGACCGCACCGGGGACGCGGGCGGCGAGCTCTTTGTCGCGGGTCAGGAGGATGCGCCCCTCCGTCCGTGCGCGATCAATCAGATCGCGGTCCGGACCCGGTTCCGGGTATGCCGTGTCGTACCCCATGAGGCGGAGCCAGCGGGCCAAACTGCCCAGCATGTGGTC